>NZ_JBFTJF010000004.1:0-383722 GCF_056395305.1 Variovorax sp. 10L426 | reverse complement strand
GACGCGGCGCCCCAGGCGCCCCAAATCCATCGTCCCATCGGTACACTTTGGCATCGGCAGTCCTCGGTTGAAATTGGCGTCAGATACCAATGTCAACGCGCTCCGGCACGAGGCTGCCGACCCTCTACTGGTGAAATTTCCGGGCTAGCCCCCGGAACATTGAGGCGGCGCCGCCAAATGGATTCACCGCAACTTCTCGTTGCCGCGAATTTCCTGTACCAGCTTCGCAGCCAAATCCGTTCCCGCCCGGTTTGCCGCAAGGCTGAAGTTGCTCTTGAATTCGTCAAACTCAGCGTTGCCTTCCCCAATAGCGCGAACGCGCGTGAGTTCAACGCCATCCGCATCGGTCACAAGGCATGAGATTTCGCTCGTGAAACGAGTCGGCGGCCAAGTGAAGGGCGACGGCGAACTGGACGTAGTCTTGACCTCCGGGATGAAGACGAGATCCACACCCGATCGACTCACCCCATTGGGCTCCGTCGGAGATCCAATGGCCACGACGTCCTGATAGACCGAGCGCAGCGCATCTCGCATGGCCTTTTCCAGATCGCGATGAGGGTAGTAACTCACACGGTCGCCACCACCTCCGGGCGAGATGACTTCCTTGGCGAGGTCAGCATCGCTGATGGCGTAGGCGACCTTCTTCTGAATGAGTTGCCCCTCCACGCGCGGCGGTGTCGATTCCGGACTAATTGAAATGGGGTGGGCACAAGCGGCAAGCAAGCCAACCAAGGCAGATGCGAGAGCCAGGCGAACCAAACGCAAAGTCGTCATGAACAGTTTCCTCACTTGCCCAGAGCAACGACGAACTCAGGATCGGAATAGACCTCGCGCAACAGCGCCCGAACCAGGTTCGGATACTCGATCTGTCCTTTCGGAATGGCCACCGCGCCAGCAAAACTGGATTCGAAAGTTGTGCGCGCGGCGTAGCTTTTGTACAGGCGCTGCGAGCCATCACGCGTCACAGTCAGTTCCACCTCCATGAAGCCACTGCCAGTAGCGATTCCACCTTCAGGAACATGGCGTTTCTTGAAGTGAAATTCCGGGACGATCAGGCAGCGCTGCTGGACGATCTACTTGTTGAGAGAAGGGCCGAAGGCATCGCTGCCTTGACCAAAGCATCTCCCTCGCGAGTTCTTACTTGGCGATCGAAGGGGGCATTGAATCGCTCGCGACGGGCGCATCCAGCCCCGCGACGGGCGTCGGCGAAATCACCACGGAGATTGGCGGCTCGGCCTTTGGGATTGCAAGGGGCGCAGGCTTTGCGCCCATCGTTACCGTAATAAGTTCGGGATAGTCATATGCCGCTCCAGTCGCCGCATCTACCCCCACCCCGATGACGCCCCCGAAAAGCACGTTGCCAACAGCCAAGGCCTTGGTGCTCGATTTGGCGGTAGCTGTCCCCGTCGCATACGGCTCCTTGTCGCAGCTCACCGCAAGATCGCCATAGGCGCGATGAACGATAGTCGAGCCAGGCGTGGTGACGAACCATGCTCCTTCCTTGTTTTCCAATTTGCATGTCGCACCGGCGACTGGCCCATCAGCATCCAGTGTCTGGACCGAGATACTTTGATTGACACCGCCGACGATCGAGGCGCAACCCACAGTCTGGGTCAGCGCAGCAACGGCGACGTAATAGCGAAAATTCATTGTTGGTTCCCTGGTTAAAAATAGTGAAGAGACCGGCTTCCGAAGTCGGCCTGCGAACGACTTTTTGAATTGGTTGTTGGCGTCGCAGCGGTGAGTGGTTTTCGATGCTGCGAGGATGGCCGCGGTCGGAATCAGGGCGAACTGATCGCTGCAACACGAAGACGTGGCGGGCGTCATGGCCTTCTTCGCCACGACGGCCCGATCACATAGCGTGTCGGCGTTGTGATCCAGAAGCGGAACGACGAAGGGTCGCGCAGCGGGGTGCCTCATTCATCTCGAGGCCCCCAAAAGGCACCTGTGACGGCTGAGTCAGAACACCCAGTGAATCTTCCCGCGCAATGCTGGCATGACGCCCTCACAGTGCTGCTCGAATCGAAGGTCGATCGACTTCAACGTCGTGCCGACGTAGATCGCCGCGTCAACAACAAACCAGCCCTGGGCCATATTGCATGCGCGACCGTCGCATGACGGTGGCCAATATGGCCAACTGACCGAGCCTGGTCGCGCGGCTTAGAAGATTGCGAGCGCATGCGCGTATGTGAGCGCGCGAGTTGGGGGTAGAACGGAGCAATTCCATGCAAGGGTTTTATTGACGGTGGGAATGGGAAGGCCGCTCATCAAGCGATCAAGCGGCTGGCCTTCATGCAACGTTGAGGCTACCAAGTGAGCACGCTCGCGCGCTATAGGCCAAGTCTCTTTTTCGACAAGGCAAATTCTTGAAGCGCGAATGAATTGGATGCGCTGCGTTTCCCCTGCACCTTCAATCGCGTGGCCACCAGCTGGTGATCCTGGTACAGGAACATCGTGGAGTCGGTCGCGCGCATCCACAGCGTCTTGCCCACCAGCGTGAACGGCACCGAATACAGAACGCAATCGTGCGCGACATGGCAATCGCGGTGCACCGACACCTTGTGCCACGCTCCCAGATCCGGCGCGACCGCCGGCAGCGGCTGCAACTGCGTGCGCTCCACCAGGTGGTCGCATCTTGCGATCACCTCCGGAACCCCAGCCCTCAGCGGCTAGGGGATTGGGGAAGGCCTTTTTCTTTAGCAGCTACCTATGGCAATGGGCGCGCGCATGAGAGGGATGAAGCCTTCCCCTCGCCGCCGAAGCTGGCTTGACGCCCTGGGCGACCGCGAGCACCTTCTCGGCCGGCGCCGTCACGCCTTGCTCTCGATGTGGCCGAGGTGGATCTCGAAGTCGTCGAGGTCGTGGAACTCGCGAACGAGGCCGGCATGACTGATCGCGAACACGAGGGCGCCATCGATGGCGTGGTAGATCATTCCGATGGCGCCCGCGATCGCCGCTCGGGCCTGGGCGGTGGCCCAGCGCTTGGCGAGGCCGGGCGGCAGCTCGATCAGCGGTCTGTCCATCACGATGCCTCGTCCTCGGTCATAGCAGGGCCTCCAGTGCCCTCGATGGCGCTCACACGAGACAGGGCGCCTCGTCCAGGCCATTGTCCGTTCTTGCATGGCTTCGCGGTGGGCGTCGAATCGACGAGCACCGCCAACGAAGAAGCCCTCACGAACCCGGCCGCGTGGGCTGGGTGGTGAGGGCTCTGATTTTCGCGGCTAAGAGCGCGTCAGATCTATAGCGCCGTTCCTTAGTAGAAGAACCACATGTATCCGATGAACGCGCCTGCTGCGGCGATCAAGAGCCAGTACAGCCTCTTTTGGGATTTTGTCAGCGATGCGTATTTCGCATTGCTCATTCCAGGTCCTGCCATGGTCGAGCCCTTCTACTTTGCTTTGAAGTTTTTCAACTCGAAGCCATAGCCGGCGGGATTGACGCCGGCGCCCGGAGGAACAGACACCCCGATCTCGATTGCGGTCTTGCCGCCATAGGAGTGATTGACACCTCCGCCATCCTCGTTCGAGGCTCCCGGCTCCTTGCCAAGTTCCGAGCGCGCCACGCGCTCCAGCGAGGCGCTGTGCTCGGCCTTGGCCGCTGCATTGCCTTGCCATTGCCAGTCCGCGATGCCGTTGCCGCCGAGACCGTAGGCATACCCCGGAGAGTCCAGCATGCGGCCCCAACCCGGCTCGTTGAACACCTGCGCACCCGCGCCGCCCCGGTTGGCAGCGGCGATGCTGTCCTGCACGTCGGCGCCGTTTTCGTAGCCCGAATCCGACCACGGCCCAACGCCCTGCGTCCGCTGCCCATTCGCCGCTGCGAGGCTGTCCCACAACACATTGCCAAACGCATTCGGCCGACGTAAACCTGTCGTAGACAGCATCACCAGAAAGGAAAGATGCTGTGACGCCGGATTTTCACGATGTCTGCTGTTGTGAAGGCGAGAGGTCCCTCTCCATCGGGATCATCGTCGCGCCCAGTGATGTACCGCCCACCGCGTACGGTTAGATTTTTCAACACTTGGCCGTCCCGAAGTTTTACATCAATCCAATGGATATCCATTTTCATTTCTGGGCCAAGCTTTTTTTGCAACGCAGCCGGTATCTCGATTTTTGCCATTGGAAATTCAGCTTGGAGCAGGAATTGTCCGATACATATCGCTGGTCACCGGCGCGTAGACCCGCGTCTCTAAGCCACCGCCCGGTCTGCCGAAGAGCGACCACACGGGACGAGGCGTCATGATCTTGGTCCCAGCTGGCAAATCGACTGCGAGCAAGGTGTCATAGCTGACCTTGCCGCCGCGCACCGCCTGCCCGATCACGCTGCCGCCGATGCCGGTCACAAGGCTCTTTCCGAACTCGAAGCCGTTCACCGGGTTGTAACCCATGGCCGCGTTCAGTCCCTGCGCCGCGCCCGCGCTCGCCGCCGAGGCTGCGACGGATCGCCAGCTGAAGCTCGACTGCAGCCCGGTCGCCCGCGATGCCTTGCGTCGCTGCGTTGGCAACAGCGCCGCGAATGACCGCATCGCCCACCACATTTCCGGTGTCGACGAGGCCGCTGCCGCCCAGCCCGGCGGTGACGCCCGCGCCCACGGCACTGAGAGCGACCTGCTTCCAGCTAAAGCCATCTTGCACACCGAGAGCGTTGCCAAAGGCATGCCGCAAGAGATGGAAGTATTGGTGAACCTTTACCCGTAAAGCCGCAGTGCAGCGTCCCGGATCAAATTTACGGTCTCGATGGCATCGTTCTTATATTTTTCATTCCATTTCTCATTCCACTTTCCGGGTCGACCGTCCGACTCCCACTCGTCCAGTGCGGTCGCATTTACGATTTCGAGTTCAAACCAGGCACTTCTGTACGGTTCGAGTGCTTCTGCGCTCTCCGAATCTGCAAACAACTGCTCTGTTCGCTTGGCGAACTCGGCAAACGTGAACACGCTATCCGCAGCGTGGGCGGCAAAGCTATCGAAGTCAGCTTGCTTCATGTGATTTTCACTTTCCATGTTTGACCGTAACGACTTTGCCGAGCGAGTTCACCACTACCGAGACGTTATTGACGGGGTCATAGTGAACCGTCGTCCCCAAACGCGAAGGGCTCGATGCGCCTGCATCAATTGTGTGCTGAACGACGGAAGGCATGAGGCCACGGTCCTGCATACGGTCGACGGCGTGCCCAGAATAGTTAGTGCCACCGATAGTCATCGGGCCATTGCGGACCGGCTGGTACGCAGGACTCTTCGGCTGGTTGAGCTGAAGGCGCTTGCTTCCCAAAGGCAAGGACGCGTCGGCCAAGTCACCGATCACCGAAGCTTCACCAATGCTCTTTGATGTGCCTGCATTTGCCGAACCTTTCGCCGAAGCGCCGACAGCGTCTATGGCGCCGACCGACCCGCGCGCGCCGATCGCTCCCATGACTGCCGTCTTGGCCAGCGCGTAGCTCCCCAATGACATCGCCGTCAAGCCAGCCTCACCAAAGCCCTGCATGCTGTAGATCACGCCGCGCGTGTTCTGCCCGTTGGCGAAGGCTTGCCGTGCCCGGTTGATCGCGCCCGCACCGGTCAGGCTATCGACCACCGCGCGCGTCCCGCCGCCCAGCCCGTACGTAAACGGCTTGGGCTGCGTGCCGTGCTCCAGCACGCCCCACCCGTCCCCGCGCCAGCCCTGGCCGAACGCCTCCAGGCTGGACACCGGCGCAGGCTGCCACGGGGCGGCGGTTTCGGCGGCGTTGACGGGCGAGCCGGTGCTCCCTACACCGCTCATCACGATGTGCGGGACACCACTGCCATCAACCCACATCGATGCGCCGCCGCCGCTGGCCGCCGCACTCTCAGCGGCGAGTTGCTGAGCTCGATTGGTGTTTTCAGTGTGCATCGACGCGAGCTCGGCATTCGTGAACCCATAGCTCGCGTCCGAATTCAACGGCTTGACCTCGGCGATCCCGCCCGGTCCACCACCGAGCAGTTCGCGCGACGCTTGCGCGGAATCGCCGTTGTAGGCCGCATTGGCGGCCAGACGAGCCGGCGACTTGTTGAGCTCGCTCTGCGCATTCATGTGGTCGAGGAACGCCTTGGCCCCCGCGATCTCGGTGTCCAGATCGTCGGAGCCGAGGCGCAACCGATCGGCCACCGACGAAGTGCCACGACCAAACGTTTCGTCATAGCGGCTTCCGATCGACGCGGGCGCCGACGTGTCGCTCATGCCGGACCACCTGTTGTTCGCGAGGTAGGCCAGCGCAGCGCTGCTGCCGGTGCCCGAGCCATCGAACAACCCCATGATGGCCTGCCGCTCGTTCTCGCCCACCGGGGCGGGCACGCTTTTTTGGCCGTTAGCCGCTGCCAGGTAGTCTCCGAGGATATTTCCGAAGGCGTCCGTCGCCAGCGTTGCCGCACTGACCTTGCCGCCGCGCACCGCCTGCCCGATCACGCTGCCGCCGATGCCGGTCACAAGGCTCTTTCCGAACTCGAAGCCGTTCACCGGGTTGTAACCCATGGCCGCATTCAGACCCTTCGCCACGCCCGAACTCACCGCCGAGGCCGCGACAGATCGCCAGTTGAAGCTCGACTGCAACCCGGTCGCCACAGCAACGCCCTGCGTCGCCGCATTGGCAACAGCGCCACGAATGACCGCATCCGCAAACACGTTGCCGGTCGGCGCGAAGCCACCAAGCCCAGCGGTCACTCCGCCGCCGACCGCACTCAGCGCCACCTGCTTCCAGCTGAAGGAATCCTGCGCGCCGATGGCAACGCCAACGCCCTGGCTCACGATCGAGCCAACAGCCGCCGAGCCGGCAGCCGTTGCCACCAATGCCGTCCCGCTGGCGGCGCCCGCACCGGCCAGGGTCGTTGCGCCAGCTTGCATCGTCGCCAAGAATGCGCCCGAGGCGCCGCTCGCCAGGCCGGCCGTATAGACGGTAACCACCACAGCGATAACTGCAACGATCACTTGCCCGATCCCCCCGCAGCCGCCCTGGTTGCCCGGCGCGGCCATCATCGTGGGCGTGTCGTGGGCGATCTTCGTCGGGTCGTAGGGCTTGAAGGTGCTCGCGTTGTTGGCACTCGAGACCCGCGTGGGAATCGTCAGCACCTGGCCCGTCCTCAGGTCCGCGTCGCTGGAGAGCCCGTTCGCGTCCGCGATCAGGTACCACAGGCTCGCATCCCCATAGGCCCCCTTGGCGATGCTCTTGAGCGTGTCCCCGGCAGCCACCGCATAGGTGCCCGGACTGCCCGCCGGGTAGCTCCCGTTGATGGGCTGGTAGCCGAAGCTGAACTGCGCCTCGCCCTTGAATTGCGGAATCGGGAAGCCCTCGAAGCGCTGGTCCGCCACCTCACCATAGCGCCCGAGCACCTCGCCGTTGACCACCAGCTGGCGCTGGGCGTGCTCATGCTGCCCGGCGCCTTCGGCCGAGTAGGAGGCGTACAGCGCGTTGCCTGCGGCGTCGTTCACGAAGTTGTGCGTGCGCAGGGTCGGATGCGTGATCTGGCCGGCGTCGCCGGTGGAGAGCAGGTGGCCGTTGACGTCGTAGGCATAGGCCAGGCCCGCGAGCGACTGCGGGACGTCGTATTCGTCGGCGGTCTTGCGCGTCGCGCTGACGCTGTTGACGACCTGATAGCCCTCGAAGCGCGTCAACTCGTACGTCGTCGTGGTGAAGGCCCGTTTCTCCGGATCCGCTTCCACCGGCACCGCCAGCGTCTTCACGACGTTCCCCACGTCGTCATAGTCGTAGTTCACGCCGGTGAGCGACACGCCGTACTCGAAGGTGTCCTGGTGCCTGAGCCAGCCGTTGGCGTCGTACTCGTTGCGGCGCCCCTGCAGCGGGTCGTTGCCCGTGGTGCCCATGTGCATGCGATGCAGCGCCATGTACGCCGCAGGCAGCGCCTCCGGCCCGCTGGAGATGACCCGATTCGCCGCATCGTAGGTCCGACGGTCTACTCTCACGCCATCGCGATCGGTGGTCTCCAGGCGTCCCAGCGCGTCATAGCCGTAGACCTCCTGGGTCTCGCCCGCCTGCGCCGCCCACAGGCCGCTGCCCGGCCCGCCGGCTTCCACCAAACGCAGGCCGTTGTGGGTATCGCTGGTTCGATTGCCGTTCTTGTCGTAGGTGAGCCGATGGCCCGTGGCACCGAGGTTGCCGGCCGCATCCACCGCATCGACCACCGTCTGGCGGTTCATCGCGTCGTATTGGTAATACCGATCGGTGTCCTCGGCGACGAGATCGTTGACGTGGGTGTGGATGTGCGTGCGTTTGCCCACTGCGTCGTAGTCGATGGTGATCGCCGCGCGCGCATCCGCGATCCAGCGCATGCGCCCGAGCGCGTCGTAGGCGATGAAGTTGTCCTGGTAGGTCACCTCATCCTGCACGGTGGTCTCGCGGATGTGGCGGCCCGCGAGGTCGTAGCGGTAGAACGTGTCTCTGAAGACGCCAGGGTTCACCACTTCCTTGATGTGCACAAGCTGGCCGGCCGCGTCGTAGTCGAAGCGCTGGTTCTGTCGAAGCTCACCATCCTGGTTGCGACTGCTCTGCGCAATCAGCTGACGGGCGTTGTCGCAGGTGCAGCTCGTCCGATGTCGGTATGGCCCGTGGCTCTACAACAGAAGCGCCGCCATCCGGCGGCAACGCAAAGGTCATGTGTGCATGTGGGCAGCACATTCAGGGCTGCCGGTCGCGCAAGCACGGTTCGGCACTTTCGCGTGTCTTGGCTTCACCGTCGATCACATATCCGATAAATGAGTTTCTGCCCCGTGCTACCAAGATATCGCCGCATTTCATGGCCAACTTCTCTGCGCGCTCTTTCGTGAACACCACCCAGTGGCTAGCGCCCCCACTGTCCAGAAGCTCTAGTTGAACGAGGCCACGCGATGTTCCTGCGTACGGCTTTGACGAAACATAGGTAAAGCTCCTGTCGACGACTTCAACGGCGAGGCTGTTTCCCACTAACGGGAATAGCAAGAGCAAGAGATAAGACAGCAGCAGCGGCCCAATCACAAGACCACCAACGGCTCCCCAGCGTTCACGCTTTGGAAGTCGATTCCAAAAGCCGCTTGGAACCACTCGTACCAGCAAGTAGCCACTCAATAGACCCAATTGAAAATAAGCAAGAATTGTAAAGAAAAGCCACTTTTCTCTATATACAAAAGGAATGCTCATCGAATTCGTCGCAAGCAGCGGAGCCAGCACAAACGCAATCATCGTGCCGGCGATCCACGCATAAATTGACTGCCTTGATTTATTTGTTTTTCCCATTGAATTCCAGTAATTCATCCTTAACAAAGCCCTTTACAGCATTAGATCCACCGCCAAATTCATAGCCTAAAGCTGCACCGATTCCGAACAATCCGCCGCCAATCACCCCTCCGATCGGGTTACCGAAAGTCACCGCCAGCCCTAAGCTCGCACCCAACTGGGCCGCCCCCAGCACTGCGACGCCTCCCACGGCAGCGCTTGTCGTAGACGAAGCAAACGTCTCCACTCTTTGGTTCACCGGAGCACCGGCAACATCGGCCGAAATTTCTGCAGCGCCGGCGACAAATCCCAGAGGGCCCAATCCCTTCGTCGCTCGTGCTGTACGGGCCATCGCTTGGCCAGATTTCGAGGCTGAGCTGACCGCATTCATCGCGCCCGAAAGTTCAGCAGCCCTCCCAATCTGAGCCATGCGATCGATGTGCAATGATCCGGCCCTTTGAAGGATAGCGATAGCGGATGCCTTACCGACGGCCGTTCCAGCGTTGTCAATCGCACCGATCACTGCGCCGGATCTTCCTGCAGCGCCGCTGATCGACTCGTAGTTCAGACTGCCGCGACTCGACGTTGAAACAGATCTCGGATACGCCGCCGGGCTAGGCGCCATAGGCACCGGTGCGCTGTTTTCGCGAGCTTGATGTGCCATCGCATTGTCGAGCGTGTTCCGAATGAGGTCCGCCTGCCAGTTCGCGTTGTAGGCAGGTTGACCGCTCGGGTTGACGAACTCGCCAAAGCTCTGCGGGCTCGATGTCTGCGCATCAAGTGCATCAAACGCCGCCATCTCGGCCGCTGTCATGCGTTGGCCAACCACTGTTCCCCCTAAGCCCTCAGCATCGGGATACCAGCGATCGCCAGCACCTGAATTCAACGGCTTGACGTTCGTGATCCCGCCTGGCCCACCGCCAAGCAACTGGTACGACGCTATCGCTGAGTCGCCGTTGTAGGCCGTGTTGGCCGCCCGACGCGCCACCGACATGTTGAGGTCGCGCTGGGCGTTCATCTCGCCGACGAAGGCATCCTCGTTCGAGGCGCCCGGCTCCTTGCCAAGTTCAGAGCCCGCCACGCGCTCCAGCGAGGCGCTGTGCTCGCCCTTGGCCGCTGCATTGCCTTGCCAGTCCGTGATGCCGTTGTCGCCGAGACCGTACGCATACCCCGCAGAGCCCGGCACGCGGCTCCAATCCGGCTCGTTGAACACCCGCGCGCCCGCGCCGCCCCGGTTGGCTGCCGCGATGCTGTCCTGCACGTCGGAGCCGTTTTCGTAGTCCGCATCCGACCAAGGCCCGACGCCCTGCGCCTTCTGCCCATTCGCCGCTGCGAGGCTGTCCCCCAACACATTGCCAAACGCGTCAGTGGCGACCGTCGCCGCGTCAATCCTGCCGCCGCGCACCGCCTGGCCGACGAGGCTGCCGCCGATGCCGGTCACGAGACTCTTGCCGAGATCGAAGCCTGAGACTGCCGGGTTGTAATCGAGGGCGGCGTTCAGGCCCCGCGCCGCACCAGCGCTCACCGCCGAGGCCGCGACGGACTTCCAGCTAAAGCTCGACTGCAGCCCGGTCGCCACCGCGATGCCTTGCGTCGCTGCGTTGGCAACAGCGCCGCGAATGACCGCATCGCCCACCACATTTCCGGTGTTGACGAGGCCGCTGCCACCCAGCCCAGCGGTGACGCCCGCGCCCACTGCACTGAGAGCGACCTGCTTCCAGCTAAAGCCATCTTGCACACCGAGAGCGTTGCCAACAGCCTGGCCTGCAACCGATCCGACCGCGCCGCCCACAGCACCTGCCGCGAGCAGCGACCCGGTAGTCCACGTGGCAGTGCCAGCGGCGACCCCCGCTGTCGCTCCGGCGCCGCTCAGGACGGCCGGACCCGCAGTTGTCGCACCAATCGCTGTGCCGTAGTTCGCCAACCAGTACTGCTGGCTGACTACCGCCACCACGACCACGATCACTGCCACAAGGACCTGTCCGATTCCCCCGCACCCGCCCTGGTTGCCCGGCGCGGCCAGCATGGTCGGGGTGTCGTTAACGATCCTCGACGGGTCGTAGGGCTTGAAGGTGCTCGCGTTGTTCGCGCTCGTTACCCGCGTCGGGATCGTCAGCATCTGGCCCACTCGCAGGTCCGCGCTGCTGCCAAGCCCGTTGGCCTCCGCGATCAGGTACCAGAGGCTCGCGTCCCCATAGGCCCCCTTGGCGATGGTCTGCAGCGTGTCGCCCGCGCCCACCGCGTAGGTGCCGGGACTGCCCGCCGGGTAGTTCCCATCGATGGGCTGGTAGCCGAAGCTGAAGTCCACCTGCGGCGAGAAGGTCGGCAACCGCCCGTCAAGGATGCGCTCGCCCGCCACGTCGCCGTAGCGCCCGAGCACCTCGCCGTTGACGATCAATTGCCGCTGCGCGTTGTTGCGCTGCTGGTGGCTCTCGTCGGTGTAGTAGGCGTACAGCACGTTGCCCGCCGCATCGCTGACGTAGTCGTGGATGCGCAAGCCGGGGGCGATGGTCTGGCCGGGGTCGTCGGTGCTCCACAGGCGGTCGTTGGCGTCGTACTTGTAGACCAGGGCGCCGGCGCTCTGGCCCGTGGTCTTGCTCTCGCTGATCTGGTAGCCCTCGCCCACGCGCAGCGTGTTCTCGGTCATGGAGATCGCTTGACCCACCAGATCGGCCGCGCGATAGCTCTTCACGTTGCCCACGTCGTCGTAGGTGTACTCCACGTGGGTCCAGGCCTTGCCCGGCTCGATCACGTCCTGGCTCTTCAGACGGCCGTTGGCGTCGTACGTGTTGAAGCGGCCTTCGGTGGCGTTGCCGCTCGACAGCACGCGGTTGGCGTTGTCGTACTCCCGATGGTCCACGAGCACGCCGTCGCGCCAGGTGTCGCGCAGGCGGTTGAGCGCATCGTATTCGTACGTCTCCGTCGAGCCGTTGTGGGTGTCGCTCCTGCGGTTGCCGTTCGCGTCATAGCTCAGGGTGTGGCTGTCCAGCGAGGCGACCCCATTGACCACTTGCGACGTGGTGATGGCCGTCTGGCGGTTCATCGCGTCGTACTGGTAAACGGTGTCGATCTCCCCGCCCACCAAGTCGGTCAGGTGCGTGTGAACGTGGGTGCGGTTGCCCGCCAGGTCGTAGTCGATGGTGACCAGCGCCCGCGTATCGCCCACCCAGCGCATGCGCCCGAGCGCGTCGTAGGCGATGAAGTTGTCCTGGTAGGTCACCTCATCCTGCACGGTCGTCTCGCGGATGTGGCGGCCCGCGAGGTCGTAGCGATAGAAGGTGTCCCTGAAGACGCCGGGGTTCACCACTTCCTTGATGTGCACAAGCTGGCCGGCCGCGTCGTATTCGAAGGACTGGTTCTGCCCGCGCGTGTTGCTCTGCGTGGTGAGCTGGCGCGCGTTGTCGTAGGCATACGTGTAGCTCGCCCCGCCGATGTCGGTATGGTCCTTCAGTTGACCGAAGTAGTCATACGTCCAGGTCGCGGTGTTGCCGTTGGCATCGGTCTCCGAGATCTTGCGGTTGAGCGCGTCGTAGGCGAACTCGGTCTTCTGCCCCATCGCCAGCGTGGTGCGAACGAGGTTGCCGCGCAGGTCGTAGGCGTAGCGGATGGTCTCGCCATTGCCGTTGGTGATGGCGACCAGCCGCCCGGCCTCGTCCCAGGTCTGGCTCTCCTGGACGCCGTTGGCCCGGGTGGTGCGGATCAGGCGGTTGAGTTTGTCCTGCAGGTACCAGGTGGGGTTGTGCTCCGCGTCGATGGTGAGGACCTTGTTGCCGAAGGCGTCATAGGCGTGGCTCACCACGCCGCCGTCGGCATGCAGCTCCTGAACGAGGTTGCCCCCGGCGTCGTAGACGTTGCCGTTCACGTTCCCGTTGGCATCCCTCACCGCCACCTGGCGGCCCATCTCATCGTGGTAGATGCTGGTGACGATGCCGGCGACCTGCACCTGCTCGATGAGCTGGTTGTTGGCGTTGTAGCGGTAGGTGGTCACCCAGTCGGCCGAGCGCGGGTCGCTGATGGCGATCACGTTGCCCCAGCGGTCGACGTTCTGGTTCACAACCGGGCGCTGATAGCCGTTCACGCCGTTGATGTCCGCGACCTGGCTGATCAGCCGGCCGCTCGCCATCGGGTCCTGGCTCACGGCGTAGGCGCCCCGGTCGGTGGCGGCCTGGGCGTACTGCGCGGGGTCGCCGGGGATGGTGTAGCCCGGAATCTCCGGCGTGCCGGGGTCGTAGGGCAGCGCAATCACTTCCATCGTGACGCTGCGATCCTCGTGAATGGTGATGCGGGCCTTCCATAGTTGCGTCGCATCCGCCCCCGGCACGGGGCAGTAGGCGTAGGTGACCTCATAGTCGCCGGGAGCATAGGCATAGCCGCCCATCAAGCCTCGCCCGGCGTCGAAGGACGCATAGGCGTACCCGAAGAAGGCCTGCGTCTCCATGAACGCACTCAAGGGAGGGTAGGCGTTGATCGACGCAATGACGAGCGTGGCGATGCCCGAGGGCGGCTCGGGCACTCGCAGCGAATAGCTCCCGTCCCCGTTTCCTACCACCGTGATGTCGCCGATGGTCGGTACGCCCACGGCGGGGGTGCCCGGGGTGCCGGGCACGTGCTGGTCGGGGGTGCCTGCGACCTTGCTGATCTGGCCGGTGGCGTGCGCGTAGGGGCCGCCTTCCGCGCCCAGGCCCGGGTGGCTCCAGAGCAACTCGTATTCGTACAGGCCACCCGCCAGACCCGCGAGGTTGACTGCGCTCCACTCGTTGCCGGCGGGGTGGTCGATGCGCTGCTCCACCCACGTACCGGCGGAACCGGCCAGGCGCAGGCGCAGGACCTGGATGTCGCCGGCGCCCGGGCCCTGCCACTCGAAGGTCTGCGCGCCCGGATTGACGCCCATCGCGACGTTGATGTTGCCCAGGGGCAGCGGCGTCACGCTCAGGAGACCGCTCGCGGTCACTTGGTCGGCCTGCCCGGGCACCATCGTGGTGACCTTGTATTCGTAGTCGCCGCGCGCGAGGCCCGTGGCGTCGTAGCGCAGGCTGTCGCCGAAGTTCGTGAGCGCGACGGTGCTCCAGCCACTGTCGCCGGGACTGCCGGCGGCGCGCACCTGCATGATCACCTGGGCGCCCGGGTATTCGGAGCCGGGCACGGGGCCGACCACCGCCGCCGGTGCCGCAATCGCGACGCTCTGGCCGATCGAGCCGCCCGAGGCGTGCGCGCCATCGCGATCGAGCATGACCTGCCAGTTGCCGAACGGGTCTTTCTTGCGCACCGTGACGTGGGTGATCTGTTGAACCCCACTCAAAGCCAGCGTCACCCCGTTGGCCGCCTGGTTGGCGTCGAAGCGCTGCGTTTCGTTCCGGACCGTCCCGTCGCCGGTGGCATAGCCCAGCGTGACCTCCACGTCGCCGCTGCCGAGGCCGGCCAGGAAGTCCGGCCAGTCAAGCCGGACCGAGTCGGCGTTGATGCGACTCGTGAGCGTGTCGTTGCGCACTGTCGCGCCGCCCTGGGTCTCCAGCCGCTCGGGCAGCGCTTGGCTGACGACGCGGCCCAGCAGGTCGTAGGTGGTGTCGGTGCGGCGCACGTCGGCGAGCTGCGCGGCGGCCTGGGCACTTCCGATCTGGCGCAGGTCGAGGTCGGCGCGGCCGCTGCCGGCGCTGCGGATCTCGGCCGTCTGGTGGCCTTGCAGGTCGTAGAGCGCGATCTTGTCGACGCCGTCCCCGGCGTTGCTGCGCCACAGGCGTCCGGCGTTGTCGTAGTCGAAGTACTCGCCTTGCTCGCCGTTCACGCTCTTGGCGACCACTTCGCCGAAGGCGTTGTAGCGTAGCTCGCTGTCGACACCAGGCTCCAACACATGGGTCTGGCGGCCCAGGGCGTCGTACTGGTAGGCACGGTAGAGGGTCTGGATGTTCTCCGGCACGCGCTCCGTGTGAGCCGGTATGTACGCCGGCGTGGTGTCGACGATGGACGGGTCGCCGTCGCCGCCAGGGATGGTCAAGGTGCCTGTGGCCTGGTAGTACTCCTGACCCCCGGCGTCGCGGTAGACGATGCGGTAGTCCAAGACCCCGCCATAGCGGGAGAGGTCGATGAAGTCGTACGAGGCCGTGCTTCCGAAGGGCGAGATGTAGACGGTCTCGGGGCTGCCCTGGGGATGGATCTCGACGAAGGAGCGCAGCCCCGACCCCAGCGGCGGCGGCCAACGCAGGGACAGGTAGCTGGTCCACTGGTCCACGTCGCCGCCGGGGCCTACAGCCGGTGCATCCACGAGGCCGACGCTGACGCCGGAGATGACAGGCATGCCTTGCGCGGGCACCTGGATGTCCGTGGGCGGCGGTGCGCCGGGCAGGTACTGGATGGCGTCGGTCTGCCACTCCTTGGCCAATAACCCCTGCGCGTTGTAGGCGCTGTAGTGGTTGGCGCCGGAGGCGTCGGTGCTCTGGACGACATGGCCCAGGCTGTCGTACTGGGCGAAGCTCTCTCGGTCGGAGCGCACAACGGCGGCGAGGTCGGGCGGCAGCACCTGCACGGTATTGCCGGTCACGAAGATGTTGTCGCCCAGGAACGGGCTGAGGTTGGCCAGGTGCTTCAGGGGTTCGCCCAGCGTGGCGTCCGGTCCTTGCGCAACCCAGCCTGCGTTTCCACCATCGGGGGCGAGGATGTCGGCGACCCAACCACCCCCGACCAGCAAGGCGAATTCGGCGGGGTCGGACACGAGGGTGTAGAGGGTGCCCAGGTTGGGGTCGAACTTCACCAAGCGCACCAGGCTTCGGGTGCCAGGGGTTCCCGCGGCAGCGGTGTAGCCGACGATGCCCTCGTCCGTGAAGCCTTCGCCCACCTTGAGGTCACGCAGTTGCGCCGAGCCCGTGTAGTAGTGCTGGGTGCCCTGAGAGAGTCGATACAGAGGGACTCCGCCCTCGAAAGGCGCGAGAGAGATGTAGCCGGTCACGCCGTAGTCGGAGTAGCCTTGAGCGGCTTGTGTGAGGTGCTCGATTTCCGGGTTGGGCGCGACGACGACCGTGGGCTGCGGCGCGGACCGCGGGTCGAGGGGGGTGCCCTCCAGGCCCGGCACCATCGAGGCGCCATTGGCGTATTCGGTCTTCAGGACCACGTTGCCGTACGCATCTCGCCGATAAACGGTCAGCGGCGCGAGGGCCTCGCCGGTCTCGGTGCTCGTGCGCGTGGGTTCCACCACCGCCGTGACACGGCCCAGGGCATCGTAGTAGCTGTAGGTCGAGGCGCCCGCAGCATCGGTCGTGCGCGTCAAATTGCCCACCGCGTCGTAGCCGTAGCTCGTCGTCAGGTTGCCACGCTGGCTGGTGCCGTTGGACGCGGTGCTGAACTCGACGTTGAAGCGGGTCTCGCTGGTCTTGCGGTTGGCGAGGTCGAAGGTGATGCCGGTGTGGCGGTCGTTGACGAGGTCGATCAGCGGCGTCGGCATCGTCGGCACGTCGGTCGGATTGGCCTGGCCCGTCCAGCCCCCGAGCGTGCTCGTCCCCGCCCATCCCGTTGCTGCCTTGGCGTACTCCACGCGATCGACCATGTTGCCCGCGGCGTCGAAGGCCTGGGTCGTCACATAGCCGAGCGCGTCGATGCTGGCGACTTCCTGGCCACGCTTGTCGAAGGCATGCGTGGTGAGCGTCCAGATGTCAGCACCCGCGACATCCTTGCCCTTGAGCTGCGCGACCTGCATCAGGTCGCCGAAGGTGCTGAACGTGTTGCGGGTGGTCTTCGCGCCCGAGCCGTACTGCTGCTCGGCAGTGAGGCTGCTGTCGAACACGAAGCCGGTGGACTCGACCACCTCGATGGCGCGGCCCAGGCGGTCATACCGGGTATGCAGCGTGCGGTCGGCGGCACGCTCGGCCTGGCTCTGCGCATCGAGGGCGCCCCGCACCTGCGCGGTCTGCAGGCTCGCGGGCCTGGACAGCGCGAGCGTGGTGGCCGTGCCGTGGCGCGCGAGGTCGCTCACCTCGCCGAAGGCGTTGCGCTGGTACCCGGTGACGTAGCCGAGCGCATCGACGTCGAAGGCCACCTGGCCTAGCAGGTCGTAGGTCTTGTAGCTGAAGTTGCCGCCGATGTCGCGGTTGGCGATGGCGTTGCCGAGCGCGTCGTAGGTGGTCTCGGTGTAGAGGGTTTGCGCAGTGACCGCGTCCGCCGCCGCGTCGTACACGCCCACTGGGGGATAGATCACCTTCACCTGGCGGCCCAGCGCGTCGTAGACGTAGCTCGTGGTGCGCTCCTCGGGGCGGCCCTGCGCCTCGGTGCGGCTCAGGAGGTTGCCCAGGCTGTCGTAGGCGAGAGCTGTCACGATGCTGGCTGCACCGCTCGCCGCCTCGTCTACCGCGAGCTTGCCTCCCTCGCTGGGGGCGCCGGGGACAACCGTGGTCAACGCCACGGGCGGCGCCCACTCCGTCGTCATGCGCCCGGCGCTGTCGTAGCTGTAAGTCCACACCGAGCCGCTCGCGTTGGTGTACGAGAGCCTGTTGCCCACCGCGTCGTAGCTCCAGGATTCGACAAATCCCATGGCGTCGGTGCTGGAGAGGACGCGCCCGGCGGCGTCGAAGGTCTGGCTCGTCGTGCGATCGTTCGTGTTCGTGCGGATGGCCGCGGCGATGCCCGCCACCGTGCCGGCCGTGGTGGCGGGGATCGCCAGCGCGTAGCGCGTGGTGGCCACCGTATGGCCGAGGCCGTCGTGCGCGAACTGGGTGACGTAGCCCAGCGCATCGACCTCGTAGACCTGGCGCCGCGCGCCGTCGAAGGCGCCCAGGGTCACCCGGTCGTTGGCCGCGTCCGCGACGTTGCTGTTCACGATGCGCATGCGCACCTCGGCGGCGTCGGCCGTTGCGCTCAGGCCCACGACGTCTACCACGCGCGCATAGGCGGTCGTGCGCACGACATTGCCAAAGCCGTCATAGGTGGACTCGACCACGCCGCCCTGGGCGTCGATCGAGAAGACCAGGCGATTGGAATGATCGTAGGCGTACCGCTGCACCCGGTCCGCGCTCGGGTTGGCACTCACCATGCCCTGCAGGGCCGCGTCGGTGTAGGTGGTCTGCGCACCAGGCGCGGCAACCGGATTGGCGTAGGCGATGCGTTGCGTCACGTTGCCGAAGACATCGTAGACCGTGCGCGTGACGCCGCCCAACGCATCGACCACGAAGGTGAGCCGTCGCGACGCGTCATAGGCCATGACGGTGATGCGATCGTTGGCGCTCGCCACCACGCTGGAGGGGGCCGCATCGGGCGCGATGGCCGTGGCGTACTGGACCGTGCGCACGAGATTGCCAAAGCCGTCGTAGGCGAAGCCCGTGACCGCCCCGGTGCCATCGGCCTGCCAGGCGACGCGGTTCGTGATGTCGTAGACGCTGCGCGTGTGAACGTCGCGCACGTCGTCGACGCTGGCGGCCGTCGCCGCCGCCAGCGAGGCTGCGTCAAGAACCGGAGGCAGGGAAACCGCATTCGCATAGGCGCGCCGGTCCACCACATTGCCGTTGGCGTCGTACTGGACGTGCACCAAGGCCCCGGTGCCCCCTGCGCCGCCTTCGACGCTCCAGGTGGCGCGGTTCACCGCGTCGTAGACATAGCGCAGGTGGCGGTCGTGGGCATCGTCGATCAGGCCCGCCGTGGCCAGGGCGAGCGCTTGGGCGTCTGCGGGCGTGCCGGGCGCCACGGCATGGGCGAAGGCGCGCTGGTCGATCAGGTTGCCGTTGCTGTCGTACTGGGAGTGCACGACCGAGCCCGCGCCGTCGATGCGCCAGGTCTGGCGGTTGACCGCGTCATAGACCGTGCGCACATCGGCGTCGCGCGCGTCGTCGGCCGCCACCGGGGGGGCACTCTTGCCGTCCCAGGCCGCGAGTTGCGCGGGCGTGAGCGGCGTCGCGTAGCGGCGCTCCTCGATCACATTGCCCACGGCGTCATAGGCGAAGCCCGTCACATTCCCGGCGCCGTCCACGCGCCAGACCGGACGGTTCGCGTGATCGAAGACGGTGCGCACGCGCTGGTCGAGCGTCGCGTCGGCGGTCACCTCCGGCATCTTGCCCCGCCAGACGTAATTCGCCATGTCCGCGGCGCTGACGACCGCGGCGTAGGTCCGCGTCTCGATCAGGTTGCTGTTGGCGTCGTAGATGTAGCGTGTGACGGCGCCCGTGGCGTCGACCTTGGATTCCAGCCGGTTCAGCGCGTCGTAGTAGAACCACACGACCTCGTCGCGCGCGCGATCGCGGACCACGATCTCGGTGTCCACGGTCGGGTTGAGCACGGGCGGGGTGGTGGGATCGACCCGGTTGGCGTACGAGGTGATCTGGTACACATTGCCCGCAGCGTCGTAGGTGTAGCCGGTGACCCGGCCTTCGCCGTCGATCGTGTAGGTCAGGCGCCCGGCATAGTCATAGTCGCGCCTTTGCGTGACGCTTGCCGTGCCGAGCGCCGGCAGGTAGTTGTGCTGGAAGTTGAGCGCGGAGCTTACCGTGGCGCCCAGGCTGGCCAGGGTCTGCACGGACAGCGGCGCCGGGTACGAAGTCTCCCGCGTCAACCAGCCTTCGGCGTTATAGGTGTTCTCCTTGACGTAGCCCAGCGCATCGATGGTGTAGATCAACTGGTTGGCCTGGTCGTACACATAGAGCGTCGCGTTGCCGTTGGCGTCCACCGCCTTCACGACGTTGCCCGCCTTGTCGTAGACGTAGCTGCGCGTGAGGTTCAGGCCGAGCGGATCGACCTGCTCCTTCACGCGCTGTCCCGCGCCGTCGTAGGTGTAGCGCGTGAGCGTGCCGTTCGGGTCGGTCACGGTGAGCACCGTGCCATTGGTGTCGTGGGTGTAGACGGTCTCCAGGTTGAGGCCCCCCGCGTCCTCGGTCTGGCGTACGACCTGGCCGGCGAGGTCGAACTCGATCGTGGTGACCACGCCCCTGGGGTCGGTGACGCTCACGCGCTGGCCCTTGGCGTCGTACTCGTAGCGGGTCGTGAGGTCCAACCCGCCCGGGTCGATCGTCGAACTCACAAGGCGGTTGGCCGCATCGTAGGCGTAGGTGGTGACCACGCCGTTGGCGTCGGTGGTGGCGGTGAGGCGGTTGGCCTTGTCGTAGGTGCTGGTGGTCTTGCCGGCAAGCGCGTCCTGGGTCTCGACGCGGTTGCCGCTCAGGTCGTAGCTGTGGTTCGTGGCGTTGCCGCACTCATCGATCTCGACCTGGACCTGGCCCTCGCGGTTATGCACCGTCGTGGAGACCTTGCCCGCCCAGTTGACCGTCACGCTGCGCTGGGCGGTGTCGTAGTAATAGGAATAGGTAGAGCGACCAGCGTCGGAAGTCAACGCGTCGTTATAGCTGCCCACCCTGCCAAGGGCGTCGAAGGAGGTGCGCCGAATCGCGCCGACTCCGTTGGCACTCCCCACGAGGTTGCCGCGCGCGTCGTAGGACTGCTGGCTCACCCGACCGTAGGCGTTGCGGGTTTCGATCAGTCGCCCAAAGGCATCGTACAGGCTGTACTGCTCGACGTTGGTGCCCGAGACATCCCGGATGGAGCGGATCTGCAGGCCGCGGCGATCGAATGTGGCGGTGTCGACGACGACGTAGCCGCTCGCCAGCGCCTGGCTGCTCTCGACGGCCTCGCGGAACGCGTTGTAGGAGTAGCTCGTCACATGGCCCAGCGGGTCGGTTCTGCTGGCCTCGGTGCCGGTAGCGTTGTAGCGGCGAAGGACATGGCTGTCCTTGCTCGCGTCGGCAATCGCGGCGATGGCGCCCGTGATGGTGGCCGTTACCAGACCGCCGGGACTGGTGGTCGCGAGCACCGCGACATCGATGCGCGTGCCGTAGGTCACCTCGTCGGCCAGCTGGCCCAGGGCGTTGTAGCGGCTCTCCCTCACCTCGCCCATCGCGTTGACGGTGTAGCTCAGGCGCCCCACCGCGTCGTAGAAGAAGAGGGTCCGATTGCCGTTGGCGTCCGTGCTGCTCGCGAGGCGGCCCGCCGCGTCGAAGCTGTGGGTGGTGCCGTTCGCCACCCAGTCGGCCAGGCTCGAAGAGGCGCCGACCGCCAGACTGCCGCGGCCGTCGAGTTCGCCGATCAGGCGCCCCTGGAGGTCGTAGCGCAGCTTGGACGTGCGCTCGTCGCTGGTGCCCAGCGCCGTGGTGGTCTCCACCAGTTGGCCCACGCTGTCGTAGACGAATCGCGTTACCGTTCCTTCGACGTTGGTACGCGAGACGAGCTGGCCGGCCGCGTCCCAGGTCTGGGTGACGATCTGGTCCTGCCCTGGATTGAGCAGGCGCACGCCCTCCAGCGTCGGGGCAACACCCGCGACGAGATACCCCTGATAGCCGGGGCGCGCATAGCGGATGGTCTTCACGACATTGCCGCGCGTGTCGTAGAAGTTCTCCGTGACATAGCGGTCCGCATCCATCTGCCCGACCAGTTGCCCCCGGGCGTCGTAGAAGTTGTAGACGTGAAGGGGGATGGCGTTGTAGGCGGGAGCGGGTCGCACGCTTGCGAGGTCATGACTCGCGCGGGCGACTGCCATGGCAGCGGTGCGCTGCGCGGCGCTGTTGAAGGCGCACCGGGCGGTGTAGAAGACGGTCTCGACCAACCGGCCTGCGGCGTCGTACAGGTATTCGGTGAGGTAGTCTTCGCCGTCGATGACCCCGATCAGGCGGTTGTCGCCGTCGTAGAGCGAGGTGGTGGTGCGATCGTTGGCGGGGTCGGCGATTGTGTCGACGATGGAGACGAGCTGGAGGGCGGCGCCGGTGTCGAGCTGGTCCAGCTGGATCGCGGTCAGTGGCTTGGCAAACTGCGTCACCGAGGTGACGCGCGAGGCGCCGTCGTAGCTCGTTTGCGTCACGTAGCCAAGCGCATCGACCTCGAAGGAGAGGCGGCCGGCCGCGTCGTAGAGACGCCAGAGTTTCTGGTCCTGCGCAGTGGCCTCGGGCCTTACAGCTGCCAGGTTGGCCGCCAAGTCCAGCGGCGAGCCGCCGGTGGAAAGCGGGGCGGTGTCGATCGCGGTGGCATAGGCGATCGTTTCGCGCAACTGGCCATCCGCGCCGTAGAGGTATTCGGTCACCGCCCCCGTGGGATCGATATCGGCGACCTTGCGGCCGGCTTCGTCGTAGAGCATGAAGCGCCGCGCGCCCGTCGGGTCCTCCACCATGAGCAGGTGACCGTCAGCGTCGTAAACGTAGCGGGTGGTGCCCAGAACGCCGGTGCCGACGCTCGATTGCGTCACGCTCACGAGCCGCCCAGCCTTGTCGAAGGCCTGGGTGGTCACCAAGCCGTTGGCGAGCGTGAGGGTGGTCCTGCCGTTGGCGTCGTCATGACTTGTGATCGTCGTGTTCGGCGTCACCCCATCCAGCGACGGGCGCGTGACCGCGAGCAGGCGGCCCAGTCCGTCGTACGCGTAGGTCGTGACCCCGACATAGTCCGGCGCGATCTCCTGAATCAGGAGGCCTCGGCGGTCAAAGACGTACTGCGTGATCGATCCCGTGCTGACGACGCCGAGCCCGTCGGTGCCTACCTGGGCGTAGGTGGTCCTGGATTTCAGCTGCCCGAGCGCGTCGTACGCCAGGTCGGTGCGCAGGGTCTTGGTCTTGTCCTGGAGCCCGGTCCAGATGACGAACTGCGCCTCGGTGGGGACCTGCGTCGCGCCCAGCCCGGCGGTGGGGTAGGTCTGGCCGGCGTACTCGATGGTGGTCACCAGCTCGCCATGGCTGTCATAACGGTACTCGACCACACGGCCCTCGGCGCTGATGGCGAAGCGCAGCTGATTTTTTGCAGCAGCGTCGTGGATGTAGCGCGTGGTGAGGGGCAACGAAGGTTGAGCAGGCCCCGCCCCATCGGGGTCCGGTGCCGCATGGACGGTCTCGGTCAGCAGTTGATTGCGCTCGTTGAACGTGCGCGTGATGGTGTTGCCCGCGGCGTCGCGCTGCAAGACCTGGTTGCCTTGAGCGTCGTAGCCGAAGACGGTGGTGTTGCCGGCGCCATCCGTGGTGCTCGTGACATTGCCTTGGTCGTCATAGGCGAAGCTCGTGCGGGTCAGGCCCTCGGGGTGGGCGGCCGTCGCACCCTCGCGCACCTCCAGCAACTGGCCTTGGGCGTCATAGCGGAAGATCGACTGCGCACCTAGCGGGTCGGTGACGGTGGTGGTGTTGGCCGTCGTGTCGTAGCTGTAGCGGGTGACCGCTCCGAGCGCATCGGTGACGCTGGCGACCTTGTCGACGCCGCCGGACTGCACATAGGTGAAGGCCAGCGAGCTGCCATCGCTCTGGGTGATGCTCGCAATGCGCGTGCTCGCCCCGTCGTACGTGTAGGTGGTGAGGTAGACGTTGCCGTCGTCGATCGAACCGTCCTCGGGAGACAGGTCCACGGTGACGCTCGCGAGGCGGTTCTGCGCGTCGTAGCCGTAGCGCACCGTGGTCGTGGCGACGCCGCCCGAGACCGTGTGGATCTGCGTGAGGTTCACTCCCGTGTAGTCGAACAAGGTGGTCTCGCCGTTGGCGTCGGCGGCCTTCTGCAGGGTGCCATTTGGGTTGTAGCTGTACGTGAGGGTGTTGCCGTTCAGGTCTTGCGAGGACACCAGGTGGCCCTGGCCTGTCGATTGATAGCGCTCCACGAGGCCCGTGTTGCCATCGGTCCATACGAACTGGGCGGCAGCGGGGTCGTAGCTCACCGTGTTGAACGCGCCCGCGCCGGCGGTGCCGACATACAGCTTGCGGGCGGCATCCCAGTGGTAGACGGATCGGGCGCCATCGCGTCCGGTGACGGTGACCGAACTGCCGGCCGTGCCGACAATTCCGGTGAGTTCAATGCGCTGCGCGGCGACGCCGACGAGCCAGTTGTCGGCGTTGTCGTCGTTCATCAGGCCCTGGCTGTTGTACGTGCGCAAGGCCGTGAAATCTAGGCCCCGGCCCATGAAGGTGTCGTCGCGGTCCTGCAGCACCAGGTTGCCGGTAGCCACATTGACGAAGGATTGCTCGCCGTTGCGGCCCTGTGCCGCGGTGTCGATGACGCCGCGCTGGCCCAGGGTGGCGAAGGAGCTCATGCTCAGGCCCAGGCTGTTGCCGCTGACGATTGCTACCATTTTTATTCCGTCCCTTGCTGATATCTGGTGAGCCGTCACGCACGGCTCTCAACCAATACATCCAGGGATTTCGGAAATCGTTAAGCGAATGACCCAGCGCGATCGAAGGGTTCTTAACAGAAGCGCAAAACGCTGGATAACTTGTCATGACAACGCCCGAATCCAATTCACTCGATGGCCTGATCGCAGAAGGCCTGGCTGCCAGCCAGGCCGACGATGCCGAACGGGCCATCGCCTGCTTCCAGAAGGCAAGCGCGGCGGCACCCGAGGCCGGCTTGCCTCAGTTCCTGTTGGGTGCGGAGTTCGCCGCGCTGGGCGATATGAGCGCGGCGGAGACCGCCTTCGCCAACGCCACGCGCCTCGCGCCGGGGTTGCCCATGGCCCGCTATCAGTTGGGCCTGCTGCAGTTCAGCTCGGGCCGCGCGGCCACCGCACTGCTCACCTGGCAACCGCTGCTGCAATTGCCCGATACCGATCCATTGCCCCATTTCGTGGCCGGCTTTGCGTCGCTGGCGCAGGACCGCTTCGAAGATGCGCTGCACGATTTCCAGCAGGGCATCGCGCTCAACACGGGCAATGTCGCGCTGACGAGCGATATCGAGAAGGTCATCGACGGTATCCGCACCCTGATGCGCAACTCGGTGCCGGGGCCGGAAATCACGCCCCAGCCGTTGTCAGAGTCCGAAGCGCACGTGCTGCTCGCGGGCTATCGGCAGCGTGGCCCCGCGCATTGATCGGCCAGCGTCATCTGCATGATTGATCCGCCATCGCAACTGGCCGCCACGGTTCGCGCGCAGTTGGGCGCGCAGCGACGCGTTCCCGCGCGGCGCGATCCTGCGCAGCGGCACGCCGGCCATGGCGACGCCACGATTCAGCGGACGCCCGCACTGCGCGTGCGGGCGTTGTCGCCGGACGATCCGCAACGTCGACGCAAGGCCGTTCGGATTTTTCTGGAATCGGTACTGGTGGAGGCCCTGGGCCGCAGGCGGCCTGAGGACCACGGGTTCGATCAACTGGTCGACACGGTGCTGCATCGGATGGAAGGCGATCCCGCGCTCGAAGCGGCATTGCGCGAGGCAGGCGATCTCTTGCTCGCCGATGTGATGCCGGCGCCCTGCCGCTCGGACTAGTCTGCTTCCGGATCGACGGCCTGCTGCTTCGGCAGCAAGTCAGCCATGTCGCCGCCTAGTGGCGCTTCGCGGCCGCCGAGCAGACGTCGGGCGAGGCGCTGAAGATCTTCGGCATCTTTCACTTCACCGTTCAACAGCGCACGGGCATATCGACCGGACAAATTGCCCCTGTCGAGCCGCAGCGCCGTCTCGGCGTGCGTTTCCGCTTCCTGCAGAATCTGCTGCATCGCCAGGACGACAGCAAGCCCGCCGTGACTCTCGGCGAAGTTGCGGTCCAGCGCCAGTGCCGCCTCGAAGCTGGCACGGGCCGCCGGCAAGTCGCCTTGAAGGATCTGCGTCCATCCCAGGCCGTGCCATGTGCCGATGTGCTTGCCCAGAACCGCCAGCGCGCGAATGAAGGCCGCATGGGCCACCTGAAGATCGCCGGCCAACAGTGCGGCAAATCCCCGCGTCGACCAGGCCCGACCGTCGTCGGGATGCCGCTGCAGTGCGAGATCGGCGAATCGGGCCGCGTGCCTGGCATCGCGCGCCGCCAGTGCAAGCGAAGCCTGCGTCACGAGGGCTTCGGGCGGATGGTCCGCGGGGTTTCCCGCTTGGAGACTGGCGACCGACCAGCGCTTCGCCGCAACGAAATCAGCTGCATCGATGGCGATGAGGCTGGCGACCCCCGCGGCCTGCGGATCGAGCCCGTTCTGCCTCTCCGCCTCCTTCGCCCAGGCGATGGCGCGGTCGAGATCGCCTTGGAGGTGCAGCGCACGCAGCCACAGTTGCTGCAACGCGCGCGCTGCGGTCGCCGGATGCCGAACAACGCCGTCTCGACCATCGGCCGATGTCTCCAGCGACGGCGCAAGCCGGGCGATGCATTCCGCATGGCGGCCGCGGCGCAAATCGATGAAGGCACGGTTGTGAAGCAGTACTTCGGCAAATCCCGCGGGCGGGTTCGGCGTTCGCGCCAGGGCTTCCAGCACACGCTGCGCTTCGTCGTAGCGCTGCTGCGCGAGCCAGTAGTCGCCCTCGCGCAGACGCCACGCGAGCGGCTCGGTACCCAATGAATCTCCATGCTGCAGATGGAACCTGGCGCGCTCCCACTCCCCGCATGCCAACGCGGTTTCGAAAGCGTCGATCAGCAGGCTGTTGTTCGAGGGGTCTTCGCGCAGGAAACCGTCGAGCCGGTCAAGGCGTTGACGGGCGGCAACGGAGGATGGCGTCGGCTGGGTCATGAAGAGCAAAGGATACCGGTTGAAGGACGATAGGAAAGGTCACCACGAGACGTCGCAATGCGCGTCCTTGCCGAGCAACTCGCGCAACCGCGACAGGCCCTGCCGGTGCAATTGCGCGACGCGTGCGCGCGTAACACGCAGGAGGCGCGCGATGTGTTCGAAGGGCATCTCCTGCAGATAGTGGCAGGCGATCACCTTCTTCTGCTGCACCGGCAGCTGGTCGACCATGTCGCGCAGGGCCTCGCGGAGTCGCAGGATCTCGGTCTTGCGGAAATAACTCACTTCGGGCGAAGGCATGCGCGCATCGCTCTCGAAGGCATCCGCATCGATCATGCCCGTGTCTTCCAGCAGGACGCCGATTGCAAGGCCAATGCCCACGTCCGCCAGATAGCGAAACAAGGCGTCCGGGTCGGCAGACGAGACCGATGCGCCAGCGGCATCCGTTGCGGCCTCCTTCACGACCTCCAGCCGCTCCTGTCGAAGCCGGGCCATGACATTGCTCTGCTGGTTCATTTCGGTCAACCGGACCAGGCCGTTGAGCATCGCGCCCTGGATGCGCTTGGAGGCATAGGTCCTGAAGCTGGCGCCCTGCGCCGGATCGAAGCGGTCGACCGCCTCCATGAGGCCGATGCGCGCAAGCTGCAGGTAGTCGCCGAACTCGACACCGCCGTGCACGCGCCGGGCAAAGAGCGTGGCCGCGAGCATGCGCGCGTAGGGCAGATGCAGGCAGATGAGGCGCTCGCGGGCGGCCGCATCGCCCTCCTCCCTCCAGTAAACCCACAGCGGTGCCGATTCTTCGCAAGACATCGCGCGTCACTCAGTGAAAGCTGCCCACGAGTGCCTTGAGCACCAGGCTCCAGCCGTCGACCAGGATGAACATCAGTATCTTCAGCGGCAGCGCGATGGTGGTCGGCGGCATCATCATCATTCCCAGCGCCATCAGAATGCTGGAGACGATCAGGTCGATGAGCAGGAACGGCAGGAAGATCACGAAGCCGATCTGGAATGCCGAGCGCAGCTCCGACAGCATGAAGGCGGGAATGAGCTGCACATTGCCGATGTCGTCCATCGATGCCGGTACCGGTGCGTTCGAAAGCTCCACCATCAATGCAAGGTCGGCCTCGCGGGTCTGCCGGACCATGAATTCGCGCAGCGGACCGACGCCCTTCTGGTAGCCCTCCTCGACCGAGAGCTTGCCCGCCATGAAGGGCTCGAACGCATCCTGGCCGAGCGTCTGAAGCACCGGCGACATGGTGAACAACGTGAGGAACAGGGCCAGCCCGATCAGGACGGTATTGGGCGGCGTCTCGTTCATGCCGATGGCGTGGCGCAACATCGACAGTACGACGATGATGCGCAGGAAGCTGGTGAGGCAGACCATCAGCGCCGGCAGGACGGCCAACACGGTCAGGCCCAGCACCACGCGCAATGCCTGCGAAGTTTCGGCGGCCGCGACGCTCGGTGCCGCAGCGGGCGCCGCCGCCTGGGCCGCGGCTCCGAGCAGCATCACGCCCAGCAACAACGGTGCAGACCTGAATCTCATGCCGATTCTTCCGCGGCGGGCACGCGCGGCGACTCGGCCACGAGACAGATGGTTTGCTCGCTGCATCCCACGAGGAGGCGGCGGCCTTCCCACTCCACGACATGCAGGCTGTGGCGAGGCGTGAGCCGCATGCAGGACGAGCGCGCGAGTTCGGAAGGCGGCGCCACGGTGCGCGTCTTCTTTCGCGCCACGTACACCGCAGCCGCCACGAGGACGAATACGGCCGCGATGGCGAGCGATCCGACACCTGGACCACGCGCCCCATCATCCTCCGTCGGTTCGCGCATGACCGGAATGCTGGATGGCAGGCTGGCCGTACGGGCGGTCGCCGCGACCGCCGGCGCCACGGTCTGCGCACCGGCCCCCGTCGCGAACCACAGGCCGAGCGCCATCAGGCAAGCCAGCCACAAACCGGGAAGGCCGGCCCGCCGCAGCCCCGCATCGACAACATTCATCGATCAGGCGCCCCGGCTCAGGTTCAGGGCCACCGGCAGGTCAGTGATGCGCACCGCAAAGTGATCGTCCACCGCCACCAGCTGCCCACGCGCGACGACCTTGCCCTCGATCGTCAGGTCCACCGGCTGATCGATGGTGCGGTCGAGACACAGAACCTGGTTTTCCTTGGCTGCCAGCAGTTCGCCCACGGAGAGAGATGCCTCGCCAACGCACACCTGCACTTTGGCCTTGATGTGATGCAGCGGATTCCAGTCCCGCAGGATGGTGGCGCTGCTGGCATCGCCATCGACATGGGCCGGCAGGTCCGGCAGCACGACGGTCTGCGCGGTCACGATTCCTTCGATGGCATTCGTCATCGGTTCTTTTCCTTCACTGAATGATTGTTGGATGGGGGGGTGCGGCCGGCCGCGCCATTTCGACGGCGATTCGCCCTTGGCGCTGCCCGAGCCAGCCGTCGCAGAGTGATGCACCATCCGCGGCAATGACCTTGAGCGGCGCGTCGAGCAGATGCTTCAACGGGATGACATCGCCGGGACGCAGCGCCTGCAACTGGCCAAGATTCAATTCGGCGCCCGCCAGCATGACGCGCAACGCAATCCGCTCCCGCGCCAAGGCCTGTTCGAGTGGTATTGCCGCGGTGGCGGCTGCCTGTGCGGTCTCCTTCGCGGGCTCGCTGCCAACAAGTGCAGCCACCGCGCGATACGGCAATCCCATTCGCCAGACACCACCGCACCAGCGCCAACGCAGCCACAAGGCGCCGGACCAGGGCTTGGCGGCAACGGCCGACGCACCCCGCACCAGCGGCGATTCCCGCAATTCGCTCCCGACGAGCGCGGGCGATGAAGCGATGCGATGCAGCCAGTCGTTCCACGCCGCGCGCACCATGCCTTCGGCGATGGCCGATGCCTCGCGGCGCGGTGCGGTCGTCGTCACATCGGTTCCGAACATCGCGCGCGCCACCGCACGGGTCGCGGTGTCGCCGCTTGTCACCGCCGGCGTATCAGCGAAGGACCACCAGACAGCGTCTTCCGGCACGTGCTCCATGCCCGCATCGCTTTCGCTGACCAACACATCGGCGTCAAGCGCCGCGACCTCGTCTGCCGGCAGCCAATCCGCACACCAGGCGCGATGGACCGCGGCAAATTGCGAGCACACAAGATCCTGCCGGACCCTTGACCAATGCCGCAGCGGGCGCGCCCGGCGCGCCGACGCCACCGGATCGAGCAGAGCGGAAGACATCGCCGTATTCATCGGCTCTTCATCGAGAAAAGTTCCTGCAGCATGTCGCTGGCCGTCGAGATGACCTGCGAACTGGCTTGGTAACCGCGCTGCATCACGACCAGATCAGAGAACTCCTGTGACAGGTCCACGTTCGAGATCTCGACCGCGCCGGTACGCACCTTGCCGAACGCGCCCTCACCGGCCGCGCCGAAGTGCCAGGCGCGCTCGTCGAGCATGCGAAACTGGTTGTCTCCCAGCGCCGCCATCGCATCCTGCGAGTCGAAGCGCGCGAGCGCGATGCGAGCCCCGTTGCGCGATTCGCCGTTCGAGTAGCTGATGGAAAGCACGCCATTGGCGTCGAAGGCCACGCCGCTCAGGGTGCCGGGCCCGACACCATCCTGAAGAGTCATCGCAAGCGTCGACAGATTGCCCGACGCGAATGACGTCACATCCGAGCTGAAATCCAGCGTCAGCGCCATCGGCGGCTGGCCCGGCGGCGTATAAGTGGCCTGCACGATGGCCGCATCCGCGACGGGTCGGCCATCGGCGAACACGATGCGCCCGGTGGAGAGCACGGTGGTGCCATCCATGACATCCACGCTCCAACTGCCGGCCTCGACGCTGTCCGTATTGGTGAACTTCAGCGTCAGCGTGTGGCTTCCGCCCATCGCGTCGAGCACGGTGATGTTGCCCACTTCCTGCTCGGTCGCCGTGCTCGAAAGGTTGCCGCTGAACTTCACCCGGGTGGTTGCCTTGCCAGCTTGCGTCATGTGCCCGGCGACGCTGATCTCGACAAGCTGTCCATTGCTGTCCTGCCCCATCACCTTCTCGCCGGTGCTTCGGCTCACGAGCACACCATCGGCGTCGAAGCGGAACTGGCCGGCGCGGGTGTAGACGAGGCTGCCATCGTCTCCCTTGAGCACGAAGAGACCTTGGCCGTCGACCGCCATGTCGAGCTCGTTGCCGGTCTGGCGCAACTCGCCTTGCTTGAACGACATCGTCGTTCCGATGGTATTGAGGCCGAAGCCCAGCTGGTTGTTGTTCTGGCTGGTGACGCCGCCGCTGAGATTGCCTCCGGTGTAGAACACGTCGGCGAACTGAAGACTGGAGCTCTTGAAGCCCGGCGTGTTCATGTTGGCCGTGTTGTTGGCGATGACACGCAGGCCGCGCGAATAGCCCAGCAGCCCCGTCATTCCGACGTAGATGGATTCGAGCATGGTGATTTCTTCCGGATGTTCAGGCGATCAACGCACGGCGACGAGTTGGCTCAAGGAGATATCGCCGAGCGTGGCCCCCGCCGTGGTCTCGATGGTGAGCAGCGGCGCATCGCCCGACAGCGAGAGCGCCTTGACCGTGCCGCTCAGTTGCCCCTCACTGACGGTGATATCGACCGTGCGGCCGATCAGCCCTACTGACTGCAGCGCCGCCTGGTTGGTGATCAGCGTTTCGATCTTGTTGTTGAGTTGCTGGGTTTGCTCCAGGCTCGTGAACTGCGCCATCTGCGCCATGAACTCCTGGTTGTCCATGGGTTTCAGCGGGTCTTGGTAGGTCAATTGGGTCAGAAGGATCTTGAGGAAGTCCTCCATGCCCAGGCTGCTTGCCTGAAGGTTGCTTGCGCCGGCTGCGCCGATTGAATCGATGGCCATCAGGCCTCCCTTGGGTGAAGTTGATCGTGAGGGGTGTCTTGAGGAATCAGCGCAACGCCGTCGCGCCAGACCGGCTGGCCGTTGCAGACCACGAGGTGCAGACGCTCGCCGCGATCCCTGAGCCCGCGCTGCAGATCCGCCACGATGCCGGGCAACATGGCGCGAAGCGCTTCGTCGTTCGCACGCATGGCGATCCATACGGCATGGCCTTCGGGGCGTTCCTCCCCATGCAGACGCAGGAGCGCGGACGGCTCCATGATTTGCATCGACGGTTGCGAGCGTGATGCGCTTTCTGTGATGGATGCGGGAAACGCCCTTCGCACATTCGCAGGCAAACCGGTCATGGGTGGCAGCTGATACGCCTCGGGTCGTTGCGGACCCTCTGCGGGGCGCAGCGTCTTGCTCGGCGCAGCCTGCATCGACATCGGGCCAGAAGAAATCCAGGGCGCCGTCGACGCCGTCGACATGTGTCCAGCATTCGATGTCCTCGACGCTGGCACTGCCGGGAATGGATTCGTCCGCGACGCACCGGGCGGCGCGCTGCCGCGCTTCTCGCCGCCATGGCGGTGAGCGGCAGCGTGTGCTGCTGTGCGGCTCTCCGGCGGCGGCTCCGCGTTCTCCCCGGCGACAGGGTTCGCCTTGAACCAGGACGTCAACTGCGCCCACTCCATCTCGCGCTGCCATGCAATTTGATGCTGTCGGGCGTCGCGGCCGGTCGACACGGCGCCGCCACCCTGCTGGGCCGGCTGAGTGACACGCGCGAGCGCTACTGAAACTTGCGAACTCATCGCCCGCGCCCTCCGACGACACGGCCGGTAGCCGGACGCGCAAGCCAGTCCCGGTCCTGCTCGGCACTCGCACGCAGGCGCATCTCGTGCGCGTATTCGGCAAGCGCCTCTTCCTTGTGGCGCACGAGCCCTTCGATGCGGAGTTGCTGCGCCACGCAAGCCTTTCTCAGTGAGGCGCAGCGCTGATTCAACGACTTGCGTTCTTCGTCGAGCTCACAAGTCCGCTCGTACAGGCGGGCCAGATGGTTCAGTGCGTACCGATGGGCCGCTGGATCGACCCGTTGCGTCAACGCATGGCCGACGGCATCGGCCTGCGTATCGTGCATTCGCCGCAGTTCCTCCACTTGTGCTTCGACACGAGCGAGTGCCTGCTGCGTTCGGGCGAGATCGGCCGTCAGCCTCTCCAGACGCCACTGCTGCTTCTGCCTCACGGGTTCGAGCGTGTACGCGAAGCCGCGAACGTCGGCATCCCGGGCGGCAGTGGTCTCTGCAAGGGTCCTGCTCATGGCTTCTTCTGCTCCGCCAGAATGGCTCGAAGCCCGCTGAGCGCTTCCGCACGCGTTGCGCCCCCGGTGCTCTGCCGCAGCCATGCTTGCAACGCAGGCTCGATCTGCAACGCTGCGTCGAGTTCGGGGTTCGAGCCTCTCTCATAGGCACCGATGTCGACCATCTGGCGATTGCGCTCGAGCACGGCCAACTGGTTCACCGCCGTCACGGCAAGTGCACGCTGGTCGGCATCGGCCAACTCGGGCATCAGCCGGCTGACGCTCTTGAGTACGTCGATCGCCGGATAGTGCCCGCGATGGGCCAGGTGCCGGGAGAGCACGATGTGTCCGTCGAGTATCGCGCGCAAGGCGTCCGACACCGGCTCGTTGAAATCGTCGCCTTCCACCAGCACCGTGAGCAGCGCGGTGATCGACCCACCGCCCGGCGCGGTGCCGCAGCGCTCGCACAACTCGGGCAGCTCCGCAAACACGGAGGGCGTGTAGCCCCGCGCCGTGGGTGGTTCGCCGGCGGACAGCCCCACCTCCCGCCGCGCCATTGCAAAGCGCGTGACCGAGTCCATGGTCAGGAGAACCTTGCGGCCCTCGTCGCGGAAATGCTCAGCGATCGCCAACGCCGCATAGGCCGCCCGCAGGCGGGCCAGCGCTGGCTGGTCGGATGTGGCGACCACGACGACCGAATGCGCAAGTCCAACGGGGCCGAGTTGCTTTTCGATGAACTCCCGCACTTCGCGCCCGCGTTCGCCGATGAGCGCGATCACGTTGACGGCTTCCGCGTCGGCGCCCGCATGCTGGCCCAGGTGTCGCGCCAGCATGCCCAGTAGCGTGCTCTTGCCTACACCGCTGCCCGCGAAGATGCCGATCCGCTGTCCCTCGCCCAATGTGAGCAGGCCGTCGATGCTGCGGATGCCGGTTTCGAGGATGCGGTCGATCGGCGGGCGCCGCATCGGGTTGATGGGCGCCGCCTTGAGCGGCCTGCGCATGGACGTGGCCGGGCGGGGCCCACCGTCCAGCGGATCGCCGAATCCGTCCACCACGCGGCCAAGCAATGCCGGGCCGACATCGATCTGCGATCTCGCGCCCAGCGCCTGGACCTCGCAGCCCGATGCAATGCCCTCGGCCGAGCCATAGGGCATCAGCGTGACGCGGCCCTGCTTGAGCCCGACGACCTCCGCGAGCACGTCGCCTGTGGGGTCGGACTGCGAATGCCTGCGCACCTTGATGCGGCACAGTTCGCCGACTGCGGCGTCGGGGCCCAATGCATCGATGGCCAGCCCCTGCATCTCCCGGACCCAGCCGATGCGGCGATGCAGTTCAGTGTTGCGCAGCGCTTCGCGACAAGCCGATAGTGCGCTCATGTCAGGACCCACGAACCATGGCGCGGCTGCGCTGGAGGAGTTCTCGCAACGCTTGCAATTGCGTCTCGAAGCGCGCATCGAGTCCGCCTTCGGGAGACTGCAGGATGCAGCCGCCGAGTACAACTTCGTTGCTGCCAATCCATTGAACACCGTCGCGCTCGCCGCTTTCCGCCGGCGCCACGCCAGCTTTCTCCAGCACAGCGAGATCTTCGGGATGCAAATGGATGGCCACCAGTTGCCCATTCCGCATGGCCTCCGTCGCCTGCTTCAATTGGGCCTGGAGCGCCTCGGGCCGGGGTGCGTGTTCGCCCAGCAACCGGCAGACGACCTCGAAGCAAAGCGCCAGGATGTCGTCCTCCGCCGCTTGCACCCTGGCGTCGATCTGTGGCGCGAGCGCGGCGATCAGCTTGTCCAGTTGTGCGAGGCGTGCGTCGCAGTCGGCCTGGGCTTCCTGCTTCAGTTCCTGGACCAGACGTTCGTTCTGCACGAAGAGATCGCGTTCGGCCTGCTCTGCCGCCTGACGTGCCCGTTGCTTCGCTTTTTCGGTCCCCTGCGCAAGGCCTTCGGCGACCCCCTTGGCAAAACCCTCGTCATAGCCGCGGCGACAGGCCTCGTCATCGCGTTGCGCGGCGGCCGGGCGAGAGTCCGGCTGGTTCTGCACGGTCGGAGCTGCCACGAGGGCTGGCGCTTGCGGACGCGCAAGCGCCCGACGCCCCTGCACCACCACATCGCACAGCACTCGCGACGAGACTTCACCGCTCATCCGGATATTCCTTGTGAGACACGTGCCCGCCGCCAGAACCCACGCAAGGATTCCCGGACGGCATGCCACCGCCTCGGCAACGGCTCATACCGTACCGGCCCACGAAGGCGCGCCACAACGGCGGCGATGAGGGCGGAGCGAAGTGCTGGCGGCACCGGGCCGGCAGTCGTCGATGCCAACAGCGCCTGCACACGCGATCGTTGGTCGGGCTCAAGGGCTTGCAGCAGGTCTTCGCGCCAAGGCCAGTTGGCCACGCGCAACCAACTGACGATCAGGGCGGCCGGCTCGCTTCGCAGCGCCCTGATCACGGTGTCGAGGCGGCCTCCGGCGAGTGAGAGAAGCACGTCTTCATCGGACGACGGCATCGTCGCATCCGCGATCAGTGTCGGGTCACTGGCGATGCCCAGGGACGCCAATTCCGCCAGCAACGCTTGCAATGTTTCTCTCTCTCGCTCCGGCATGGCATCGAGCATCCACGTCCGATCGATCGGGGACATGGCATGCAGGAGCAGCGCGGCCTGCCGCGCTCCGGCTGTTTCGCCTGGGCCGGCACGGCCGTCGTGAAGGCGAGGCGCGAGGCCGCCTTCGACGATCAAGGCTTTCTCCCCGGAATCATGGCTGCGCGCGCATCTACCGCCATCCAGTCGCGCATCCGCTGCAACGCGGCGGCTCGTTCCGCCTCCGACAGAACCGGCTGATCGAATGCTCGCTGGCGCAGCGTCGAACGGTTCATGCGATAGATCAGCAATGCCGCTATCGCCATCAGCGCAGCGCCGAGCAGCCACCGAAGGGCCGATGCACCGTCGAGTCCTCCAAGCCAGGAGTCGGCATCCTGAACAGTCGATGCCTCCGGCGCCAGTTCGACCGACAAGCCGGCCGACGTTGCTGCTGCCGGTTGCGTCGCCCCCACGGCCCCGCCGGTCAGCGACTGCACGACCACGGTGTCTCCACGATCCGTGGAGGCGCCGACGGCTGCGGCAATGACCTTGGCAAGCTGCTCTTCTTGCGAAACGTCGAGCGCGCTGCGCACCACGGCCACCACTTGAATGCGCCGGATGGAGCCGGGCTGGCTGACCACCTGTTCGACGCGCCGCCCCACGGCGTACTCCACATCGCGCTGCGCGCTTCCGCCGGCATCGGGGTTCCGGGTGTCGATCGCTCCTGCGTCACGCAGCGTTTCGCGCTCGCGCACGATCACGCCTGCGGCCTGCAGCCCGGCCCGCGACGCGGCCGGCAACACGTCTTCGGTGGTCACGCGAATCTGATCCATGTTGAGTGTCACATCCACGCTGGCGAGCGCCTGTCCCGGTCCAAAAGTCTTGTCCAGCACGGCAGTGGCCTTGCGGGCGAGGTAAATCTCGGTGTCGCGCTTCAGGTCCAGGCGAGCGCTGTCGAGGCCATCGGCCGCCTCCCCCGAATCCGAACGGGTCAAGGCCACGCCGTGGCTGTCGACGATCGTGACGTCCTGGTTCGTCATGCCGGGCACGGCCGCCGCAACGAGGCGCTGGATGCCGGTCACCTGTTCGGGCCGCAGCGACTGCCCCTGCCGCAGGCTCACGGTGATCGATGCCTTGGCCTTGGAAGTCGCCTGCTTGAACAGGCCCTGTTCCGGAAGCGCCAGCAGGACGCGCACTTCGCGCACTTCGGAGAGCGACTGGATCGTGCGCGTGAGTTCACCCTGCAAGGCGCGCTGGTAGTTGATCTTCTGTGCGAACTCGGTCATGCCGAAGTCCGTGTTGTTGAAGAGTTCCAGCCCGACCGCGCCGTGCAGCGGCAGATCCTTGCCCATGAGCTTGATGCGCGTCGCATGCACGGTGGCCTTGTCCACCAGGATCGCCGTGCCGCTGTCGCCCAGGCGGTAGGGGATCTTGAGGCGCTCAAGCTCCGCGGTCATCGCTTGCGCGTCCTGCGGCTTCAGGTCTGTGAAAAGCGCCTGGTATTCCGTGCGCAACAGCCACCATCCGGCGACCGAAGTCGCCACGAGGATGGCCAGCACACCGGCGACCAGGCCGAATCGCGCACGCTGCGTCAGTCCTTGCCAGAAGCTCATATCGGCATCTTCATGATGTCTTGATAGGCCTCAAGCAGCCGGCTGCGGACTTGCATCATCAGTTGGAACGAAAGGCGGCTTTCCTCGAGCTTCATCATGATCTGATGCAGGTTCTGCGCGTCGCCCACGGCGAGCTTCTGCAAATCGACCTGGCTGTCGATCAAGCGGCTGTTGACCTGCGCGATTCCGTCGGTCACGAGCTTTCCGAAGGATCCGTCCGCGCCTTGCAGCGTCGGTGGCACCGCCGTGCCCAACGCGTTGGCGTTGGCCATGCTCACCATGTTCTGCGCCGCCGGCGACAGCGAGGCCAGTGCCTCGATCGGAAGGAATCCGGTCATGCGTTCTGTCCTCCAATGTCGAGCGCCCGCAGCGCCAGGGCGCGGGTCGTGTTCATCGCCGCGACGTTGGCCTCGTAGGCGCGCGTCGCGCTCATCAGGCTCACCATTTCGGTCGCCGGATCGACACCGGCGTAGGAAACAAAGCCGCGCTCATCGGCCATGGGATGTCCGGGCTCGTACATACGCCGCGGCGAAACGTCGGCAGGCACGATGCGCACCGAAGTTGCCACCTGCGTTGCCGTGTCCATGCCGGGACTGACCATCGCATCAAAAGCGCGGACGCCATCGCCTGCGGCGGGTGTCCCCGTGTGCGCCTGGGCCACCACGCGCAGCGGCCGGTACGTGACGCCGCCCACACCCTGAACGGTGTTGGCATTGGCGAGGTTGAGTGCCGCGACATCGACGCGCGCACGCTCGATGTTCATGCCGACGGCACTGATGGCGAAAGATCGGGCGTAGTCCATGCTTATTTCCTTCCGTCGCCGACGGCCATCGAAAGAATCGCGTAGTGACGCGCAAGCCCCTTGGCGAGCGCCTGGTAGTGCACGGCATTGCGCGCCATCTCGGCTGACTCCACATCGAGCCGGACCTGCGCCTGGAGACCGTTTCCATCGCGCGCCGCTTCGATGCGCGGGCGCACATCACCCAGCGCGAAAGCGTCAAGCCTTCCGGATTGGCGCAGGCTGCGCCGTGCGTCAGCGAGCTGCGCCTCGAAGTTCACGTGCCGCGGCACATAGCCGACCGTGTCGGCATTGGCGATGTTTGTGGCGATGGCCTGCTGGCGCAGGGCGGCAGCGTCGAGCGCCAGCGAGAGTGCCGATCGGGTGACGGCTTCGATTCCATCTGTCATGGGATGCTGTTCAGGGAAGATGAATGAAGATTCAGTGGATGCGTGCCGGTCACTGCACGATGAGTTCGCCATGAAGCGCACCCGCAGCCTTGACGGCGCGCAGGATGGAGATCACGTCGCGTGTGCTGGTCTTGAGGCGGGCGAGCGACTGCACGAGGTCCGACACGGTGTTGGACCCACTCACGAAGCCGGTGCCGTTCTGCTCCTCGACTTCGATGCGGGTGTTGGTGACGATCGCCGTGCGAACGTCGGGCCCGGCGCCGATGACGTCGAAGGGTTGCGAGGCGGTGTTCTCGCTGGAGATCGCGATCTTGATGCCGCCATGCGAGATCGCGACCTTCGAGATCCGCACATCGCCGCCCGACACCACCGTGCCGGTGCGTTCGTTGATCACGACCTTGGCGCGCCGGTCGGGCTCGACCGTCACGTTCTCGATGCGGGTGAACAGCGCCACGACGTCGCCGCGTTGCGCCGGCGGCACCGCGATCTCGATGCCGGATGCATCTTTCGCCCGCGCGATCGGCTCGCCGAGTTGCTTGTTGATCGCCGCGGCGACACGGTTGGCGGTCGTGTAGTCCGGCTCCGAAAGAACGAAGGTCACGCTCTTCTGTGCGTCGAGCATCTCGGCGGTCACGCCGACTTCCACTGTCGCGCCATTGGGAATCGAAGCCGTGGTCGGGTGGTTCTTCTGCACCACGTTGCCGTTGGCGTCGTAGCGATATCCGCCCACCGACAGCGGCCCCTGCCCCAGTGCATAGGTGCGGCCATTGGCACCCCGCAATGGGGTCATCAGCAGCGTGCCGCCCACGAGGCTGCGCGCATCGCCGGCGGAGCTCACCGTGAGGTCGAGCGTATCGCCTTCGCGCGCGAAGGTCGGCAGCGAGGCGCTGACCATGACGATCGCGACGTTGCGGCTCTGAATCTGCTCCGGCGCAATGGTCAGGTCGAACTGCGACAGCACGTTCGAGAGCGATTGCCGTGTCGTGCGGTTGGCAGGCGAATCGCCGGTGCCGGCGAGGCCGGTGACGATGCCCGTGCCGACCAGCGCGTTGTCGCGCCAGCCCTTGAGCTTGCCGAGGTCCTTGACGCGCATTCCTTCAGCATGCGCGGACGGGAGGCCGATGATCACCAGCGCGCACACCAGTCCCACGCACGAGGCGATTCGAGAGACTCCTGTTTTCATCACAGCCCAAGCCAATCCAGAATCCGCCGCCATGCGCTGCGCCGGGCGCGGTCGGACACGTCACCCTCACCCACATAGGTGATGCGCGCGTCGGCCAGCCGTGTCGACAAGACTACGTTGCCGCTGGAGATATCCTGCGGCCGCACGCGCCCTTCGAGATTGACTCTCTGCAGTTCGTCGTTGACCGTCAGCAACTGCTCGCCAGCCACGCGCAACTCGCGGTTCGGCAGAACTTCGATCACGGTCACGCTGAGCGTCGCCAGCAGCTTGTTGGTTCGCTGGGTCCGGCCGCCGCCGTCGAAATTGCCGGCGATGCCGATGCCGAACTGGCCGACCAGCTTGCCGCCGTTGTGGGTGACAGAGCCGGACAGGTCGTTGCCGCGGCGGGTGCCGGTATCGGCGCTGCTCGTCGCGGACGAGTTCTCGTAGACCTGCACGGTGAGCGAATCGCCAACACGAAAGGCCTTGTTGTCGGCAGTCAGTGGCTGGAAACTGCCCTCCTGATAAAGACTTTCCGCCATCGCCGACGGCACACACAGCATCGCCGTGAGAGCGAACAGATTCAACCAACGCAATGTCACGGCTGCACCTCGACCTGACCCGGCCCGGTCACGCGCGCCAAGACCTCGCCGCTGGCGCCCGGCACCTTGACGCGGACAATCTGCCCGGGACGGCCGTCCTGCAACACCTCGACACGGCTCTGGATCGCGACATCGCCGCTGCGGGCCGTCAACTCGGCCGAGCTACCGCGCGCGACCGCAAGCGCCGGCTCCAGATGCGACTCGGTGAGCGCCTCGCCGCTGCGCAACGGACGGCGCAACTGCTGGTTGCTCTCCGCCACGGTGGTACGGCTCTTGGCGGAAGCGGCCGGCTTTCCTTGACGGAGCGTCGTCAGATCGACCTCTCGCTCTTGCAGCGCACCATGGCGCACAACCGGATCGACTGTCACGCCGCGATCGACATCCGCTGCTGCCACCGTCACCAATGCCCAGGCACTCACCTCGAAGCTCACCGCAGTCGTCCGCACGAACCGGTCGTCCACCCAGGCATCGACCCACACCAACATGCGCTTCGACGGCAACGCCTGGCTTGCGATCGGCCGCACATGCAGCGTGGGCTTCCCGGCCGGCAGAACGAGATCGCGCGCCGTCGACACGGGCCGGACTTCGGCACGCAGGCTACGCTCCGACAGCCACCGCGTGAGCGCGGACTGAGCCGCGTCGATCACGGTGTCGCCGGGTAATTGCAACGCGGCGCTTTCGACTTCGACCTCGATCGGCCCCTCCCAGCGAATGGCGAACAAGCCGCTCTTTGCATGGATCCAGCGCTCGACCGTCTCGCGATCGAGCACCGCAGGAGAACCCGGCCGCGGCGCGGCGCCCATCGGCAAGGCCATCAACTGGCGCAGCGTGGGCAGGTCATGCGTCGTGAGATAGGCGACGTCGCCCAGGCGTACCTGCGACCGGCCGATCTTCACGCCCGGTCGCAACTCGATGGTGACGGTCGGGCTCGGCCTCGGGATTGCGGATGCGGAGGCGTGGATGCCCAGCGACGTCGCCACGCACAACGCGAGGGCCAGTGCGCTCGCGCGCGCAGCGGCCGGGTTTCTATCGACGCAGGCCATTGATCATTGCCAGCATCTCGTCGGAAGCCTGCACGACCTTGACATTGGCCTCGTACACGCGCTGCGCCACCATGAGATTGACCATTTCCTCGGTCAGCTTGACGTTCGACCCTTCGAGAAAACCTTGCGCCAGGCTGCCCATGCCGTCTTCCGCCGGCTTCGCGGCAATGGCCTCGCCCGAGTCGACGCTCGAGCGATAGAGGTTGTCGCCTTGCGCCAGCAAGCCGGATGGATTGGTGAAGCGAACCAGCTCAAGCTGGCCCAGATCGATGGGTGAAGCCCGACCTGGCACCTGGACCTGCACACGGCCATCGGCTTCGATCACCATGCTCTCGGCGTTGTCGGGAATCGAGAGAATCGGCTTGAGCGGGAAGCCTCCCGGCGTCGCCAACAGGCCCTCGCGATTGATCTTGAAAGTACCGCCGCGCGTGTAGGCACTCGATCCGTCGGGCATGCTCACCTCGAGAAAACCTTCGCCCTGGATCGCAAGATCGAAGGCCGACTCGGTTTTCTTGAGGTCGCCCATGTCGAAGAGCTTCGCGACGCCGGTGATGCCTACGCCTGCTCCCAAGCGCGTCTCGCCGCCGAGCGGCCCTGCGACCTGCGACGGCGTGAGCCGAGCGGCCTCACGCACCATCAGGTCGGTGAAGCCGACCTTGCTCTTCTTGAATCCGGGGGTGCTGACATTGGCCAGGTTGTTGGCGATGGTGTCGACGTTGAGCTGCTGGGCCTGCATGCCCGTGGCGCTGATATAGAGGGCGTCAAACATGAGTCATTTCTTCGATCAGAGGAATCTTGGGAGCTCTGGGGAGGATCGGCGCTCAGATCTCGCCGAGCTTGCGCACGGCGGCGCCGATCATTTCGTCGTAGCCCAGGGCCACTTTCTGCATGGACTCGAAGTGCCGCATCGACTGGATCAGCTGCACCATCTCCTGCATCGAGTTGACGTTGGAGTTCTCGAGGAAGCCCTGGTGCACCTGAACCTCGCTGTCGACGAGCTGCTGCGGAGGGACGGGGGATCGCACGAGACCGTCGCCGATGCGCTCCAGGTCTCGGACATCGTCGAACCGGACGACCTTCAGCTGTGCAACGGGGGCTGCATCGGCGCGTCCGTCGACCATTGCATCGAACACTTGGCCGGTCGCGTCGATGCGCGGCCGAGGATTCGACAGGAGGATTTCCCCGCCCACGCCCATCACCGGATGTCCCTGCGCTGTCACCAGACGGCCGCGTGCATCCACTTGCCAGTTGCCTTGGCGCGTGTAGGCCGGGCCGCTGTCGGTGTTCACCTCGAAGAAGCCGGTTCCGCCGAGCGCCACATCGAGATCCTGACCGGTCGACTTGAGCGTGCCCGGGCGCATGTCGGTCCGGACCATCAACGCGCCGGCCGAGGGCGTCGCGGCCGTCAGGGTTCGCGCCGCCGACGCATCGATCGAACGCATCGCATCGATGAATCCGCTGGCCGCCAAGGGCAGGGCCGCGGGCATTTCCCGTTTGTAGCCCGGGGTCATGGCGTTCGCCATGTTCATGCTGATGCGCTCGAGGCGCGCCATGTCGTGCTGCATGCTGCGCAGGCTGATGGCTAGAACGTCGGTCATTGATGCGGTCCTCGCAGGGTTCAGGGTTGAATGACGCCAAAGGACTTGAGCTCGACGGCATGAGGCACTTCGGTCATGGACAGGACGCGCAAATGCGGCATCACGCGCTCGGACAGCGCGCGCACATGGCGACGCAATTCCGGCGCGCAAAGCAGCACCGGCAGCAGGTTGCTCTTCATCATGCGTTCGGCCTGCTGCACGAGGCGCTTCACGAGTTGCTCCGTCAGACGCGGATCGAGCGCAAAGGCTTGCCCTCCTCCTTCTTCCGTGGCCGACTGGATGCTTTGGAGGAACTGGCTTTCGATCGCCGGATCGAGCGTGAGCACCTGGAGCGAATTCGCCTCGCCCAGAAGCCCCTGGCAGATTGCATGGCCCAGCCGCTGGCGTACGGCTTCGGTGAGCTGGTTGGCGTCGCGGGTGGAGCGACCGGCGTCGGCCAGGGTTTCGAGGATGGCCTCGATGTGGCGGATCGACACCTTCTCGCGCAGGAGGTTCTGAAGCACCTTCTGCACTTCGCTGGACGAAAGAACGGTCGGGATCAATTCCTCGACGAGGCCCGGCTGGGCTTGTCGCACGCGCCCCAGCAGCCGGTCGATCTCGGCACGCGTCAGCAGTGTCGCGGACTCGCGGCGCAGCATCTCCGTGAGATGCGTCATGAAGACCGTGGGGCCGTCCACCAGCGTGAAATTGGCCTTGCCTGCCGCTTCGCGCTGGCTTTCGTCGATCCACAAGGCGGGCAATCCATAGGTGGGATCGCGTGTCGGCTCGCCCGGCACGGCCTTGGTGTCGCCGGAGGGATGGATCGCGAGAAGCTTGTCCGCACGCACCTCGCCCTTGCCGACCAGCACGCCGTCGATCTGGATCTCGTACCGGTCGGCCGAGAGCCTCGCCGAGTCCTTGAAGCGCACGCGCGGCAACACCAGGCCGAATTCCTGCGCGTGCTGCTTGCGGAAGGCGCTGATGCGCTCCATGAAGACGCTGCCCGGCTGATTGACCAGCGGCACCCAGCGACTTCCCAGGTGCACCTCGATGGGCTCCACTTGAAGCAGTGCGTAGGGATCATCCTGCGCCGCAGCCGGCATGCCATCCGGATTCGATACGGGTGCACTGTCGAGCGCCTGACCCGCCACCATATCGCCCGCTTCGCCGGGCGGGGTGCCGGACTTCGACGCGCGATAGAGCAGCATCGCGGTGAGAAGGAGCGACGACGTCAGCAGCAGCGTCGGCACAGCCGGAATGCCCGGCAACAGCAACAGACCGCCAAGCGCCATCGCCACGAGCAGGAGCGTCTTTGGAAAGGAACCGATCTGGCGCAAGGCTTCGCGGCTCAGGTTCGTGTCGGACGACGAGCGCGTGACGATGATGCCGGTGCCCACCGCGATGACGAGCGCGGGCACCTGGGTCACGATGCCGTCGCCGATGGTCAGCAGGGTGTAGGTTTGCAGCGCCCGACCCCACGGCATGCCGTGCTGCATCACGCCGATGACCAGACCGCCGACGATGTTGATCAGCAGGATCACGATGCCGGCGATCGCATCGCCCTTGACGAACTTGCTGGCCCCGTCCATGGCGCCATAGAAGCCGGCTTCCTTCTCGAGATTCTTGCGACGCCGCTGGGCCTCGGCCTGGTCGATGAAACCCATGTTGAGATCGGCGTCGATGCTCATCTGCTGGCCCGGCATGCTGTCGAGCGTGAAGCGCGCCGCGACTTCCGACACGCGCTGCGCACCGCTGGTTACCACCACGTACTGCACCACGATGAGGATCAGGAAAATGATCAGGCCGATGACGTAATTGCCACCGACGACAAAGGCGCCGATCGCCCCGATGACGCGGCCCGCGTCGCCGTCCGACAAGATGAGCCGCGTAGCCGCCACGTTGAGCGAAAGACGGAAGAGGGTCGCGATCAGCAACAGCGACGGAAAGGTCGAGAACTCAACCGGCCGGGCCATGTAGAAGGTCAGCAGCAGGACCAGGAAGGCAAAGCTGAAGTTGCTCAGGATGAGGAAGTCGAGCAGCCCGCTGGGGATCGGCGCAAAGAGCACCACCAGCACACCGAGCACGAGCAGCACCAGCGCAATGTCGCTATGCCTTACGACCATGCGGCTCAATGCCTTCATGACCGCGCTCCCACGGAAGCTCCCTGGTTTTTCTCGCGCATCGCGAAGACCCATACGATGATGCGCGCTACCTGCGCATAGAGTTCCGGCGGAACGGGGTGGTCCACCGGGAGGTCGCGGAACAGGCTCCGCGCCAATGGCGGGTTCCGTACGACGGGAATCCGGTGACGCGCGGCGATATCGCGCATGGCTGTGGCCAGATGACCCGCGCCCTTCGCCAGCAATTGCGGCGACGCCATGCGGCCGTGCTCATACTTCAATGCAACCGCAAGATGGGTCGGATTGGTAATCAGCACGTCTGCATTCCGGGTCTGCCGCAACGCCTGGCTGCGCTTGAGCATTTCGCGGCGCAGTTCGCGCACGCGCGCGCGAATGCGCGGATCGCCCTCCCGCTGCTTGATCTCATCCTTGAGTTCGCGCTGGCTCATGCGCATCTTCCTGGCGAAGGCGTGCCGTGTGTACATGAGGTCGACCAGCGCGACCAACCCCAGAATCAACGCCATCTTGAGGCCGAGGCTGGCAAGGTCGTTCAATAGCGCGCGCAGATAGCCGACAGGAGACAGCGAGGGCAGCGCATGGAACTGCCCTGTCAGCGCCTCGAGTCCCAGGAGCGCGACGAGCGACAGCAAGCCCAGCTTGACCAGCGCACGCGCGGCGTCGAACAGCACCCGCATCGCGAACAGGCGCTTCAGGCCGTTGACAGGATTGATCCGGTCGAAATCGGCTTTCAGGGGCTCGAACGAAAGAATGGGTCCCGTCTGCAGCATGTTGCCGGCAATGGCCGCCAGCATGACCGTCGCGAGGAACGGCGCCATCAGCAGCAGCGTCGATCGCAGAACGTGATCGATCATCGGCCACAGCATTGCGCCCGAAGGATCCATCCGGCCAGCTTGCAGCAAGAGCGCCAGATCAAGGCGGAATTGCGTCGAGACGGCATCGAACCCCTGCCCCGTCATATAGACCACAGCGACGGCAAACACGATGGCAGACACGAGATCGGTGCTCTTGGCAGTTTGCCCGCGCTCGCGTGCGCGCTTCAGCTTGTGCGGCGTGGCAGCCTGACTGCGATCTAGATCCTGATCCGCCATCAGCGCCCTCTCTCCGCCGCCACGAAGACGTCGCTCCACACGATGGTGATGCTGGCATAAACCCTCGTCACGGTGCCGCCCACACCCGCGAACCACACCGATAGCGCAACCAGTCCCACGACGATCTTGACGGGAATGCCCATCGTGAACATGTTCATCTGCGGCAGGTTGCGGGCCACGACGCCCAGGACGAATTCGGTGAGCAGAATGCAGAACACCACCGGTGCCGCCAAGGCAAAGCCAAGACTGAACAGCCCGCCCGCCTGCTTGAGCACCGGCGCCACCGCCTGCGCCACAGACCACGGCACGCCGACCGGAAAGCGCTCCACGCTGTACCGAAGGCCGCGCAGCAGCGCGTGGTGTCCATTGACCAGGAAGAAAACGAGGACGCCGAGGTACTCGAAGGCCGAGGTCAGGATCGGAACGGGCCGCTTCGTGACCGGATCGATGATCTGCGCCATGCCGAAACCCAACTGCACATCGAGCAGTTGCCCCGCAACGGAAAACGCGGCGAAGGCCATCAGAATGCCGAGGCCCAGTGTCGCGCCCAAGGCGATTTCGGCCATGGCGGCCACGAGGAAGTCGCTCCACCCCGTCCACTCCCCGCCGGGCACGGACAGGCCCGAAGCCAACGCAAAGGACAAGGCCAGAACCAACAGCATGCGCACCGAGGTCGGCAACGGCACCGCATACAGCACGGGCGTCATGACAAACGTCGCCGCGACGCGCAGCGCCAACAAGCTGACACGAGCCAGCCAGTCCACGCCAATCCCCGCCGCGGCAAATGCGGTCGGCACCGCCGTCGATGACAACGCGTTCACAAGTCGCCTGCCTCAGAACATCGCGGGGATACCGCTCCAGAGTTGCACGGTGAACTGAGTCAACTTGCGCAACATCCAGGGGCCCGCCAGGATCAGCACCGCTGCGGCAGTGAAGAGTTTGGGAACGAATGTGAGCGACATCTCCTGCACCTGCGTCACGACCTGAACCACGCTGATCACGATGCCAACCAGCATGGTCAAACCCAGCAGAGGCAGGCACACCAGCAGCCCTGTCCAGAACAGGTCTGTCATCATCTTCAAGGCGAGATCGGCGTGCATGAACCCGTGGTCCGTCTATCGGTGTTTGCTGGTGTTTGGTTGCGGGCATGTTGTCGGGCGCCCTTGCGGAGCGTTTCCCTGGCGCCCTCCCGCGCGGCGCGTGCTGAAGTCGAATTCAGTCTTTGCAGCGCGGAATCAAGAAGAGGAATTGTGCCGATCCGCCCTGCTTTTGAATGTCGGCCGGCTCTCCAAAACAGGGGGAACCCGTCTCGAAGATGGCGCGAAATTTCCCGCACAGCGCCTCGAGCCAAGACGCCAGGGACGAGTCAAGCCGAAGATTCGGAAAGCTGCGCGCGCGGCAACGCACAGCGCAAACCCTGAGGGCCAGCACTGGCAATGTGAGAGAGGGGGAATTTGGTGGGCGGTGGAGGCTTCGAACCTCCGACCCCAGCAGTGTGAATGCTGTGCTCTACCCCTGAGCTAACCGCCCGTGGCGCACATGTCGAATACGTGCGCCTTTGGATTTCCGCACCGCGTGGCGCGAAGCTTGCGATTATGCCACAGCATTTTCCGAAAACTGTCGAAAAAGCGTGCGGCCATTGCTGGCCTTGTCGAGTTGGGCCAGCACTTCCTCGTGCGCGGCAAGTTCATGTTCGGTCGCAATCAGCACCGGCAACTCGAACGTGCTCAGTTCAACCAGAACAATAGCCCCCTGCGCCGGCTCGTTCGAGGCGACGTCAATCAGCAGGGCATCCTGGCCGCGCGTGAGGTTGATGTAGACGTCAGCCAGCAGTTGCGCGTCAAGCTTGGCGCCGTGGAAGGTTCGGTTCGACCGGTCCACCCCGAAGCGATCACACAGCGCGTCGAGAGAATTGCGCTTGCCGGGATACACCATCTTCGCCATGGCCAGCGTGTCGGTCACCTCTCCAACGAAACTTTGCAGGCGGGGCAGGCCGGCGAGCTCGAACTCCTTGTTGAGAAACCCGACGTCGAAGGCCGCGTTGTGGATGATCAGTTCGGCATCGCGCAGATAGTCGACGATGTCGTTGGCAAGCGTCGCAAACTTCGGCTTGTCGCGCAGAAAGTCGGTCGTCAGGCCGTGCACCTTGAGCGCGTCCTCATGGCTCTCGCGCTCAGGATTGAAGTAGATGTGCAGGTCGTTCCCGGTGAGCTTGCGGTTGAACAGCTCGACGCAACCGAGTTCGATGATGCGATCGCCGTTTTCAGCCGAGAGGCCCGTGGTTTCGGTATCGAGAACGATCTGCCTGGTCATCAGTGATTTTCTTTCGCGTGGTTGATCGAGTACTTCGGGATTTCGACGGTCAGGTCCGATTGTGCAAGGATCGCCTGGCAGCTCAGGCGCGATTGAGGCTCGAGGCCCCACGCGCGGTCGAGCAGGTCTTCTTCCTCTTCCTCGGCATCGTTCAGCGACTCGAGTCCCTTGCGGACCACCACGTGGCAGGTCGTGCATGCGCAGCTCATCTCGCAGGCATGTTCGATGTTGATGTGATTCTCCAGCAAGGCCTCGCAGATCGAGGTGCCGGCGGGCGCGGTGATCTCGGCGCCTTGCGGACAGTACTCTGGGTGGGGAAGGATCTTGATCTTGGGCATTGGATGTTCTAGAGGGATTCGATCTGGCGACCCGCAAGCGCGCGCGCAATGCCTGCGTTCATCCGTTCAGCCGCGAAGGCTTCGGTGCCGTCGGCGAGCGCCTTGGTTGCTGCTTCGACAGCGGCTGCGTCGCCGATGGATCGAGTTTCGCGCAGCGCATCCATCAGCGCACTGATCGCGGCGCGTTCATCGGAGGACAGAAGCGTACCGTCCGCATCCAGCGCACTCTGTGTCGCCAGCAGCATGCGATCGGCGTCTACGCGCGCCTCCGCCAGCGCGCGCGCCTGCATGTCCTGCTGCGCGGTCGAGAAGCTGTCCTGCAGCATGGCGGCGATCTGGTCGTCCGAAAGCCCATAGGAGGGCTTGATGGTGACGCTGGCCTCCACGCCGCTGCCCTGCTCCTTGGCGCTCACGCTGAGCAGGCCGTCGGCATCGATGGTGAAAGTGACCCGGATGCGCGCAGCACCCGCGACCATCGGCGGTATGCCACGCAGTTCGAACCGAGCCAGGCTTCGGCAGTCTGCGACGAGATCACGTTCACCTTGCACCACGTGCAGCGCCAGCGCCGTCTGGCCGTCCTTGTAGGTCGTGAAATCCTGGGCCATCGCCGTCGGAATGGTCTGGTTGCGCGGCACGATGCGTTCGACAAGTCCGCCCATCGTTTCGATGCCAAGCGAAAGGGGAATCACGTCGAGCAGCAACAAGTCGTCCGCACCGGCATTACCGGCGAGCTGGTTGGCCTGGATCGCCGCACCAAGTGCCACGACCTCGTCGGGATTGAGATTGGTCAAAGGCTCGCGACCAAAGAAACGACCGACCGCGCACCGGATTTGCGGCATGCGCGTGGCGCCGCCGACCAGCACGATGCCTTGCAGTTCGGCCGGCTGCAGCTTTGCGTCACGCAGCGCTTTGCGGACTGCCACGATCGTCCGCGCGGTAAGGGACTCGGTGGCCGCTTCGAATTGCGCACGTCGAATTTCAACGGACACTTTCGCTGTTTCCAGGCTCGCCGAGAACGTCGCCGACTCCGCCGACGACAGCGCTTCCTTGACGACTCGCGCCGATACCAGCAGCGCGGCCTTGTCGGCATCGCTGTGCACCTTGTGGCCGGTTTGCGCGAGGACCAGGTCGGCCAGCGCGTGGTCGTAGTCGTCGCCCCCCAGGGCCGAGTCACCGCCGGTCGCAATGACCTCGAATACACCCTGAGTCAGTCGCAGGATCGAAATGTCGAACGTGCCGCCACCCAGGTCGTAGACGGCATAGACGCCCTCGCTCGCATTGTCCAGCCCATAGGCAATCGCGGCCGCTGTCGGTTCGCTGATGAGGCGCAGCACGTTGAGTCCCGCGAGTTGCGCGGCGTCCTTGGTGGCTTGGCGTTGACCTTCGTCAAAGTAGGCCGGCACCGTGATCACGGCGCCATACAGATCGTCGTCAAAAGTGTCCTCGGCGCGATAGCGCAGGGTCGCGAGGATCTCGGCGCTGACTTCGATCGGGGATTTCTCGCCGGCCGCAGTCCGAACGCGGACCATGCCTGCGTCGTCCGTCAGGTGGTAGGCCATCGCATCCCGATTGACAATGTCCTGGATGCCGCGACCCATCAAGCGCTTGACAGACGTGATGACATTTGCGGGATCGCCGACACGCGCAGCCAGCGCGTCGAAGCCGATCTGGCGCCGGTCCTTGTCGAGATAGCGCACCGCCGAGGGCAGCACCACACGGCCTTCTGTATCGGGCAGGCATTCGGACACGCCGTTGCGCACCGCCGCCACGAGGGAGTGCGTGGTTCCAAGGTCGATGCCGACCGCGATACGGCGCTGGTGCGGGTCAGGCGCCTGGCCGGGTTCTGAAATCTGGAGCAATGCCATGGCGCTATTGTCCCAATTGCTCCGACTTCGCCTCGATGTCCTCGGCAAAGCGCTCTATGAACATGAGGGCTCTGACCTGCAGCGCCGCAGCGGGATAGTCGCCCTTTTCGTCGATGAGCCAGTCAAGCGAGGACAGCGCCCGCGCGCGGCCGGCGTCGACTTCGGCACGCAGTTTCTCGATATCGGCCACGCCGCGCGCTTCATCGAGTTCTTCGCGCCACTCGATCTGGTGCATCAGAAAATCCGCCGGCATCGCCGTATTGTTCTCGGCGTTGATCGGAGCGCCGTTCAACTGGCAAAGGTATCCAGCACGCTTGATCGGATCCTTCAGGCGCTGGTAGGCCTCGTTGATGCGCACCGACCACTGCATCGCCACCCGTTGCGCCGCAGTGCCTTGCGCAGCGAAGCGATCTGGATGCGCTTCGCGCTGCAATTCTTTCCAGCGGACGTCCAACTTGGCGCGGTCTTGTCCAAAGCGGACAGGTACCGCGAAGAGGTCGAAATCGTTGTCAGTGAGGTTCATGCGTCAAAAAGCCGCCAGCACATGACATGGTGGCGGCTCGGGCTCGATGCCGGTGAAGTCAGATGCGAAAGCTCTCGCCGCAACCGCAGCGGTCGCGTTCGTTCGGATTGTTGAACTTGAAGCCCTCGTTGAGACCTTCACGCACAAAATCGAGTTGGGTCCCGTCGATGTAGGCGAGGCTTTTGGGGTCAACCAGCACCTTCACGCCGTGGTCTTCGAACACCACGTCTTCGGGCGACAACTCATCGACGTACTCGAGCTTGTAGGCGAGCCCCGAGCAGCCGGTGGTCTTGACGCCCAGCCGCACACCTACACCCTTACCTCGCTTGCCGAGGTAGCGCGTGACGTGGCGCGCGGCCGATTCGGTGAGAGTCACAGCCATGTCAGTGAGCAGCCTCCGTCGCCGATGCGGCAACGCCATGCTTGGCCTTGTAATCGCTGACCGCCGCCTTGATCGCGTCTTCCGCGAGGATCGAGCAGTGGATCTTGACGGGCGGCAACGCCAGCTCTTCGGCTATCTGCGCGTTCTTCAGCGCGGCCGCTTCGTCGAGCGTCTTGCCCTTGACCCATTCGGTCACGAGCGAAGACGAGGCAATTGCCGAGCCGCAGCCGTATGTCTTGAAGCGTGCGTCCTCGATCACCCCGGTTTCGGGGTTGACCTTGATCTGGAGCTTCATGACGTCACCGCAGGCAGGCGCGCCCACCATGCCGGTGCCCACCGACTCGTCGCCCTTTTCGAAAGAGCCGACATTGCGGGGATTTTCGTAGTGGTCAATGACCTTGGATGAATATGCCATGGGGATACCTCATTGATTTCTAGTGAGCCGACCACTGGATCGTGCTGATGTCGATGCCGTCCTGGAACATCTCCCACAACGGGCTCAGTTCCCGGAGCTTGGCCACGTTGTGCTTGATGGTCGAGATCGCGTAGTCGATCTCTTCTTCGGTCGTGAACCGGCCGATCGTCATGCGCAAGCTGCTGTGCGCGAGTTCGTCGCTGCGGCCCAGCGCGCGCAGCACATAGCTGGGCTCGAGGCTGGCCGAGGTGCAGGCGGAGCCGCTGGACACCGCCAAACCCTTGATGCCCATGATCAGCGACTCGCCTTCGACGTAGTTGAAGCTCATGTTCAGGTTGTGCGGGACGCGGTGCTCGAGATCGCCATTGATGAACACCTGCTCGACATCCTTCAGGCCATCGAGAAGGCGCTTCTGGAGCGCCTGCGCCTTGGCAATGTCTTGCTTCATTTCAAGCTTGGCGAGTCGGAAGGCCTCGCCCATACCCACGATCTGGTGCGTGGGCAGCGTGCCCGAACGCATGCCACGCTCATGGCCGCCACCATGCATCTGAGCTTCGAGACGCACGCGCGGCTTGCGGCGCACATACAGCGCGCCGATGCCCTTTGGCCCGTAAGTCTTGTGGGAAGCCAGGCTCATCAGGTCGATCGGCAGGTTCTTGACATCGATTTCGACCTTGCCGGTCGCCTGCGCCGCGTCGACATGGAAGATCACGCCCTTTTCACGACAGATGTTGCCGAGCGCAACCAAGTCCTGGATCACACCGATCTCGTTGTTCACGAACATCACGCTCGCAAGGATGGTGTCCGGACGGATCGCGGCCTTGAACACTTCCAGGTCGAGCAGGCCGTCTTCCTGGACGTCCAGGTAGGTCACTTCGAAGCCCTGTCGCTCGAGTTCGCGCATAGTGTCGAGCACGGCCTTGTGCTCCGTCTTCACCGTGATGAGGTGCTTTCCCTTGCCCTTGTAGAAGTGGGCGGCACCCTTGAGCGCGAGATTGTTCGATTCGGTGGCGCCGGAAGTCCAGACGATTTCGCGCGGATCCGCGCCGATCAGGTCGGCCACGTCGACACGCGCCTTTTCGACGGCCTCCTCGGCCTCCCATCCCCATGCATGGCTACGCGACGCCGGATTGCCGAAGTGCTCACGCAACCAGGGAATCATCGCGTCGACCACGCGCGGATCAACCGGCGTCGTGGCGCCATAGTCAAGATAGATCGGGAAATGAGGAGTGACGTCCATGGCTGGCTCAGGCTGGCGTGGGGTTTATCTTTGTGGAAGCTGGAAGCAGCGGCGCCCGAAGGCGCCTACAGATCACGATTTGGCGAACGCATTGCCCAATGCGAATACCGAATTCGGCGCATTCACCCTGATCGGCTTGACGACCGGCTGGCTCGAAATCGCGCGCTTGACGGCTGGTTTGTTCTCAATCTGGACGCCCTTGGCGATCTGGTCGTCAACCAGCTTCTGCAACGTCACCGAGTCGAGAAATTCGACCATGCGCTGGTTGAGCGAAGCCCACAGTTCGTGGGTCATGCATCGACCGGCTTCTCCAAGGCAGTTTTCCTTGCCGCCGCACTGGGTGGCATCAATGGGCTCATCGACGGAAACAATGATGTCGGCCACGGTGATATCTGCAGCCTTGCGACCGAGCGAATAGCCGCCGCCGGGGCCGCGGGTCGACTCGACCAGTTCGTGGCGACGCAGCTTGCCGAAGAGTTGTTCGAGATACGACAACGAAATCTGCTGCCGCTGGCTGATTGCGGCCAGCGTGACCGGACCGGTGTTCTGGCGCAGCGCCAGATCGATCATGGCTGTAACCGCAAAGCGGCCTTTGGTAGTGAGACGCATCGCAAGCTCCTTAGTGCTTACCGTTGAAATGACACCTTGGCCGAGGCCTGGGTGACGTCGTCTCCGCCCTGCCCGACCCCTGCTTCACTGGTGAACCAGTTATTGGGAGTCGGCCCTTCATCGCGAAGTTTCTTTGTTGTTGAGTGTTTTGCTCAAGTATAGCAGAAGGCCCTTCGGACTGCTGGGGTAAACCCGATTGCAGTCCTGCGGCGACTCAGGCGGTCGCGTCGCCTGACGACGGAACCGCAATATTGTCGTGCCCCGAGGCTCCAAACGCTTGCTCGCGCAGCAACGCCAGCTGATCCCGGACACGTGCAGCCTTCTCGAATTCGAGATTGCGCGCGTGTTCAAGCATGGTCTTTTCAAGCCGCTTGATCTCGCGCGCGATGTCCTTTTCGGACATGTCCTCCACCTTTGCACGCTCAAGGTCACGCTTTGCGGCTTCCTTCCCGGATTTTTCGCTATACACCCCGTCAATCAGGTCCCGAACCTGTTTGACGATACTTCGCGGCGTGATGCCGTTCGCCTCGTTATGGGCGATCTGGCGGGCGCGTCGACGCTCCGTCTCGTCGATGGCTTTCTTCATCGAATCGGTGACGCGATCGCCATAAAGAATCGCCTTGCCATGGAGGTTTCGAGCCGCGCGGCCGATGGTCTGGATCAGCGAGCGCTCGGCACGCAAGAAGCCTTCCTTGTCAGCATCGAGAATCGCGACCAACGACACCTCGGGAATATCCAGCCCTTCCCTGAGGAGGTTGATGCCGACCAGCACGTCGAACGTCCCGAGGCGGAGGTCGCGAAGGATCTCGACGCGCTCGACGGTATCCACATCGCTGTGCAGGTAACGCACCTTGACGCCGTTATCGCCCAGGTAGTCGGTCAGCTGTTCGGCCATTCGCTTGGTCAAGGTCGTGATCAGCACCCGCTCGTTCTTGTCCACCCGCAGACGGATTTCCTGCAACACATCATCCACCTGGTGCGTGGCCGGACGGACTTCGACCTCGGGGTCGATCAAGCCTGTCGGACGCACCAATTGCTCCACCACATTGCCGGCGTTGTCCTTTTCGTATTGCGCCGGCGTGGCGGACACGAAGATGCACTGACGCATGCGGGTTTCGAATTCCTCGAACTTCAGCGGCCGGTTGTCGAGTGCCGAGGGCAGCCGGAAGCCGTATTCGACGAGCGTCGTCTTGCGCGCCCGGTCACCGTTGTACATGCCGCCGAGCTGCCCGATCATCTGGTGGCTCTCGTCGAGGAACATCAGGGCATCCTTCGGAAGATAGTCGGTCAGCGTGGCTGGCGGTTCCCCCGGCGCAGCACCTGACAGATGGCGGGTGTAGTTTTCGATGCCCTTGCAGTGCCCGATCTCGGCCAACATTTCGAGATCGAAACGCGTGCGCTGCTCGATTCGCTGCGCCTCGACCAGCTTGCCCTCGGCCAGGAAAAACTTCAGCCGTTCGTCGAGTTCCAACTTGATGGTTTCCACCGCATTCAACACCTTGTCGCGCGGCGTGACGTAGTGGCTCGAGGGGTAGACGGTGAAGCGCGGAATCTTCTGCCGAATGCGGCCCGTGAGCGGATCGAACAATTGCAGAGACTCGATCTCGTCATCGAACAGCTCGATGCGGATCGCCAACTCGCTGTGCTCTGCCGGAAAGACGTCGATCGTGTCGCCGCGCACGCGGAAGGTGCCGCGCGAAAAATCCTGCTCGTTTCGCGTGTATTGCATACGAATGAGCCGCCCGATCACGTCGCGTTGGCCGATCTTGTCGCCCGTTCGCATGATGAAGCGCATCTGCGTGTAGTCCTCGGGGGTGCCGATGCCGTAGATGGCGCTCACCGTCGCCACGATCACCGTGTCGCGCCGTTCCAGCACGCTTTTTGTGGCCGACAGCCGCATCTGCTCGATGTGCTCGTTGATCGAACTGTCCTTCTCGATGAACAGGTCACGCTGAGGAACGTAGGCCTCAGGCTGGTAATAGTCGTAGTAGCTGACGAAGTACTCGACGGCATTCTTCGGAAAGAACTCCCGGAACTCGCTATACAACTGCGCCGCCAGCGTCTTGTTGGGTGCAAACACGATCGCCGGCCGACCCAGGCGGGCGATCACGTTGGCCATGGTGAAGGTCTTGCCGGAGCCGGTGACGCCCAGCAGCGTCTGATACACCTCGCCATCCTGGACACCTTCGACAAGGCCGGCGATCGCAGTGGGCTGGTCACCCGCCGGCGGATAGGGCTGGTAGAGCTCGAACGGAGAACCGGGGAACCTGATGAATTCGCCCTCCTTGGCGGGACCCACCGGATCGGCGTGTTGCGACTCAGGAATGACTTCGGACGTTTCTGGCATGGCGTGGACTCGGGAGAGATGCGGCCGCGGCCGGTAAAATTCAAGCGAACCGGAAAGCGTAACGCAGCTCCGGGGTTCACGCGAATCGACCACCCCCCAAAAGGATTTCTCCCATGTCTATGTTCACCGCCGTCGAGATGGCGCCACGCGACCCGATCCTGGGCCTCAACGAGCACTACGCCGCCGACAGCAATCCGCAAAAAGTCAACCTCGGCGTGGGCGTGTACTACGACGACAACGGCAAGCTGCCCCTGCTGAAATGCGTGCAGGCTGCGGAAGAAGACATGATGAAGGCGCCCAGCGCGCGCGGCTATCTGCCGATCGACGGCATCGTCGCCTACGACAACGCAGTCAAGGGTCTCGTGTTCGGCGCAGACAGCGAACCGGTGAAATCCGGCCGCGTCGCCACCATCCAGGCCATCGGCGGCACGGGCGGGCTCAAGGTCGGCGCGGACTTCCTCAAGAAGCTCAGTCCCCAGGCCAAGGTGCTGATCAGCGATCCGAGTTGGGAAAACCATCGCGCCCTGTTCACCAACGCCGGATTCGAAGTCGAAACGTACCCCTACTACGACGCCGCCAAGCGCGGCATCAACTTCGAAGGCATGCTCGCTGCGCTGAAGGCGGCCCCATCCGGCACCATCGTTGTCCTGCATGCCTGCTGCCACAACCCGACCGGCTACGACATCACTGCCGCACAGTGGGATCAGGTCATCGCCGCGGTCAAGGCCGGCAACCTGACGCCCTTTCTCGACATGGCCTACCAAGGCTTCGGCAATGGCATCGCAGAAGACGGCGCCGTGATCGGCAAGTTCGTGGAAGCGGGTCTGACTTTCTTCGTTTCGACCTCCTTTTCGAAAAGCTTCAGCCTGTACGGCGAGCGCGTCGGCGCCCTCTCCGTCCTGTGCCAAAACAAGGATGAAGCCGCCCGAGTCCTCTCGCAGCTCAAGGTCGCGATCCGCACCAACTACAGCAACCCGCCGATCCACGGCGGTGCGGTGGTGGCCGCGGTGCTCAACGACCCTGCGCGACGTGCAGTCTGGGAAAACGAACTCGCAGAGATGCGCGTGCGTATCAAGGCCATGCGCCAAAAGTTGGTCGACGGGCTCAAGGCCGCCGGCGTGAAGCAGGACATGAGCTTCATCACCTCGCAGATCGGCATGTTCAGCTACTCCGGGCTGACCAAGGACCAGATGGTGCGCCTGCGCGAGGAATTCGGCGTCTACGGCACCGACACCGGCCGCATGTGCGTGGCGGCGCTGAACAGCAAGAACATCGACTACGTCTGCCAGAGCATCGCCAAGGTCCTCTGAACCTGAACGGCGGCGCACGTTCGTGGCGCCGCCCCCTCATCGCGGGCTGAACAGGGTCGACTGCGCCGCCAAAAAATAGGTGCACGCAGTGATCTGAATGTCACGCGCACCCTTGTCAAGTTGAACACACACTCTATTTACAGAAAGGTGCAACTGATATATTGCACTGCAATAACTAACCGGGCCTCCCGATGCTCTACCAACTGTATGAAGCGCAACGCTCCCTGATGGAGCCGTTCGCGGACTTCGCGCAAGCCGCCTCCAAACTCTATGGGCAAGGCGCCGTCTTTGGCCAGACACCCATCGCTCAACGGATGGCCGCCGGTTACGACCTGCTCTACCGATTGGGCAAGGATTACGAAAAGCCGGAATTCGGAATCAAGACGGTCAAGGTCGAGGGCCGTGACGTCGTGATCCACGAGAGCATCGAAGTCGAGAAGCCTTTTTGCCATTTGCGCCGCTTCAAGCGCTTCACTGACGAACCGAAGATCCTCCAGACCCTCAAGAGCCAGCCGGTGGTCCTGATCGTGGCGCCGCTGTCGGGCCACTACGCAACGCTGCTGCGCGATACCGTGCGCACCATGTTGCAGGACCACAAGGTCTACATCACCGACTGGGTCAACGCGCGCCTGGTGCCGCTGTCCGAAGGCGAATTCCACCTCGACGACTACATCAACTACGTCGAAGACTTCATCCGCTATCTGCAGACCGAGTACGGCAATTGCCACGTGATCAGCGTTTGCCAGCCCACGGTGCCGGTGCTTGCGGCGGTGTCCCTGATGACGAGCCGCGGGGAAAGGGCACCGCTGTCGATGACCATGATGGGTGGCCCGATCGACGCCCGCAAGTCACCGACGGCCGTGAACAACCTGGCGATGAACAAGAGCTTCGAGTGGTTCGAGAACAACGTGATCTACCGCGTGCCGGACGGCTTTCCGGGCGCCGGGCGTCGCGTGTACCCAGGATTCCTGCAGCACACGGGCTTCGTTGCGATGAACCCCGACCGCCACGCGAGCAGTCACTACGACTACTTCAAGAACCTGATCAAGGGTGACGACGCGAGTGCCGATGCGCATCGCACTTTCTACGACGAGTACAACGCCGTCCTCGACATGGATGCGGACTACTACCTCGAGACCATCCGGACCGTCTTCCAGGACTTTGACCTTGTCAACGGCACGTGGGAGGTGAAGAACCTCGAAGGCGAGCGGGAGCCCGTGCGTCCGCAGGACATCCATTCGACGGGCCTGTTGACGGTCGAGGGCGAACTCGACGACATCTCGGGTGCGGGCCAAACCCGCGCAGCACACGATCTGTGTACGGGGATTTCTGCCGACGAGCAGAAGCATCTCGAAGTCAAGGGTGCCGGGCACTACGGCATCTTCAGCGGACGCCGTTGGCGAGAGCGGGTCTACCCCGAGGTCAAGACGTTCATCGCGGCGCACGACGAGCCGCAGACGCGCGCATCGCACGTGGTGCTGGCCCAGGAAGATGCCGTCACCAAGCCCTCCGCGCCCAAAAAGCGCGCGACATCGGCAGCGGCGCGCAAGACTGCGCCCGCACCCCGGTCACGCACAGCGAAGCGCAAGTCGTCGTGATGCCGTGAGCGGTCTGGCCGTGCGCCTTCTCGAGGCGCTGCCGCAAACGCAGTGCACGCGCTGCGGCTATCCAGATTGCGCGGGCTACGCACGGGCCATCGAAGACGGCGAGGCAGGGATCGACCAATGTCCCCCTGGCGGTGCCGAGGGCGTTGCGCGGCTATCCCGACTCACGGGCCATCCGGCGCGGGGCATCGATCCACGGTTCGGTGTCGAGGGGCCCCGCGCAATGGCGGTGATCGACGAGGCATGGTGCATAGGCTGCACGCTGTGCCTGGATGCTTGTCCGACAGACGCGATCGTCGGCATTCACAAGCGCATGCACACGGTGATCGAAGTCCATTGCACAGGATGCGAACTCTGCATTCCAGTCTGCCCGGTCGATTGCATTTCACTCGAGGTAGCCACGCCCGGCCGAAGCGGTTGGCACGCGTGGTCGCAAGAGCAGGCCGATCACGCACGCCAGCGCTATGAGGCGCATAAGTTGCGGAGCAGCAAGCAGGCCCCCGTCACCGCGTCGGCGCCGGTGGCTACGGCTGACGCGACGCCCCCAACGGACCGCAAACGGGCCATCATCGAAGCAGCCCTGGCGCGCGCTCGTGCGGCGAGCGCATCCAAAACCGGCAGCGGGAAGTCATGAACACCCACACTCTCCTCCTCTTCACGTTCGCCTCGATCGCGCTCGCGATCACGCCCGGTCCGACCATGCTGCTTGCGCTGTCCAACGGCATCGGAGGCGGCATGCGCGCAGCGGGATGGGGCGTCGCCGGCGCTTCGCTGGGCAGCACCATCGTGATCACCACCGTCGCGCTGGGCCTGGGCTCGCTGCTTGCAGCTTCCGAGTGGCTTTTCAACGCGATCCGTATCGGGGGCGTCGCCTACCTGGTCTGGCTCGGCATCAAGCTCTGGCGCGCTCCGGCACCCGACATTGCGAACGAACTTGCAGCGTCAGCGGCCAAACCGCTGCGCGGCCGGCTCGCGATGCTGCGCAGCCTCGCGGTGGCGCTGTCCAACCCGAAGTCCCTGTTGTTCTTTGCCGCCTTTCTGCCCCAATTCGTCGACACGACCCAGGCACAAGGACCGCAATACCTCTTGCTTGGCGCCATCTTCGTCTGCCTCGACACCTGCGTGATGCTGGGCTACGCCACGGCCGGAACGCAGGCCGTGCGCTGGCTTTCGCAGCGCAGCCTGCGCACGCTCAATCGAGGCTGCGCCGTGGGTTTGTGGCTGCTCGCCGGGACGCTCGCGATCTGGCGCAGGAAGTAGGCTCGCCCCCAGGTTGGCTCACTTCGTGTAGCCGCCCACCCCCTGCCGGGGGCAGCACCAGCGGCCCGGCAGAGCCGGTTCCGCGGCGTTTCACCAACGGGCCTGGCTGCGCCGGCCGCGAGGGAGCGCGATATCAGCGGGCGGCCAGGGCCGAGAAGGCGCTGACGACCTCGGGCGGTGCCTGCACGAGTTCGATCAGGACGCCCTCGCCCGAAATCGGGAACTCGTCGTTGGCTTTGGGGTGGAGGAAGCAGATGTCGAAGCCAGATGCGCCCGCACGGATGCCGCCCGGCGCAAAGCGAACGCCCCGCGCAGCCAGCCATTCGACCGCCTTGGGCAGATCATCGATCCACAGGCCCACATGATTCAGCGGCGTCGCGTGGACCGCGGGCTTCTTCTCGGGGTCCAGCGGTTGCATGAGATCGACCTCGACCTTGAACGGCCCGCTGCCGATCGCACAGATGTCTTCGTCGACGTTCTCGCGCTCGCTCTTGAACATGCCCGTGACTTCGAGGCCCAGCATCTCGACCCACAGCTTCTGCAGCCGTGTCTTGTCGGCGCCGCCGATGGCGATCTGCTGGATGCCCAGCACCTTGAATGGGCGGCTCATCACGCGAACTCCATGATCACCTGATCGACCGACAACGATTCGCCCTTGGCGGCCGCGATGTTGCCGACCACGCCGTCCTGTGTCGCGAACAGCACGTTCTCCATCTTCATTGCTTCGATCACCGCCAGCTTCTCGCCCGCCTGGACGCGCTGACCGGGCTGCACCGCCACCTCGACCAGCAGGCCGGGCATCGGCGACATGAGGAACTTGCTCAGGTCCGGCGGCGCCTTGTAGGGCATGAGCTTCAACAGCCGGGCGCCGAGTGGCGACAAAACCATCGCCTCGATCTGCGTGCCGTTGTGCGAGACACGCTGCGAAAGCGGATTCTTGCCGGCCCCGCGCTCGACCTGAGCGGTGAAGGCACGACCATTCACCGTCCCTTCGACACGGACGCTGCCCAGGGCGGACCTGCTGTCGATTTTGTAGCTGTTGCCACCCACCGCAACGGCGCTCGACCCCGTCTGCCCGTGAAAGTCGGTGACTGACACCGGCTTGTGCACGTGCTGGCCGTTGTCGTCGAGCACGACCACCACGAATTGCTCGCCGACCTTGACGCCGTGGCCTTCGAGCTGGCCGCTGATGCCCGATGCACGGGCACGATAGCGTCGGTTCATGTAGGCCGCGAGCGCCACGAGAAAGTCGGGATCGTCATGCGGCACGTCCTCCGCATGAAAGCCCTTGCCGTAGTGCTCGGCGATGAAGCCCGTGTTGAAGTCGCCCGCGACGAACTTCGGATGAGCCAGCAGCGCCGCCTGGAAAGGAATGTTGCTGCTGATGCCCCGAATCACGAATCCGTTGAGTGCCTCACGCATCAGGGCGATGGCGTGCGCGCGATCACGCCCATGGACGATCAGCTTGGCGATCATCGAGTCGTAGAACATCGGGATCTCGCCGCCGTCGTACACGCCAGTGTCGACTCGCACGCCATACAGATGCTCGGTGTCCGCGGAGAACATGGTCTCCTTCGGCGGCTGGAAGCGCACGAGGCGGCCGGTCGACGGCAAGAAGTTGCGGAACGGGTCTTCCGCATTGATGCGGCATTCGATGGCCCAGCCCTCGCGCTTCACGTCCTTTTGCGCCAGCGGCAGCTTCTCGCCGGCGGCGACGCGGATCATCAGTTCCACCAGATCGAGACCGGTGATGGCTTCGGTCACCGGATGCTCCACCTGCAGGCGTGTGTTCATCTCCAGGAAATAGAAGCTCTGGTCCTTGCCGACCACGAACTCGACCGTTCCCGCGCTCTGGTACTTCACTGCCTTGGCCAACGCCACGGCCTGCTCGCCCATGGCCTTGCGAGTCGCTTCGCTGATGAAGGGCGACGGTGCTTCCTCGATCACCTTCTGGTGCCGGCGCTGGATGGAACATTCGCGCTCGTTCAGGTAGATCACGTTGCCGTGCGAATCGCCGAGAACCTGGATCTCGATGTGGCGCGGCTCTTCGACAAACTTCTCGATGAACACGCGGTCGTCGCCGAAGCTGTTGCGCGCCTCGTTGCGGCACGAGGTGAAGCCTTCGAACGCGTCCTTGTCGTTGTAGGCCACGCGCAGGCCCTTGCCGCCCCCCCCGGCCGAGGCCTTGATCATCACCGGGTAGCCGATGTCCTTGGCGATCTCGACGGCACGCTCTGCCGTGTCGATGGCATCGTTCCAGCCTGGAATGGTGTTGACCTTGGCCTCGTTTGCGAGCTTCTTCGACGCGATCTTGTCGCCCATGGCGGCGATCGAATAGTGCTTGGGGCCGATGAAGGCGATGCCCTCGTCCTCCACCTTCTTGGCGAAGGCTTCGTTCTCCGAGAGGAAGCCGTAGCCGGGGTGCACCGCTTCGGCGCCGGTCTGCTTGCACGCCGCGATGATGCGGTCGGCCTGCAGGTAGCTCTCGCGGCTCGGCGATGCGCCGATGTACACGGCTTCGTCGGCCAGTTCGACGTGGCGAGCTTCCTTGTCGGCGTCGGAATAGACGGCAACCGTGAGGATGCCCATCTTCTTGGCCGTCTTGATGACGCGGCATGCGATTTCGCCGCGGTTGGCGATCAGGATCTTCTTGAACATGTTCTTTTCTCCCGGACTCAGAGGGGGATGTTGCCGTGCTTGCGCCACGGGTTGTCGAGTTTCTTCTCACGAAGCATCACGAGGCTGCGGCAGATGCGCTTGCGCGTCTCGCTGGGCAGGATCACATCGTCGATATAGCCGCGCGTGCTGGCGACGTACGGATTGGCAAAGCGCGCCTTGTATTCGGCCTCGCGCGCCGCGAGCTTCTCGGGGTCATTCTTGTCCTCGCGGAAGATGATTTCCACCGCGCCCTTGGCGCCCATCACCGCGATCTCTGCGCGCGGCCATGCGAGATTGACGTCGCCGCGCAAGTGCTTCGACGCCATCACGTCATAGGCACCGCCGTAGGCCTTGCGCGTGATGACGGTGATCTTCGGCACCGTGCACTCGGCGTAGGCGTAGAGCAGCTTGGCGCCGTGCTTGATGATGCCGCCGTACTCCTGGCTGGTGCCGGGCATGAACCCGGGCACATCGACGAAGGTCACGACCGGAATGTTGAACGCATCGCAGAAGCGCACGAAGCGCGCCGCCTTGATCGACGACTTGATATCCAGGCAACCCGCCAGCACCAGGGGCTGGTTGGCGACGATACCAACGCTCTGCCCCTCCATGCGGGCGAAGCCGATCACGATGTTCTTCGCGTAGTCGGGCTGCAGCTCGAAGAAGTCGCCGTCGTCGACCACCTTCGCAATCAGCTCCTTCATGTCGTAGGGCTTGTTCGGGTTGTCGGGGACCAGCGTGTCGAGCGAGAGGTCGGCGCGCTCGGCCGGATCACCGCTCGGGCGCACCGGCGGCTTCTCGCGATTGTTGAGCGGCAGGTAGTTGTAGAGCCGGCGAAGCATCATCAGCGCCTCGATGTCGTTCTCGAAGGCCATGTCGGCCACTCCGCTCTTGCTGGTATGCGTGGAAGCGCCGCCCAGTTCCTCGGCCGTCACGTCTTCGTGCGTGACCGTCTTCACCACCTCGGGGCCGGTGACAAACATGTATGAGCTGTCCTTCACCATGAAGATGAAGTCGGTCATGGCCGGCGAATACACCGCACCGCCGGCGCAAGGGCCCATGATCATGCTGATCTGCGGCACGACGCCGGAAGCCATCACGTTGCGCTGGAACACTTCGGCATAGCCGCCGAGCGAAGCCACGCCTTCCTGGATGCGCGCGCCGCCCGAATCGTTGAGGCCGATGACCGGCGCGCCGACCTTCATGGCCTGGTCCATCACCTTGCAGATCTTCTCGGCATGGGCTTCGCTGAGCGCGCCGCCGAAGACGGTGAAGTCCTGGCTGAAGACGAAGACCAGGCGGCCGTTGATCATGCCGTAGCCGGTGACGACGCCGTCGCCCGGGATCTTGGTGTCGGCCATGCCGAAGTCGCTCGACCGGTGTTCGACGAACATGTCCCATTCTTCGAAGGTGTTGTCGTCGAGCAGGAGTTCGATGCGTTCGCGCGCGGTGAGCTTGCCCTTGGCATGCTGGGCATCGATGCGCTTCTGCCCGCCGCCGAAGCGTGCCTGTTCGCGGCGCTTTTCAAGGTGTTCGAGTATTTCTTTCATGATGTTCTATTGGAGGTTGATCTTGTTGGGTGTATGGGTTCGGCAGGCTACGCCTGCCCCGCTTGCGCGGCGAGAAGATTTCGTGCGGCGGTCGATGCAGGGAGCGTCCCGGCCGCGACCTGGGCCACGGCCTGTGGAAGCAGTTCGCGCACCCCTGGATGGTGGCGAAACGCATGCTTCAGGCCCGCTTCGATGCGCTCCCACATCCATGCGAGCGCCTGCTTTTCGCGGCGCGTCGAAAGCCTGCCATTGGCGGTCTGCAGCGCCTTGAACTGCAGCACCGAATCCCAGAAGGCATCGATGCCCGTTCCGGCCAGCGCACTGAGCTGGATCACCTTGGGCAACCAGAGGCGAACTTCCGACTCCGGCGATCCCGGCTCGGCGTGCGCCGCATGAACGATGTGCGCATGCGCCGGATTGCCGTGGTGGCCAAAGAGCCGCAGCGCCGAAGTGATTTGCGCCTGCGCACGCGTTGCGGCGTCCTTGTCGATATCGGCCTTGTTGATGACGACCAGGTCAGCGAGCTCCATCACGCCCTTCTTGATCGCCTGCAGGTCGTCACCGGCGTTCGGCAACTGCAGCAGCACGAACATGTCGGTCATGCCCGAGACCGCCGTCTCGCTCTGGCCCACGCCCACTGTCTCGACGATCACGATGTCGTAGCCGGCGGCCTCGCACACCAGCATCGCCTCGCGCGTCTTCTCGGCGACGCCACCCAGCGTGCCCGACGAAGGGCTCGGGCGGATGTAGGCGCGCTCGTGCACCGAGAGCTTTTCCATCCGCGTCTTGTCACCCAGGATGGAGCCGCCGGACACGGTGGATGAAGGATCGATCGTGAGCACCGCGACGCGATGGCCGCGCTCGATCAGGAACAGGCCCAGCGTCTCGATGAAGGTCGACTTGCCCACGCCGGGCACGCCCGAGATGCCGAGCCGGAAGGACTTGCCTGTGTGCGGCAGCAGCGCGGTCAGAAGTTCATCGGCCTGCGCGCGATGGTCATCGCGGGTCGATTCGAGCAGCGTGATTGCCTTGGCAATCGCGCGCCGCTGCGAAGGACCGTCCGACGTCACCAACGACTCGGCCGTGACCCGTGTTCGAACCGGCATGTCAGCGCCCGCCCGGCCGCCCGAAGGGCGCGGAGCGCCCCCTCGGGGGGCAGCGAACGAAGTGAGCGTGGGGGCTCATCAGACCGCAACCGCCGCGCGAATTTGCTCGAGCACGTCTTTCGCGCTGGCAGGAATCGGGGTGCCCGGGCCGTAGATGCCCTTCACGCCGGCGTCGTAGAGAAACTCGTAGTCCTGGCGCGGGATCACGCCACCCACGAAGACGATGATGTCGTCAGCGCCCTGCTTCTTCAGTTCCTCGATGATCGCCGGCACCAGCGTCTTGTGACCCGCGGCGAGCGTGCTCACGCCGACCGCGTGCACATCGTTCTCGATCGCCTGCCGCGCGCATTCTTCGGGCGTCTGGAACAGCGGTCCCATGTCGACGTCGAAGCCGAGGTCGGCGAACGCGGTGGCAACAACCTTCGCGCCGCGATCGTGTCCGTCCTGGCCCACCTTGGAGATCATCACGCGCGGACGCCGGCCCTGCTCTTCGGCAAAGGCCGCGATCTCGTTCTGGAGTGCTTCCCAGCCTTCGGCGGAGTCGTAGGCAGCGGCGTAGACGCCCGTCACCTTCTGCGTATCGGCGCGATGGCGGCCGTAGACCTTCTCGAGCGCATCGCTGATCTCGCCGACGGTGGCACGCAGGCGCACGGCCTTGATGCTCAGTTCGAGCAGGTTGCCCTCGCCGCTCTCGGCGGCCGCGGTCAGCGCGTCGAGCGCAGCCTGCACGGCGGCGCTGTCGCGCTTCTCGCGGATGGCATTGAGCTTGGCGATCTGACCGTCACGCACCTTGACGTTGTCGATCTGCAGGATGTCGTGCGTGTCCTCGTTCTTGAGCTTGTACTTGTTGACGCCCACGATCACATCCTTGCCCGAATCGATGCGCGCCTGCTTGTCGGCGGCGGCGGCCTCGATCTTGAGCTTGGCCCAGCCGCTGTCGACCGCCTTGGTCATGCCGCCCATTGCCTCGACTTCTTCGATGATGGTCCAGGCAGCATCGGCCATGTCCTGCGTGAGCTTTTCCATCATGTAGCTGCCGGCCCAAGGGTCGATCACGTTCGTGATGTGGGTCTCTTCCTGGATGATGAGCTGCGTGTTGCGCGCGATGCGGGCGCTGAATTCGGTGGGCAGCGCGATGGCTTCGTCGAGCGCATTGGTGTGCAGGCTCTGCGTGCCGCCGAACACCGCGGCCATGGCTTCGATGGTGGTGCGCACCACGTTGTTGTAGGGGTCCTGCTCGGTCAGCGACCAGCCCGAGGTCTGGCAGTGCGTGCGCAGCATCAGGCTCTTGGGGTTCTTGGGGTTGAACTCCTTCATGATCCGGCACCAGAGCAGGCGGGCGGCGCGCATCTTGGCGACTTCCAGGTAGAAGTTCATGCCGATGGCCCAGAAGAAGCTCAGCCGGCCCGCGAAGTCGTCGACGTCCAGGCCCTTGGCGAGCGCGGTCTTGACGTACTCCTTGCCGTCCGCCAGCGTGAAGGCCAACTCCAGCGCCTGGTTCGCACCGGCTTCCTGCATGTGATAGCCGCTGATCGAGATCGAGTTGAACTTCGGCATGTTCCTGGCCGTGTACTCGATGATGTCGCCGATGATCCGCATCGACGGCTGCGGCGGAAAGATGTAGGTGTTGCGGACCATGAACTCCTTGAGGATGTCGTTCTGGATGGTTCCGCTGAGCTTGTCCTGCGAGACGCCCTGCTCTTCCGCCGCCACCACGTAGCCGGCGAGCACCGGCAGCACGGCGCCGTTCATCGTCATCGAGACGCTGACCTTGTCGAGGGGAATCTGGTCGAAGAGGATCTTCATGTCCTCGACCGAATCGATGGCCACGCCGGCCTTGCCGACGTCCCCGGTCACGCGCGGGTGATCGCTGTCGTAGCCGCGGTGCGTCGCGAGGTCGAACGCGACGCTCACGCCCTGGCCACCGGCAGCCAGCGCCTTGCGATAGAAGGCGTTCGACTCTTCTGCCGTCGAGAAGCCCGCATACTGGCGGATGGTCCAGGGACGCACCGCGTACATCGTGGCTTGCGGTCCGCGCAGATAGGGCTCGAAACCCGGCAGCGTGTCGGTGTATTTCAGGCCCTGCAGGTCGGCGGACGTGTAGAGCGGCTTGACGGCGATGCCGTCCGGCGTGATCCAGTTCAAAGCATTGACATCGCCGCCAGGAGCGGATTTGGCGGCGGCCTTGGCCCAGGCTTCGAGGGTGGCGTTGGAAAATTGAGGTTCGAGTTTGCTCATGGGCGAGGCTTTGAAAGGTCGTGCGAATTCGGGGAAGTCCGCACAGGTGCGGCACGGATCGGTGCGGGAGTTTACCCTATCTGTAATTATTAATTCAAACAATCTGACTTGCGGTACATTCCCCCCATGTCTGCCCTCACCCTCACTCCTCGCGCGCTCTACGAAGAAGTGGCGGAACTGCTTCGCCAACGCATCTTCAACCGCGAACTCGAACCCGGTAGCTGGATCGACGAATTGAAGCTGGCCGATGAATACGGCATCAGCCGCACGCCGCTGCGCGAGGCGCTCAAGGTGCTGGCGGCCGAGGGGCTGGTCACCATGAAGGTCCGGCGCGGTGCCTACGTGACCGAGGTTTCCGACAAGGACCTGGCGGACGTCTATCACCTGCTCAGCCTGCTGGAGAGCGACGCCGCCGGCGTGGTCGCCGAACGCGCCTCCAACGCCGAACTGGCCGACCTCGAAGCGCTGCATGCCGAACTCGAAGCGGCCGCCGCGCCGGGCAACGTGAACCGCCAGAACTTCTTCGCGGTCAACGAGCGCTTTCACATGCGGCTGCTCGCCATCGCCGACAACCGCTGGCGCGACCAGATGGTGGCCGACCTGCGCAAGGTGATGAAGCTCAATCGGCACAACTCGCTGCTGAAGTCCGGGCGCATCGCGGAATCGCTGAATGAGCATCGGGCCATCATGGCGGCGCTCAAGGGACGCAATCCAGCCATCGCCATGGCCCGGATGCAAGAGCACTTCAGCAACGGACTCGAAGCAGCGAACTGAGTGCGCCTGCCGCGCTCGGTGACGCGGCCCGGCAGCATCATTTGCTTGCACAATACTTGCTTCGATAAACGCAAGCGGCGCCGCTCCGGCGATCCGAAGAGAAAGCATCGTGAATGAGTAGTGTGGTCGTGACCGGCGCGGGTTCGGGCATCGGCGCGGCGACATGCAGGCGCCTGGCGGCACAGGGGATCGATCTCGTGATCCACACCGGCAGCCAGCGCGAAGCCGCAGCGGCAGTGGCGCGCGAATGCGGCGCTGTGCGCAGCACGGTGGTGACCGGCGACATGGCCGACGCACGCACGGTCGATGCGCTGCTCGACGCGGCACAGGCGCTCGGCGGATTGCGCGGCGTCGTCGCCAACGCGGGCTTCGCCGACCGGCGCACGCTGGCCCAACTCGACGACGAGATCGTCGAGCGCTCACTGCGCACCATGGTCGTTTCGCTCGCCCACCTCCTGCGCAAATCCCTGCCGCTGCTCGAACAGGCTTCGCACGGGCGATTCGTCGCCGTCAGTTCGTTCGTCGCGCATCGTTTCACACTGGGCGCCTCCAGTTTTCCCGCCACCGCGGCGGCCAAGGCCGGCGTCGAAGCGCTGGTGAAAGCGGCCGCGGCCGAGGTTGCCGCGCGCGGCGTGACCGTCAACGCSGTMGCCCCGGGCTATGTTCAAAAGGAYCGCCCGAACAGCGGCGCCCTGACCGCYGATCAATGGAAGCAGGCRYTGTCACGCGTSCCCGCTGGCCGGCTCGCCACGCCCGACGACATCGCGGCGCCGATCGCCTTCTTGCTGAGCCCCGAAGCCGCGTTCATCACCGGACAGGTGCTGCACGTCGACGGCGGCATGACCTTGTAGACCCAGCGCACCCCGTTTTTTCAACCGATGGAGAACAAACCGATGACAAACCGTCGCCAATTCATTGCCAGCGTCGCCGCAGCCGGTGCCGCGTCGAGTTGGGCCAGCCAGGCCTTCGCGCAAGCGGAGACCGAAAGTGCCTGGGCGCGCATCCACCGCACGAAGGTGCTGCGCATCGGCGCGGTCGCCGGCGCGGCGCCTTACTATCACAAGGATCTGGCAACGGGCGAATGGCAAGGCTTCATGATCGACTTCGCGAAGAGCCTGGCAGGCAGCCTGAACGCCAAGCTCGACATCAACGAGACCACGTGGGGCAATTCGGTGCTCGATCTCCAGTCGAACAAGATCGATGTGTTCTTCGGCCTCAACCCGACGCCCCAGCGCGCGCTGGTGGTCGACTTTTCGGATCCGCTCTTCAACAACGCCTTCGTGCTCGTGGCGCGCAAGGACTTCAACCCCAAGACCTGGGAAGAGCTGAACAAGCCCGACGTGAAGGTCGCAGTGGACATCGGTTCCTCGCACGACCAGATGGTGACCAAGACGCTGCCCAATGCGCAGATCATCCGGCTCGAAAAGGCCGCCGACGCCACGCTGGCGGTGCAGACCGGGCGCGCCGACTGCCAAGTGCTGGCGGTGGTGCTCGCGCTCACGGTCATGAGCAAGAACCCGACCATCGGCCACATCGTGCTGCCCACGCCGACGCAGGCAACCACGACGAACCTCGGCTTCCGCAAGGAAACCGACCGCCAGTGGGTCGAATACGTCAACAAGTGGATCGCCCAGACGCGCGCGAGCGGCAAGGTCAAGCAAGTGGTGCTGGCCAACATGCAAACACTGTCGGGCGTGAAGCCCGATCAGGTGCCAACCGAAATCAGCTTCTGACACCAGGGCCGCCGTGTACCAGTGGGACTTTGAATTTCTCTGGGGCTTTCGCCGGCTCCTCTTCATCGGCCTGGGCTATACAGCCGCCTACACGGTGATCTGTACGCTGCTCGGGCTGCTGATCGGGCTGGCGGTCGCCATGGGCCGACTGTCGCGGCATGGCTGGCTGCGCGCGCCGCTGCGGGGCTACGTCGAAATCTTCCGCTGCACGCCGGTGCTGGTGCAATTGGTGTGGTTCTACTACGCGCTGCCTGTGCTGACGGGCATCCAGATTTCCGCCGCGCTCGCGGCCATTCTGGCGCTGTCGCTCTACGGCAGTTCGTTCTTCTCGGAGATCATTCGCGGCGGCATCATCTCAATCGATCCAGAGCAGAGTGATGCCGCGCGCGCGCTCGGAATGCGCCGCTTCCAGGTGATGCGCCGGGTGGTTCTGCCGCAGGCCTTCAGGCGCATGGTGCCGCCGCTGCTCAATCAGTCGATCCTGCAGCTCAAGAACACATCTTTGCTCTCGGTGCTCGCGCTGCCCGACCTGCTCTACCAGGGCCAGAGCATCGCGCACGAGACCTATCGCCCGCTGGAGACCTACACCGTCGTGGCGCTCGCTTATTTCATCGTCCTGCTGCCGGCCACGATCCTGGTCAAGCGTGCGGAAACCCGCCTCTCGAAGACTGCTCAAGCATGACCCGCACGTCCTCCATGAATGCTCCCATGATCGAGGTGAGCCATCTCGGCAAGAGCTTCGGCGACAACCGCGTCCTGCGCGACGTGTCACTGTCGGTCGGCAAGGGCGAGGTCGTGGCGCTCATCGGGCCCTCGGGCTCAGGCAAATCGACGCTCCTGCGCTGCCTGAACCTGCTGGCCGCGCCCGACGAAGGCACGGTGCGCGTCGGCGACCAGACGATGGCGTTCAAGGGCGCGGCGACACGCCTGCCCAAGGATGCGGTGCTCGCCGCATTCCGCGCGCGCACCGGGATGGTCTTCCAGCACTTCAACCTCTTTCCGCACATGAGCGTGCTGGGCAATGTCATGGAAGGACCGGTGACCGTGCTCAGGCAACCCAAGGCGCAGGCCGAAGCCAAGGCAAGGCTGCTGCTTGGCAAGGTCGGCCTCCAGGACAAGGCTGACGCGTGGCCGGACCAACTGTCAGGCGGGCAGAAGCAACGCGTCGCCATCGCACGCGCGATGGCGATGGAGCCGCAGGTGATGCTGTTCGACGAGGTGACGTCCGCGCTCGACCCCGAACTGGTCGGCGAGGTGTTGCGCGTCATCAAGGTGCTGGCCGAGGAAGGCATGACCATGGTGCTCGTCACCCACGAAATGGCCTTTGCGCGGGAGGTCGCCGATCAGGTGGCGTTCATGCGCGACGGCGTCATTGTCGAATTCGGGCCGGCACGCCAGGTGATCGACGACCCGGCCCAGCCGGCGACGCGCACCTTCCTCACGCGCTTTCACGAAGGCAGGCCGGCCAGCGCCTGAGCGGGCTCCTCGCCGTCCGGCTGCAGTGCGTGCGCCTGCGCCATCACTTCGTAGGGCGACAGCGTCTTGAGCCGATGGTCGCTCCAGACCTGCCGCCAGCGGCGGGCGCCCGGAAGGCCGTTTCGCAGCCCGAGCATGTGGCGCGCGATGTTCGACCACGGCGTGCCGTGCGCCTCGGCCTCACGCACCATGTAGTCGCACATCCGAAGCTCGACCTCTTCGCGCGTGAGCGTCGAGGGCGGCTCGCCGTAGAAGATCGCGTCCCACTCGGCCAGCCACCACGGGTTGTGATAAGCCTCGCGCCCGACCATCACGCCGTCCAATAGCCGCAGGTGCGCCTGCATTTGCGCGATGTCGTTGAAGCCGCCGTTGATCGAGAAACGCAGCGCCGGGAAGTCGTGCTTCAGGCGGTGCACCAGCTCATAGCGCAGCGGCGGCACCTCGCGGTTCTGCTTGGGCGACAGGCCCTTGAGCCAGGCATTGCGCGCATGAACGATGAAGGTCTCGCAACCTGCCTCGCTCACCCTGCCAACGAAGTCGCGCACGAAGTCGTAGCTTTCTACCTTGTCGATGCCGATACGGTGCTTGACGGTGACGGGCACATTGACCACATCCACCATGGCCTTCACGCAATCCGCCACGAGCGCCGGTTCGTTCATCAGACAAGCGCCGAACGCGCCGCGCTGTACACGTTCGCTCGGGCAACCGCAGTTGATGTTGATCTCGTCGTAACCCCATTCCTCGCCCAGCTTCGCGCAATGGGCCAGATCGGCCGGCTCGCTGCCGCCGAGTTGCAGCGCGGCAGGGTGCTCTTCGTCATTGAAGCGCAGGTGTCGCGGGACGTCACCATGGATCAGCGCGCCGGTCGTCACCATTTCTGTGTAGAGCAGCGTGCGGCGCGTGAGGAGTCGATGGAAGAAACGGCAGTGGCGGTCCGTCCAATCCATCATCGGGGCCACGGAGATCAAAGCCGACATAACTCCTTGATTCATAAAAGGTTCTTGCTTTCTACGTTCGCCTGAGGCGGTCGAACTCCCACGGCGCAAGAGCGCCATTTTCTCAGCGCCAGCAGGTGCCCGTCGGACAGCGAGCTAATTTTCAGCTAACAAATGCATCGGCATCATTGGCGCGCCTGACAAGAACCAACAAGTAGCGGAGGGTGCATCGTGTCCCATCTTGCGCGCTTGATAACCGCTTCGCGTCCGAAGCTGATTCCGTTCGCCGCGGCGGCACTTGCGCTCGGCGGGTGCGGCGGTGGTGGTGGGGGCAACAATTTCGTGACAGTCGAGGCCGGTTTGCCGCAGCCCAGTGTCGCCGCCGTGCGCACCGGGGTTTCACCCTTCATCGCGTTCGTGGACCTGCATCTTCCCGTCGCAGGAACCTTGACCATGGTCCACTACCGCATCGAGCCCAAGCCGGGCAGCGTGTCACAGCCCGTCGACGTGAACTATGCGATGGCCTACCTGCAGCGGCGCGGGTATGCCCCGACCGGCGGCGACACCATCACGGTTCCGGTCTTCGGCTTGTATGCCAACTACCAGAACGAGGTCGACATCGACGTTCAACCGGCAGACGGCGTTGAGCAAGCGCTGCGCGTCGAGATCGACACACCCGCCTACTCCGATCCGAACGGCGTCTACGACCGGCCGACGATCCTGAAGTCTCGCGCGGCTGACGATTCGCTTGGCTTCGACTACTTCTACATGAAGTCCGGTCTGGGCAGCCCAGTGGTGCTCGATACCGACGGCCAGATACGCTGGGTGGCGCCTCTGAACATGATCTCGCTCACATCGCTGTTCGTCGGCAACCGCTTCGTCATCGGCGACGCCGCGTCGACTCGGCTCCAGCGCCTGGAACTGGATGGCACAACGAACGAGACATCCCTCGACGCGTCCGATCTCACCGACTTCAATCACAACATCGACCCAGGCAAGGTCGGCCTGCTGTCCGAGGCGGATGCCACGCACAACGGAGTGGCGGACGTCGAGAGCACGCTGATCGAGTTCGACGGAGATACCGGCAACGTGCTGATGCGATGGGACTTGGCCAACATCCTGTCGGGCTTCATGCGGAGCCAGGGAGACGACCCGACGTCGTTCGTGCGGCCAGGCACAGACTGGTTTCACATGAATTCGGCAACGTATGACCCGAGCGACGACACGCTGATCATCTCCAGTCGGGAAAACTTTGTCGTGAAGATCGACTACACCAGCGGCGGCTTGATCTGGATCCTGGGCGACCCGACGAAGTACTGGCACAGCTTTCCGTCGCTTGCTGCCAAGAGCCTGACGCTTGCATCCGGCGGCCTCTATCCGATAGGACAGCACGCCGTGTCCATCACCCATGACGGATTGCTGCAAGTGTTCAACGACGGCGAGGGCTCGGTCAATCAACCCACCGGAGCGCCGTCCGGCGAGACCCGAACCTACAGCGCCGTGTCGGCTTATTCGATCGATGCGACCCAGCACAGCGCGGTCGAGGCACGGCGCTTCGACTACGGCCAGAGCATCTTTTCCAGCTTCTGCTCCAGTGCCTATCAGGCACCCGAGGGCAACGCGATGCTGATCAGCTATGCCGACGCAGACAACGGTACGCATGCGCGCCTTGTCGGCCTGGACGCCAGTCAGAACGTGGCATTTGATTTCGAGTATGCGAGCTCGGGATGCAATACCAGTTGGAACGCGCAACCGATTCCGTTCGAAGCGATGCGCTTCAACGGATAGCCGCTAAATCTTCACGACCCCAGCGGCGAGTTGCCGGCCGTTGAGCCACGGCCCCAGACTGGACGACGGCTGATAAGCCGCGAACTGCGTGAGATAGAGCTGCACGCTCGGATGAAATCGCGCGTCCTTGGGGATCTGCCTCGGCGCGTGCGGGCGCAGGTCGAAAGGCGGCTCCTTGAACGGCGTATGGATCGGGCCGAAATCGAAGGCATCGGTCACCTTGTACTGCGGCGAGATGGCGACGCCCGCATCGCGCAGGTGCGAGATCATCCAGTCGAGCGAGCAGGTGGCCAGGTCCCATGTCGGATAGCCACCGCCGACGTCGGCATGCGCGCCGCAGAACCACCGCTGCTGGATGCCGTCCCTGTCATCCCACAGCGTCGGCTCGAAGTCGACGCGCTGCTCGTCGATCGCGAGCGCGTGGAAGCCGGCCTTCACCTTGGCCGACAGCACACGGTCCGCGAATTCGAAGATGTCCACTTTCGATGCATCGTCCAGGCCGTAGGTCGGCACGCCGAGGGCGCCCACCGTGTCCCAGACGCCGATAGCCTCCATGCCGACACCCTGCACCAGCCGACTCAGGTCGATGGACTCGGCCTTGAACTCTTCGAGGTAGCCGAGCAAGGTGCTCTGTTTTCCCAAGGCCTTGCGGTAGCGGCTCCAGACGAAGATGCCGAGCTTGTAGGCGGTCTCCGCGTCATGGTCGCCGCCGGCATCCTGCATCGCGTCCTGCGGCAGCAACCCCATCTTCGCGACCATGCCGGCAAGCGCCCTGACCGTATAAGCGCCACGGCTGAAGCCGGCGAGGTAGATGCGATCGCCCGGCGCGTAGTTGCGGGAGAGGAAGGTGTAGCCGCGAACAATGCGCTCGATGAAGCCCTCGCCGAAAACGCCGCCGAGGATCTTCCGGATGGCGTTCTGCGAATCGCCGACGCCGTGCAGGTATTTCGCGATCTGCGTGATCTTGGCGTCCGGGCCTGCGGCGACCTTTTCCTGCTCGTCCTGTTTTCGCAGTGAATCCGGCGTGACGTCCCCCGCCAGCGCCGCAAAGAGGCGCAGCACGTTGGTCGCCCTGGCCTGGAGATCCTGGGCGTCGCCCTGACCGAGCCCGTTCCACGTGCCGTCGGCACAAAAAACGATGTTCTTTGCCACAGCGGGCTCCTTTCCGGGGTTTGCGCAAGGCCGTTACCGGGCAGTTTGGCCTCTTCCCGGCGGGCAGGCCATGCGCCGTTCGCGGTATGTCGGGCGGTGACACCACGCCGGCCGGCCTGCACGGCCACGAGAGAAATGCTAAGGTGCCAAGCCTTTTCGGGTTAACCCCTAAACCCACCGCGAGATCTTCCCCTTGCCTCACACCCAAGCGCCCGCAGCCACCGGGCTTTCCACCGGCCTGACGATCCTGTTCGCCGTGGCATGCGGACTCTGCGTCGCCAACATCTACTTCGCGCAGCCGCTCATCGGGCCGATTGCCGCCACACTGCAACTGCACGCCGGGCTGGCCGGACTGATCATGACGCTGACCCAACTCGGCTACGGCACCGGACTGCTTCTGCTGGTGCCGCTGGCCGACGTGGTCGAAAACCGTCGGCTGATCACTTTCGCGATGGCCGGCGCTGTCATCGGGCTGGTCGGCATCACCCTGTCCGGGTCGGCATCCACCTTTCTCGCAGCGTCGTTTCTCGTCGGAACCTGCGCCGTGGCTGCGCAGGTTCTGGTTCCGCTGGCCTCGCACCTCGTGCCGGAGGCAACGCGCGGCAAGGTCGTGGGCAACATCATGGCGGGACTGCTGGCCGGCATCATGCTGGCGCGTCCCTTCTCCAGCATGGTCGCCGCAGCCTTCGGGTGGCGCGCCGTGTTCGGGATTTCCGCTGTGCTCATGGCCACGCTGGCGGTGGTCATGTGGCGCGCGCTGCCTCGGCGCCGCCCGCACGCATCGATGGGCTACGCGCGCACGATGGCCTCGCTGCCGGGCATCGTCTGGCGAACGCCGCTGCTGCGCCGCCGGGCCTTCTACCAGGGGATGATGTTCGCCGGCTTCCAGGCGTTCTGGACCACCGTGCCGCTGGCGCTGTCACGTGAATTCAACATGGGCCAAGGCGGCATCGCGCTGTTCGCATTGGCCGGTGCGGCGGGCGCACTCGCTGCACCCTGGGCGGGCCGGCTGGCCGACCGCGGCCTCTCACGGCCGGCGACCGGCATCGCGATCGGCGCGGCGCTCCTGTCATTTACCCTGGGCGCCGTCTCGGTGCATTTCCACTCGCTGGTAGGGCTGGTTGCGGCGGGCGTCCTGCTCGACGGTGCGGTCCAGCTGTGCAACGTACTCAGTCTGCGCAGCCTCTATGTGTTGGCGCCGGAATTGCGCGGGCGGCTGAACGGGCTTTTCCTGACCTTCATCTTCATGTGCGCGGCGGTGGCTTCGGGCTTGGCGGCGGCCATCTACACCTTCCACGGATGGGACGGCCTGAGCCTGCTGGGTGCGGCATTCGCGGTGGTGGCACTGTTGTTTTATGCCACGGAGTTCCGCCGGAATTCCTTTTTGCCGGCGACTTGACACAGGGGTCCGGGATAATCAGGGTTAACCCTTATCCATCTCATGACCAAGCCCACCGATACGCCGTCCGCCGCTTCGTCGCGCATGCCCATTGCCCTGCTGGCGCTCGCTGCCGCAGCATTCGCGATCGGCACCAGCGAATTCGTCGTCATGGGCCTGTTGCCCGACATGGCGCTCGATCTCGGCGTGACGCTTTCCCAAGCGGGCCTGCTCGTCACCGGCTACGCGATGGGTGTCGTCATCGGGGCACCCGTCTTTGCCGTCGCGACGGCGCGCCTGCCGCGCAAGGCGACGCTCATTGCGCTGGCTTCGCTCTTCGTCGTGGGCAATCTCCTGTGCGCGCTCGCCCCCAACTACGCACTGCTGATGGCAGCCCGCGTGATCACCGCGCTCGCGCACGGCACTTTCTTCGGCATCGGCTCGGTCGTCGCGGCCGGGCTCGTGGCGCCCAACAAGCGGTCCCAGGCCATCGCGCTCATGTTCACCGGCCTGACGCTGGCCAACGTGCTGGGCGTGCCGCTGGGCCGCATCATCGGCGAGCACTACGGCTGGCGAATGACCTTCGCGGCCATTGTCGTGATCGCCATGAGCGCGGTGGCTTCGCTGATCGTGTTGCTGCCTCGGCACATCGAGATGCAGAAGGGCAACATCCTGCGCGAATTCACGGTGCTGGCGGACGGGCGGGTCCTGCTGGCACTCGCCACGAGCGCGCTGACATCGGCAAGCCTGTTTTGCGTCTTCACCTACATTGCACCGCTGCTGACGCAGGTGAGCGGTTTCTCGGAGGCGGCCGTGGCGCCCATCCTGCTCCTGTTGGGCGTCGGGCTGACGATCGGCAGCACCGTGGGCGGGCGCCTCGGCGACCGGCGGCTCGTGCCTTCGTTGCTGCTGGTGCTTGGCCTCAACGCCGTGGTGCTGGCACTCCTGCATTTCGTATTGCCGATGAGATCATCGACCGTCATGCTGATGCTGGTGTGGACCACGCTGTCCTTCGCGCTCGTCCCGCTGCTGCAGACGTTGATCGTCCAGCACGCGAACGCCGCGCCCAATCTGGCGTCGACGCTGAACCAGGGCGCTTTCAACCTCGGCAATGCAACGGGCGCATGGATCGGCAGCGGCATGCTCGCCGCCGGCGCGCCATTGGCCGATCTCCCCTGGGCCGGCGCCGCCATCACGCTCGGCGCATTGGCACTCGCGGCATGGAGCAGCCGTCTCGGCGACCGCGCCCCTTCGCTGCAAGCCGCCTGACCGGCACCGAAGCCCATCGATTCGCACATCCCTTCTTGCTCAAACTAGGGAAGTCACCAATCAACTGGTGCATTTAAGTATCGACTGAGGCCGAAGAAGTACCAAACCCGCAATCCAGAGTCTCCAGAATTTGGACACGGCGACCGCCTGTCGTCGAACAAAGGAGACAACATGAAGCGTTTTCTGAAGGCGGGCCTGGTGCTCGCGATCGCAGGCGCAGGCTTCGCGCACGCCGAGACCGAACTTGTCATTGCGACAGTGAACAACGACCACATGATCGAGATGCAGAAGCTCACCAAGTTCTTCGAGCAGGCGCATCCGGACATCAAGCTCAAGTGGGTCACGCTGGAAGAAGGCACGCTGCGCCAGCGTGTGACGACAGACATCGCCACCAAGGGCGGCCAGTTCGACGTGATGACGATCGGCATGTACGAGACGCCGATCTGGGCCAAGAAGGGCTGGCTGCTGCCCATCGCGACCGACGCGGCCTATGACGCCGACGACCTGCTGCCCGCGATGCGCAGCGGCCTCTCGGCGGACGGCAAACTTTACGCCTCGCCCTTCTACGGCGAGAGCTCGATGCTCATGTACCGCAAGGACCTGGCCGACAAGGTGGGCTTCAAGATGCCCGACCAGCCGACCTGGACACAGGTGAAGGAACTGGCCGGCAAGATCCACGACCCGAAGGCCGGCGTCTACGGCATCTGCCTGCGCGGCAAGCCGGGCTGGGGCGACAACATGGCGCTCCTCACGACAATGGTCAACACCAACGGCGGCCAGTGGTTCGACATGAGCTGGAAGCCGCAGATCGACACCAAGCCGTGGCATGACGCAATCAGCTTCTACGTCGACCTGATGAAGGCCTACGGCCCGCCCGGCGCCTCGGCCAACAGCTTCAACGAGAACCTCGCGCTCTTCAACGCAGGCAAGTGCGGCATGTGGGTCGACGCGACCATCGCGGCTTCGTTCGTGAGCAATCCGAAGCAATCGCAGGTGGCCGACAAGGTCGCCTTCGCGCAGGCTCCGGTGGCGGTGACGCCCAAGGGCGCAAACTGGCTGTGGGCCTGGGCGCTGGCGATTCCGGCCAGTTCGCAGAAGGTCGATGCAGCACAGACCTTCGTGAAGTGGGCGACGTCCAAGGACTACATCAAGCTCGTCGCCAAGGAAGAAGGCTGGGGTTCGGTGCCGACCGGCACGCGCAAGTCGACCTATGCATCGCCCGAGTTCGTCAAGGCGGCGCGCTTCGCCGAAGCCGAGAAGAAGGCGATCGACACGGCCAACCCGAATGACAGCACGCTGCCCAAGTCGCCCTACGTCGGCGTGCAGTACGCGGCCATTCCGGAGTTCCAGGCCATCGGCGTCGCGGTCGGCCAGCAGATGAGCGCGGCGCTCTCGGGGAAGGTCACTGTCGACCAGGCACTGAAAACATCGCAGACCGCCGCCGAGCGGGAAATGAAAAAGGGCGGTTACTACAAGTAGCCCGGCACGGCAAGAAGAACAACCGCCGGTCCGCACCATGACCCGACTTCTGCCCCGGACGCTGATGGCGCCGGCCGTGATTGCGCTCGTCCTCTGGATGCTCGCGCCGCTGCTGATGTCGATCTACTTCTCGTTCGTCAACTACAACCTGATGCAGCCCGGCGAGCGCACGTTCAATGGGCTGGCGAACTTCAGCTACTTCGTCACCGACCCCGACTTCTGGCCGGCGGTGTGGAACACGCTGGTGCTGATCGGCAGCGTGATCATCATCACGGTGGTGCTGGGCGTGGCGCTCGCCCTGCTGGTGAACGAGCCCTTTCCGGGGCGCGGCATCGTGCGGGTTCTGCTCATCTCGCCCTTCTTCGTGATGCCCACGGTGAATGCGCTGCTGTGGAAGCACATGATGATGAACCCGATCTACGGCGTGCTCGCGGACCTGTGGCGCACGTTCGGCGCGGAGCCGGTCGACTGGCTGACGGACGTGCCGCTGTTCTCGGTCATCGTCATGGTGGCCTGGCAGTGGCTTCCATTCGCCTGCCTGATCTTCATCACATCCCTGCAATCGCTCGACCGCGAGCAGATGGAGGCCGCGCGCATGGACGGCGCCACCGCCTTCCAGCGCTTCGGTTACCTCACCCTGCCCCACCTCGGCCGGCCGATGGCGGTGGTGATCATGATCGAGATGATCTTTCTGCTCTCCGTGTTCGCGGAGATTGCCGTCACGACCAACGGCGGACCCGGCAACGAGAGCACCAACCTCACCTACCTGATCTTCAAGCAGTCACTGATGAACTTCGACGTCGGCGTGGCTTCCGCGGGTGCGCTCTTCGCGGTGGTGCTGGCCAACATCGTGGCGGCCTTCCTGATCCGCATCATCGGAAAGAACCTCGACTGAGGGCCGCAGCATGCAAACCGACAACATCTTCCCCCTGGTGCTTCGCTCCGTCGTCGCGTGGGCGCTCACGCTGCTGCTGTTCTTCCCGCTGGGCTGGCTGCTGCTGACTTCGTTCAAGACCGAGTTGCAGGCCATCCACGTGCCGCCGCTCTTCTTCTTCGAGCCGACGCTGGAGAACTTCACCGAAGTGCAGCGTCGCAGCGACTACCTGCTCTATGCGAAGAACTCGCTCATCACGAGCATCGGCTCGACGATCATCGGCCTGCTGATTGCCGCACCGGCTGCGTATTCGATGGCCTTCTTCCGCACGAAGCGCACGCGCGACATCCTCATGTGGATGCTCTCCACCAAGATGATGCCGGCCGTGGGCGCACTGGTGCCGATCTACGTGATCGCGCAGACCGCGGGCATGCTCGACACACGCACGGCGCTCACCATCGTCTTCACGCTGTCGAACCTGCCGATCATGGTGTGGATGCTCTACACGAGCTACAAGGACATCCCGCCCGAGATCCTCGAAGCCGCGCGCATGGACGGCGCCAATCTGTGGACCGAGTTCCGGAACGTGGTGCTCCCGCTGTCGATCGGCGGGCTCGCCTCCACGGGCCTGCTGTGCCTGGTGCTGAGCTGGAACGAAGCCTTCTGGGCGCTGAACCTCGTGTCGGCCAAGGCAGGCACGCTGGCCACGCTGATCTCGCAGTATTCCAGTCCCGAAGGCCTGTTCTGGGCCAAGCTCTCCGCCGCTTCGGTGATGGCGATCGCGCCCATCGTGGTGTTCGGGTGGTTCAGTCAAAAGCAGCTCGTTCAAGGCCTGACCTTCGGCGCCGTCAAGTAAGGAACAAGGAAATTCAAATGGCCTACCTCCAACTCGACAACATCCAGAAGAGCTTCGGTGAGACGCATGTCATCAAGGGCGTGAACCTCGAGATCGACAAGGGCGAGTTCATCGTGTTCGTCGGTCCCTCGGGCTGCGGCAAGTCGACGCTGCTGCGCCTGATCGCAGGACTCGAATCGATCACCAGCGGCAAGCTGTTGCTCGACGGCAAGGACATCACGCACACGCCATCGGGCAAGCGCGATCTCGCGATGGTGTTCCAGAGCTACGCGCTCTATCCGCACATGAGCGTGTACGACAACATGTCTTTCGCGCTCAAGCTCGCGAAGGCGGCCAAGGACGTGATCAAGACGAAGGTCGAATACGCCGCGAAGACGCTGAACCTCACGCAATACCTGAACCGAACGCCAAAGGAGCTCTCGGGCGGACAGCGGCAGCGGGTCGCGATCGGTCGCGCGATCGTGCGGGCGCCCAAGGTGTTTCTCTTCGACGAGCCGCTTTCCAATCTCGATGCAGCCCTGCGCGGCAACACGCGCGTGGAAATCCACAAGTTGCACCGCGCACTCGGCGCGACCAGCATCTACGTGACGCACGACCAGGTCGAGGCCATGACGCTGGCCGACCGTGTCGTCGTGCTGCGCGACGGGCTGATCGAGCAGGTCGGCACGCCGATGGAGCTGTACGACCGCCCCGCCAATCAATTTGTCGCTCAGTTCATCGGCATGCCGTCGATGAACATGGTGGAGGCGAAGGCGATACCGAGCTTCTCGGCGCTGACAGGCGGACGCCTGCCGCAGGATGGCTTTCTCGGCGTGCGGCCGGAGGGCCTGCGCGTGCATCACAACGGTCATGGCACTGGCGCGCCGGCTCGCGTGGAGCTCATCGAAGCGCTCGGCGCCGACACATTGATCCACATCGATGTCGGCGGTGTGCCGCTGGTGGCGCGGCAGAACGAGCGCACCGACTTGCAGGCGGGCGATGCCGTCAGCGTGGAGTTGGACCCTTCGGTACTTCATTTCTTCAACCGCGAAGGCCGCACCGTCGCTGCGTGAGTTGCCTCCATGACTCAGTCCATCTCGTCCGAATTCGTGGTGCTCCACCTCGGACTCGGCTCATTTCATCGCGCGCACCAGGCGGTGTACCTGCAAGCGCTGATCGACGCCGGCGACACGCGCTGGTCACTGGTCGGCGCGAACCTGCGGTCCGACATGGCCGATGTCGAGAACGCGCTGCGCGCGCAGGGCGGACAGTACACGCTCGAAACGGTATCGCCCGCCGGCGAGTACCGCTACCAGCGCGTCGCATCGATCCGCGAAGTGCTGGCCTATGACCCGGACCTTGCCGAGGTCGTCGCGCGTGGCGCTGAAACGCGCACGCGTGTGATCTCGTTCACCGTGACCGAGGCCGGCTACTACCTCGATCCGCACGACCGGCTCGATTTCGCTTCGGCCGATCTCGCGACGGACCTGGAACGCGCGCGCAAAGGCCAGGCCGGAACCACCATCTACGGCGCGGTCTGCGCGATCCTGCGTGCGCGCCGCGCCGCCAACGCAGGCCCGGTGACGCTGCTCAATTGCGACAACCTCCGCCACAACGGCGAGCGCTTCCGCAAGGGACTGCTGGAATTCATCGAGCGCGCCGGCGAAACTGATCTGCTCGAATGGGTGCGCACGCAGACGCGCTGCCCGAACGCAATGGTCGACCGCATCACGCCCCGACCGCCACCCGAATTGCGCCAGCGCGTGCTGCAAGCCACTGGCTGGGATGACGCTGCGCCGGTGACCGGCGAAAGCTTCATTCAGTGGGTGATCGAAGACGACTTCGTGAATGGGCGGCCCGATTGGGGACGCGTCGGCGTGCAGTTGGTTGATTCGGTCTCACCCTACGAAGAAGCGAAGATCCGCATCCTCAACGCGAGCCATAGCTGCATCGCCTGGGCCGGAACGCTGGTGGGCCTGCAGTACATCCACGAAGGCACGCACAACGCGGCGATCCGGCGCATGGCATTTGACTACGTGACGGACGATGTCATCCCCTGCCTGAACGCCCCCGGGAAACCGAGTCCGGTCGACCTGCCGGCGTACCGCGACGTGGTGCTCGATCGCTTCGGCAATCCCGCGATCCGCGACACCAACCAACGCGTGGCCATGGACGGCTTCTCGAAGATCCCCGGCTTCATTGCACCCACGGTGCGCGAGCGCCTGGGGCGCGGGGAGTCCATCGACAGCGTTGCGATGCTGCCCGCCCTCTTCCTGGCGTTCCTGCAACGCTGGCACGCGAAGACACTGCCCTACGTCTACCAGGACCAGGGCATGGACGAAGCCGCGGCGCACGCGATCTGCGAAGCGGCCGATCCAATCGCCGCTGTGTGCGCGGACCGCACCTTGTGGGCCGATGCGGCGGGCGATGCGCGGTTGGTCGAAGCCATGCGCAAGGCAAACGGACGCGTTCAAGCATTCATCCAGGGAGCCGGGAAATGACAGGTCGCCTCGCGCAACGCCATGTGCTGATCACGGGTGCCGGTGGCGGCATCGGGCTGGCGATTGCCGAAGCCTGTCTTGCCGAGGGCGCGAACTGCACCTTGGCCGACCGATCGGTGCAGCCTTCCGATGGCGTGGCGTTGCTTCGGCGACAGCACCCGAAAGCGCTGGCCTACGTGGAAGTCGACGTGACCGACATGCCCTCCGTGGGCGGCATGCTGTATGCGGCACAGGCAGCGCACGGGCCGATCCACACGCTCGTCAACAATGCCGCGCTCTTCGACATGGCGCCGCTGCTGCAAAGCGACGAGGCTTCGTTCGACCGCCTCTTCGCCGTCAACGTCAAGGGCATGTTCTTCGTGATGCAGCGCGTGCTTCAGCACATGGTCGACGCCGGCGTGCAAGGCGGCTCGGTGATCAACATGGCCTCGCAGGCCGGTCGGCGGGGCGAGGCGCTCGTGTCGCACTACTGCGCGACCAAGGCGGCGGTCATCAGCTACACGCAGAGCGCGGCGCTGGCCATGGCGCCGCACGGCATTCGCGTCAATGCGATTTCGCCGGGCGTGGTCGACACACCGATGTGGACCCATGTCGATTCGCTCTTTGCGAAATACCAGGATCTCCAGCCGGGCGAGAAGAAACGCCAGGTCGGGCTCGAAGTCCCTCTTGGGCGCATGGGAAGACCGGACGACATCGCCTGCGCGGCCGTATTCCTGGCGAGCGACGAGGCCCGCTACATCACGGCGCAAACGCTCAACGTCGACGGTGGTAATGTCATGAGCTGAGGTTCATGAGAAGGTCCGTTCCATGACATCGGCGCGTCAACGTCATCTGCCCCGCCATCGAGAGCCCGAGCTCGAGCGCGACATCACGCGCTCGCCATCGCTGGGCTACGAAGCGCCGGAAGAAACCGGACTCGTGCGTTGCCTTGCGCACGGCTTCCCGAGTCCGCTGGTGCGCTGGCATTTCCACGAAGAGTACGAGCTCCACCTCATCACCGAGACGTCCGGCCGCGCCTTCGTGGGCGACTGGATCGGCCCGTTCCAGCCCGGCCACCTCGTGCTGTGCGGGCCGCGGCTGCCGCACAACTGGATATCGCTCGATGCGCCCGAAGGCGGCGTCGCCGGGCGGGATCTCGTGATCCAGTTCCGCCACGATCCGATCGAGCGAGCGGCGGCGGAGATCCCGGAGCTGCGCGAGACGCTCCAGTTGCTGGAACGCGCACGGCACGGCATCGAGTTCTTCGGCCTTGCCGACCGCGCCCTGGCCCACTGGGATGCGGTGAAAGCAGCACATGGCCTGCAGCGCCTCTCGCGCTTCCTCGAATACCTCGACGACCTCGTCCATTGCACGGACTACCGGCTGCTTTCCAATGTGCAGATGCAGGGCGTGGAAGGTGATGTCGAGGTCGACCAGATCAACGTCATCGTCAACCGCATCACGTCCAATCTAGCGGAGCCCATCGTGATGGCCGACATTGCCAACGAGCTCGGCATGAGCGAAAGCCGATTCAGCCGATTCTTCAAGCGCTCCACCGGCAACAGCTTCACCGATTTCGTGAACCGCGTGCGGATCAACAGCGCCTGCCACCTGCTCATGCAGACCGACCACTACGTGACCGACATCTGCTATCAGGTGGGCTTCAACAATGTCGCGAACTTCAACCGGCGCTTCCTGGAAATCAAGGGCATGACGCCGACCGAGTTCCGGCGCCAGAGCGACAGCCGCTTCGGCAGTCTTGCCTGAAGTGAAGGAACTGCCGTGTACCTCGGACTCGACCTCGGCACGTCGGAGTTGAAGGCGCTGCTGCTGGGCGCGGACCATCGCATCGTCGCGCTGGCCCGCGCGCCGCTGACCGTGAGCCGGCCGGCGCCACTGTGGTCGGAGCAGGCGCCCAAGCAGTGGTGGGAAGCGCTCGAGACGGTCTTGGCGGCGCTGCATCGAAGCAATGCCGACGCGCTGGCCGCTGTCCGCGCCATCGGGCTTTCCGGCCAGATGCACGGCGCCGTGACGATCGACGCCGTGGGCGAGGTTCTGCGGCCCGCCATCCTCTGGAACGATGGCCGCAGCGCCGCACAGTGCGAAGCCCTCATGGCGCGCGTGCCACGGCTCACCGCCATCGCGGGCAATCTTGCGATGCCGGGCTTCACTGCCCCCAAGCTGCTGTGGATGCGCGAGCACGAGCCAGAATTGTTCAAGCGAACCGACTGCGTGCTGCTGCCCAAGGACTGGCTGCGCTTCATGCTGAGCGGCACGCGCGCCAGCGACATGTCCGACGCGTCAGGCACGCTCTGGCTCGATGTGGCCGCACGTGACTGGTCGGACGAACTGCTCGCTGCCTGCGGGCTCGATCGCCAGCACATGCCAGCCCTTGTCGAAGGCAGCGCCATCGCCGGCCGACTCAGGCCCGAACTGGCCGCGCGATGGGGCCTCGCCGCGGGCATACCGATCGCCGGCGGCGGTGGCGACAACGCGGCCAGCGCGGTGGGCATGGGCCTGGTGGAGGCCGGCCAAGGTTTCGTCTCCCTGGGCACCTCGGGTGTCATCTTCGTGTGTGGGGACCGATTCGCGCCCGATCCATCGCGCGCCGTACACGCCTTCTGCCATGCCCTGCCGGGACGCTGGCATCAGATGTCGGTCATGTTGTCGGCATCGAGCGCCATGACCTGGGGCGCCCGCAGTTTCGGTCTGGGCAACGAGGCCGCCCTTCTGGCAGCCGCTGCGACGCTGAATGCCGATGCGCGCAGGCATGCGCCCTTCTTTCTCCCCTATCTCTCCGGCGAGCGCTCGCCGCACAACGATGCTCACGCGCAAGGCGTGCTCTTCGGCCTGACGCACGCGCACGGACCCGCCGAGGTCGCCTATGCAGTGGTGGAAGGCGTGAGCTTCGGCCTTCGGGATGGCCTGGACACCCTCGCGAAGCCGGCCGGCGATCTGGTGCTTGTCGGGGGCGGCGCGCGGAGCGCGTGGTGGTCGCAGTTGCTGGCCGACATCCTCGAGGTATCGCTCGCCGTGTGCGAAGGCGGGGAGGCCGGCGGTGCGATGGGTGCTGCGCGGCTGGCCTGGCTGGCGGATGGGGGTTCTGAAGCTGAAGTCTGCACACGCCCGCCGGTACGGCAGCGCTTTGCGCCGACTCCATCCAACGCCGGCATGCTGACCGCCCGCCATGCACGCTTCAAGGCGCTGTATGCGGCCCTGCGACCGAGCTTTGCGTTGCTGAGCAGTTAGCGCTCAGTGATTGCCGAGTTGCCCCAAGGAAGTCCGCAGACCCGCGTAGTCGGTCGGACCACTGCTCTCCGGCGGGTTGCCGGTGGCAGATAACCACGCGGCGATGCTCGGCAACCGTCGCTCGAAATATTGATGCAATTGCGGCCAGTTGCCGGCATCGGTGTGGCCTTCGGTCATCTCGAGCGCTTCCACGGCGATGGTGCGCAGGCTGCTCACCATGGCCAGCGAACGCCCGTCCAGCATTTGCAAGGTCACTTCGCGCCCTTGCGAGAGAACCTCCTGCAGGATGCGCCGATGCACGGTGTAGTCGGCCCAGCTGCGCTTGCCGCAAGCATCGCTCAACTCACGGAAAACCCAGTGCATGTGGCTCGCGAAAATGGCGGCGACCTGCCCGGCCTGCCGCAGACTCTGCTTCGATGCCGTCACCTGCAGCCGGACCGCCCAGAGGATGGCCGCCAGCACACCGAGCGTTTGCACCCACGCGGCGAATTCCGCCGAAGTCATCGGTCGGTAGAACCAGCCTGCGGCAAGCAGCACCACAACGCCCGCAGCAATGGCCGCTCCCAGTTTCCGCATGGTTTCCCCAGATTCGACGGCCGCCCCGGTCAGGTCCGCGGGCCGTCCTTGCCAAACATTTTTCGGATCGCCGCCACGCCCGCGACCAAGGCATTGGAGTAGGTGACGTACGGGTCGGTCGCCGCTTCGATCGGCAGATAAGAGAAGGCCTCTTCCACCGCGCTGTCAGTCGCCTCCATCAACACCCAATAGAACTCGCCTTCTTCGAGTTCCTGGACGGTCAGAGCGATATTTCGCAATTGCGACATGGGGTTAGCGGCGGGTATCGAGGTAAGCGGTGATCCTATTCAACCGGGTCGACAAAGCCTAACCACAATATCACGAAACGTCACAAATGTGACCATTAGTATGAGTTTTGGCAAACCCCAACAACCTCGATGGACTGCTCCCGGCCACCAATCTTTCCCTACAGCACTTGACCATTGCGCAGCCTAAGCTCACTGTTCGTCCATCCACCCTCAGGAGGAGACATGAAGCATTTCACCCTTACCTCCCACATGACCGCGGCCGTTGGCGGAGCGTTCTACCCCAGGGGTCATTCAGTGGTGATGTTTCCGGACGCGGCCGACGCAAGCCGGGTCGGCCACCAGCTCATCGAGAACGGCTTCAGCGGCGACGAGGTCTATTTGATCCCGCCGCACATCGTCCTGGAACAGATCACGCCCACGGTGCACGACTCGGACAGTCCACTCCCCTCCGCAGGCACCGATGCCGCGACGGTGAGGGCCTACACCAAGCTGGCGCGCGAAGGTCACACGGCGCTGCTCGTCCGCACCCAGGACGAAGCCACGGCGAACCGACTCATGGTGCTTGTGAGAGAAGTGCCCTATTCGATCGCCCAGCGCTACCGGACGCTCGTGATCGAAGACCTCTGAAGAACTCAGGCGCTCGCGGCATGCGACAGCACTTCCCGCGCCATCGCCTGGGCAAGCTCGTGCTCGCCGATAAATACAGTGGCTGAGGCCTCCTTCACGAGCAGACTGGCCTCGTCTTCGTTGTGGCTGCGGATCACGGTCTCGATGGCCGGATTGAGGGTTCGCGCCGCTTCGATCATCTGTCGCACATTGATCGCGTCGGCCGTGGCCACGACCAGGACACGTGCCCGCGCGATGTGCGCCTGGATCAGCACCCCCGGATCGGCGGCGTCGCCCCAGACGGCTGCAATGCCCTGGTCACGCAGCTTCTCGACGAGTTCGCGATTCTGCTCGGCCACGACGAAAGGAACGTCGTGCGCCGCGAGCGCCGCGGCAATGCGCCGGCCCACGCGCCCGTAGCCGACCAACACAACCTGCCGTGACAAGTAGCGCGCCGCCGTAGTCGTCGGCAACTCGGCCAACGGGTCATCGCGGGCTTCCAGCCCGCGCGCTACGGACGAATGGGCATGCAGCCATTTCTGCAGCGGCGCGATCAGGGTGAACCACAGCGGATTGGTCGCGATGGAGATCAGCGCGCCGGCGAGCAGCAGGCTCTGGCCCTCGGGCGGCAGGAGCCCCAGTCGTGCACCCAGCGCAGCCAGAATGAATGAGAACTCGCCGATCTGCGCCAGGCTCGCGCTCACCGTGAGCGCCGTGCCCAGGGGATAACGAAGCAGCAGCACCAGCGCACATGCCGCCACCGACTTGCCCACCACGATCACCAGCACTACAGCGAGCACCTGGAGAGGACGCTCGATCAGCACGGCCGGATCGAACAGCATGCCGACCGAGACGAAGAACAGCACCGCAAAGGCATCCCGCAACGGAAGCGACTCCTGGGCCGCCCGGTGGCTGAACTCCGACTCGCGCATCACCATCCCCGCGAAGAAAGCGCCCAACGCGAACGAGACGCCGAACAGCGAAGCCGATGCAAACGCGATGCCGACCGCGGCCGCGACCACGCAGAGCGTGAACAACTCGCGCGAGCCGGTTCGGGTGACCTGCCACAGGAGCCAAGGAAAGACTCTTCGCCCCACCACCAGCATCAGCGCGACGAATCCACCGACCTGCAGCAGCGTGAGGCCCAGCGTCTGCCAGATCGGCAACTCCTGGGCGCCCGCATCCACGCCGCCCATCGCGCCCGCCAGCGGTGGCAGCAGCACCAGCACGAGCACCATCGCGAGGTCTTCCACCACCAGCCACCCCACAGCGATCCGGCCGGTGAACGAATCGAGGAAGCCGAGGTTTTCGAGCGCGCGCAGCAGGACCACCGTGCTGGCGACCGAAAGCGCCAGGCCGAACACCAACGCACCACCCGGACTCCAGCCCCACCACGTGGCCAGCGTGCCGCCGAGCAACGTCGCCACGGCCATCTGGACCAGGGCGCCGGGCAGCGCGATCTTCCGAACCGCGAGCAGGTCGTCGAGCGAGAAATGCAGGCCCACACCGAACATGAGCAGCATGACGCCGATCTCGGCGAGCTGCGCGGCGATGCCGGCATCGGCGACGAAGCCGGGCGTGAACGGGCCGATGATCACGCCCGCCAGCAAGTAGCCCACCAAGGCCGGCAGCCGCAAGCGCGCTGCCAGAAAGCCGAGCAGCAACGCCAGGCCCAGGCCTGCCGCGACGGTATTGATCAGTGAAACGCTATGGGGCATCGCCTTGCATTCTGCAAGAACGATGCCCCTGGCCGACTCAAGTAGCCACCTTTCCCGTACGGGCTGTGACCAGTTCTTCCGGTTCCTGTGCTTCGATCCAGGTCTCGTTGTTCAGGCCGGCCTGCAGCCTCGCCATGTCGAGTTCGTCCGTCCACTTGGCAACCACGAGGGTCGCGACGCCGTTGCCGATCAGGTTGGTGAGCGCTCTCGCCTCGGACATGAAGCGGTCGATGCCCAGGATCAACGCCAGCCCGGCTACCGGCACATGCCCAACCGCCGACAGCGTGGCCGCCAGCACGATGAAGCCGCTGCCGGTGACGCCGGCCGCTCCTTTCGAGGTCAGCAGCAGGACGGCCAGCAAGGTGATCTCCTGCATGAGGGTCATCGGTGTGTTGGTGGCCTGCGCGATGAACACCGCCGCCATCGTGAGGTAGATCGAAGTGCCGTCGAGATTGAAGGAATACCCCGTCGGGATCACCAGGCCGACGGTCGTCTTGTTCGCGCCGAGGTTCTCCATCTTCTCCATCATCCGCGGCAGCACCGATTCGGACGACGAAGTGCCGAGCACGATCAGCAGTTCTTCCTTGATGTACTTGATGAACTTCCAGATGCTGAAGCCGTGGAAGCGCGCGATCGTGCCGAGCACCACGAAGATGAACAGCAGGCAGGTCAGATAGAAAGTGCCCATCAGCTTGCCGAGCTGGAACAACGAGCCGATGCCGTATTTGCCGATGGTGAAGGCCATCGCGCCGAAGGCCCCGATGGGCGCCAGCTTCATGATGTAGCCGATGATCACGAAGAGCACGTGCGAGCCCTTCTCGATCACGTCAAATACCAGGGTGCCGCGGCCCCCGAAGCGGTGCAGCGCGAAGCCGAAAAGCACTGCGATCAGCAGCACCTGAAGGATCTCGCCCTTGGCGAACGCATCGACCACGGTGTTGGGAATGATGTGCATCAGGAAGTCGACCGTGCCTTCCATCTTGCCGGGGCCGGTGTAGGCCGCGAGCGCCCGCGTGTCGAGCGACGCCGGATCGACGTTCATTCCCGCCCCGGGCTTGATCAAGTTGACCAACAGCAGGCCGACCAAGAGCGCGATGCTGCTCACGATCTCGAAATACAGGAGCGCGAGGCCACCGGTCTTGCCGACCTTCTTCATGTCTTCCATGCCGGCGATGCCGAGCACGACCGTGCAGAAGATGATGGGCGCAATCATCATCTTGATGAGCTTGATGAAGGCATCGCCCAGCGGCTTCATCGTTTCGCCCACCGAGGGATAGAAGTGCCCGAGGAGCACGCCGATGATCACGGCGGTGATCACCTGCGCATAGAGGGATTTGTAGATCGGCGGCTTCGCTTTCGCCGGTGCGGCTGGACTCATTGTGGGTCTCCTTGCTGTTGGCCGTTATGAATGAGAGACGGGAACAGGTGTGACTTTAGCCGCGAAAGATGATGCCGCCCAAAATGAAAAACCCGCCGGGGCGGGTCTTCTTCGAGGCTTCGGCGCGAGTCGACCTCAATGCATGTGCAATCCGCCGTTGACCGAAAAGTCGGCCCCCGTGGAGTACCCGCCTTCATCGGTCGCGAGCCACGCGATGATCGACGCGATCTCGCTCGGCTCGCCCAGGCGCTTGACCGGGATGGTGGCGACGATCTTGTCCAGCACTTCCTGGCGGATCGCCTTGACCATGTCCGTGCCGATGTAGCCCGGGCTCACGGTATTGACCGTCACGCCCTTGTTGGCGAGTTCCTGCGCCAGCGCCATCGTGAAGCCGTGCATGCCGGCCTTGGCAGCCGAGTAGTTGGTCTGGCCGGCCTGGCCCTTGGCGCCATTGACCGAACTGATGTTGATGATGCGGCCCCAGCCCTTTTCGACCATGTCGCCCACCACCTGCTTGGTGACGTTGAACATGCTGTTGAGGTTGGTCTCGATCACCGAACTCCAGTCCTCGGGGGTCATCTTGAGGAACATGCGGTCGCGGGTGATACCCGCGTTGTTGACCAGGACGTCGATGCTGCCGTGCTCGGCCTTGGCTTTGGTGAAGGCCTCGACCGTGGACTGCCAATCGCCGACGTTGCCGACCGACGCGTGGAAATCGAAGCCTTCGGCCTTCTGTTCCCCGAGCCACTTGGCGTAGTCCCTGGTGGGGCCGCAGCCCGCGATGACGGTGAAACCGTCCTTGTGAAGGCGCTGGCAAATGGCCGTTCCAATGCCTCCCATGCCTCCGGTGACGTATGCGACTTTTTTGCTCATAAGAGTGTTCCTTGATGTGTGCAAGCCTGGACAGGCGAGATCACTGTAGCGAAGTTTCTCACCAACTTTCGATCAGGAAAACACTGAGCCTTCTTTGCAACCGGGTGTCACAAGCGATCCATATACTGATTCGATGTCCTCCATCGCGTTGATCGACATCGCCAAATCCTGGGGCGAGAGCACTGCCCTGCATGCGGTCAATCTAAATATCCAGCCCGGCTCATTTTGCGTCCTGCTCGGTCCGTCGGGTTGCGGCAAGTCAACGACCCTGCGGATTGTTGCCGGGCTCGAGACCGCGACCGGCGGACGGGTGCTGATCGACGGCCACGACGTCACCGCCCTGCCGCCCGCTCGGCGCGGGATCGCCATGGTGTTCCAGAACTACGCGCTCTTTCCGCACATGAGCGTCGCCGACAACATCACCTTTGGACTCTCCGTCCGCAAGACGCCGCCCGCCAGGCGCGCGGAACGGTTGAAGCACGCCGCCGAACTGCTCGGCCTGGGCGGGCTGCTCGACCGCAAGCCTTCGCAACTCTCGGGCGGCCAGCAACAGCGCGTGGCGCTCGGCCGCGCGTTGGTGGCGCAGGCCAAGGTGTGCCTGATGGACGAGCCTCTGTCCAACCTCGACGCCCAACTGCGCCAGGACATGCGCCGCGAACTGCGCGACCTGCAACGGCAACTCGGCCTCACGGTCATCTACGTCACCCACGACCAGGCCGAGGCGATGAGCATGGCCGACCAGGTCGTGCTGCTCAACCGGGGCCGCGTCGAACAGGCCGGCGCGCCGCGCGACCTCTATGCGCAACCGGCGACCACGTTCTCGGCCCGCTTCATCGGCACGCCACCGATGAACCTCGTTGCGCTGCAAGCCGGACGCATCGCGGGCAGCGACACGGACACCGGCCTGCATGCTGCGACGCTCGGCGTGCGGCCCGAAGCCATCGCGCTCGACCCGCAGGGCATCGCCGCCACCGTGCAAAGCGTGGAATACCTGGGGGCCGACCTGGTCTTGCGCTGCCTGATCGGGACCGAGACGCTGCTGGTGCGCACGGACGGGCGGCATCACGCCGAGCCGGGCGACCGCGTCGGCCTGCGCTGGGCGAGCGAGGACGCCCACGGCTTCGACACCGCCGGCCTGCGAATCGATCGAGTGATTGAACGATTGAACGATTGAACGATTGAACGACTGACCCTTACTTCCAAGGAAAAAGAAGACCATGCAACGCAAGACTTTCATCAAGACGCTCGCAGCCCCCTTCCTGGCGGCCGGCGGCCTTTTCGCGGGCGCGTCGGGTCTGCTGCACGCGCAGACGCCGGTGGAACTCCAGTTCTACTACCCCGTCGCCGTGGGCGGCCCGATCGCCAAGACCATCGACGGCTTCGCGGCCGGCTTCATGAAGGAAAACCCCGGCGTGAAGGTCTCGCCGATCTACGCGGGCACCTACCAGGAAACCATCGTCAAAGCCCTGACGGCGCACAAGTCCGGCACGCCGCCGGTGACCTCGGTGCTGCTGTCCACGGACATGTTCACGCTGATCGACGAAGACGCGATCATTCCCTTCGACGACTTCGTGAAGACGGCCGACGACAAGGCTTGGCTCGGCGGCTTCTACAAGGCTTTCATGATGAACAGCCAGACCGGCGGCAAGACCTGGGGAATTCCGTTCCAGCGCTCGACCGTCGTGATGTACTGGAACAAGGAAACGTTCAAGGAGGCCGGCCTCGACCCCAACAAGCCGCCGACGAACTGGGCCGAACTCAAGGACGCCGCGACCAAGCTGACGAAGAAGGATGCGAGCGGCAATGTCACGCAATGGGGCGTGCAGATTCCGTCGAGCGGCTTCCCGTACTGGCTGTTCCAGACCCTGACGACGCCGAACGACACGATCCTCGCCAACGAGGCCGGTACGGCAGTCAGGTTCGACGACCCGAAGGTCGTCGAAGCCTTGCAGTACTGGGTCGACCTCGGCAAGGCCGGCGTCCACCCGCCCGGGGTGGTCGAGTGGGGCACGACGCCCAAGGACTTCTTCGAGAAGAAGGCCGCGATCATCTTCACGACCACCGGCAACCTCACCAACATCAAGGCCAATGCCAAGTTCGATTTCGGCGTCGGCATGATCCCGGGCAACCGGCGCAAGGGTTCGCCGACTGGCGGCGGCAACTTCTACATCTTCAAGAAGTCGACGCCCGCGCAGCAAGAGGCGGCCTTCAAGTTCATCAAGTGGATCACCCAGCCCGAGCGCGCCGCGCAATGGAGCATGGACACGGGCTACGTCGCCGTCTCGCCGGCTGCCTACGAAACCGACACGCTGAAGAAGTACGGGCGCGATTTCCCGGCTGCGCTGGTGGCGCGCGACCAATTGCCGGTGTCCGTTGCCGAGTTCTCCACGCATGACAACCAGCGCGTGACCAAGGCGCTCAACGACGGTCTCCAGGCCGCGCTGACCGGCACCAAGACACCGGCGCAAGCCATGCAGGACGCACAACGCGAGGCCGACCGCATCCTTCGCTCGTTCAAGTAAGGACCGGCGCGAGGATGGCCCGTCACAGCGTCGCCGCCGGAAGCACCGCATCGCGCAATGCCATCCACGCGTGGTTGATGCTGCTGCCCGCATTGGTGCTGCTTGTCGCCTTCACGCACTGGCCGGCCGTCTCGACGCTGATCGACAGCTTCTTTTCCACGCCCAAGGGCAAGCGCCCGGGCGTGTGGGTCGGCCTCGAGAACTACGCGGTGATGACCAGCGACCCGGTCTTCTGGAAGGCCGTGCGCAACAACCTCTGGTTCGCGGGCGCGACCATTCCGCTGTCGATCGGGCTCGCGCTCGTCATGGCGCTGTGGGTCAACGAACGCATCGCAGGCCGCGCCTTCCTGCGCATGGCCTACTTCACGCCGACGGTGCTGCCGATGATTGCGGTGGCCAACATCTGGCTCTTCTTCTATACGCCGCAATACGGCCTGCTCGAACAGATCACCGGCGCGCTCGGCCTGCCTTCGCACAACTGGCTGGGAAGCCCTTCGACTGCACTTGGCGCAGTGACGCTCGTAGCCATCTGGAAGGAAGCCGGCTTCTTCATGATCTTCTACCTGGCCGCGCTGCAGTCGCTCAATCCGAGCCTGCGTGAGGCCGCAGCCATCGAAGGTGCATCGCGCTGGTACTTCTTCCGCCGCGTGCAGTGGCCGCTGCTCATGCCGACCACGCTGTTCGTGCTGGTCAATGCCTTCATCAACGCATTCCGGATGGTCGACCACCTTTTCGTGCTCACGCGTGGCGGGCCGGACAACGCGTCGATCCTGCTGCTCTATCACCTGTACGAGGTCGGGTTCAGCTTCTGGGATACGGCGTACGCGTCGGCGATCACGGTCGTGCTGGTGGTGGTGCTCGCGGGCATCGCGCTCCTCCAGTTCTTCGTGCTGGACAAGAAGGTTCACTACCAATGAGCGCCGCCCGGCCGCCCGAAGGCGCTCGCACCGCAGTGCGCAGCACGGAGGTTAGCTTATGAGCGCGGCCGTTCCCGCACAACGGCTGGCCTTCAACGAGCCGACCTGGCTCGACACGGTGGCGGCCTGGCTATTGGCGCTGCTGTGGATCCTGCCGCTCGCCTACGCGGTATGGACGGCCTTTCATCCCGCCGAATATTCGACGCGCTTCGCACTGGCCGCGCCGCTCACGCTCGACAACTTCCGCCGCGCCTGGGAAGCCGCCCCCTTCGCTCGCTACTTCCTCAACACCACGCTGCTGGTCGCGATGGTGCTCGTTGTGCAACTGGTGCTGGGCACGCTGGCCGCCTATGCCTTCGCGCGCTACGAATTCAAGGGCCGCGGCATCGCCTTCGCGCTCGTGCTGGTGCAGTTGATGATCATGCCGGACATCCTGGTGGTCGAGAACTACAAGACCATGGCACGACTCGGCCTCGTCGACACCCTGGTCGCGATCGGACTGCCCTACTTCGCCTCCGCCTTCGCGATCTTCTTGTTGCGGCAGACTTTCATGGGCATTCCGAAGGAACTCGACGAAGCCGCGCGCGTGGAAGGCGCAAGCGCGATGCAGACGCTGTGGCGCGTCTACGTGCCGCTCGCGAAGCCCGTCTATACCGCCTTCGCGCTGGTGTCGATCAGCTTTCACTGGAACAACTTCCTCTGGCCGCTGATCATCACGAACAGCGTCAACGCGCGGCCATTGACGGTGGGGTTGCAGGTGTTCTCGTCGGTCGACCAGGGCGTCGACTGGTCGGTCATCACCGCGGCGACATTGATGACATCGGCGCCGTTGCTGATCGCGTTCCTGCTCTTTCAGCGACAGTTCGTCCAGAGCTTCATGAGGGCTGGCATCAAATGAAACTGGTGACCTGGAATACCCAATGGTGCTGCGGCCTCGACGGGGTCGTGAGTCCACGACGCATCGTCGACGGCGCACGCGCCATGGGCGACTTCGACGTGCTGTGCCTTCAGGAGATCGCATCCGGATTCGACGAGATGCCAGGCCGGCCGGGCGACCAACCGGCCGAATTCCAGGCGCTGCTTCCCGATTTCCAGGTCTTCTTCGGCGCGGCCGTGGACGAGTTCGACGACAAGGGCAGACGCCAGCGATTCGGCAACCTGATCGCGACCCGTCTGCCGGTTTCTCGCGTGCAGCACCACCCCTTGCCTTGGCCGGCGGACCCGAGTGTGACGAGCATGCCGCGCATGTGCACCGTCGTCACGCTGACCAGCCCCGAATTGGGCGCGCTGCGCGTGATGACCACCCACCTGGAGTACTACTCGGCGGCGCAGCGTCTCGCGCAAGCCCGCGCCGTGCGTGACCTGCACCTGCAAGCCTGCGAGCAGGCCGCAACGCCGCCGGTCGCCGATCCGCTCGGCTCGCCTTTCCAGCCCAAGCTGCACACGCCGCAAGCGATCCTTTGCGGTGACTTCAACATGGCGGCTTCCGACCCTGCCTATGAGGCACTCCAGGAGCCCTTCACGGACCCAACGCTGCCTGCGGGCGGCACGCCCGACAAACGCCTCCAGGATGCGTGGCCACTGGCCCGTCCCGATCGTCCGCACGACGCGACCTTCCGGCTTTTCGATCGCACCTACGGCCCCGATCCGATCGCCTGCGATTTCGTGTTCGTGAGCAACGCCCTGGCGCCGCGCGTGCGCCGCGTCGAGGTCGATCTGCAGACGCAGGCGTCCGACCATCAACCGGTGCTGATCGACCTCTCGGATTGACGAGCCCCAGGGCGAACCCGTGTCATTCGCCTTGAATGCCGGCTTCGCGGATGACCTTGCCCCATTTGGCGACCTCGGCTTCCAAATGACGATGCAAGGCATCCGGTGTCACCTTGTCCATCGGCACGATTTCAGAACTCAGGTCGGCGAGGCGCTGCTTGACCATGTCGTCCTGCAGCGCCACACGCAAGGCGGCGTTGAGCTTGTTGATCACGGCAGGCGGCGTGCCCTTGGGCGCGTAGATGCCGTGCCATACGCGCACGTCGAAACCTTTGAGGCCCTGCTCGTCGAGCGTCGGAATGTCGGACATGCTGGACAGGCGCGTCGGCGTGGTCACGCCGAACACCTTCACGCGATTGCCTTGCTTGATGACGGGCGCGGTCTGCGTGGTCTGGTCGCACAGCAGATCGACCTGCCCGCCCATCAGATCGTTGAGCGCCGGACCGGCGCCCTTGTAGGGCACCGTCGTGAGCTCGACACCGATCTGGCTCGTGAACAACAGGCCGCACAACTGCGACACCGCGCCGACGCCGGCATTGGCGAGGGACACCTTGTCCTTGTTCGCCTTCACGTAGGCGAGCAGTTCCTGGAAGTTGTTGGCCGGAAAGTCCTTGCGCGACAGGAGCGTCATCGGCACGTCCAGGACCTGGCCGACATATTCGAAGTCCTTGAGCGGGTCGTACGCCAGCTTCTTGTACAGCGCCGGCGCGGTCGCCATGCCCATGTGGTGGATGAGGATCGTGTAGCCGTTGGGTGCAGCCCTCGCCACCCGTGCCGGCGCGATGGTGCCGCCCGCGCCGACGGTGTTTTCGACCACGACGGGCTGCCCCAGCGACTTGCCCATCGGGATCGCGAGCATGCGCGCCACGACGTCGGTGGGTCCGCCCGCCGAGTACGGCACGACCATCGTGACGGGCTTCTCGGGCCAGGTGCCCTGTGCGGCTGCGGGTGCCTGTCCACCCAGCAGGCAGGTAGCCAAACCGGTCCAAATAAGGGCCCTCAGACCCAATGCGCTCTTTCTCAAGTTGCCTCCTTGTTCGATCGAAAATGGAGGCGTCATGGTCATTGCGGAAACGCGAGCGCGCAATTAGCGTTTGCGGAAGAGGGGCTTATGTTTTCCCTAACAAAGGGCGTCAAAAGTATGTTCGATGGAATGAACCGCCTCAAGCGGATCGCCAGCGTGCCGGCGATGGGCCGCGAGGGCGCCTACATCACGCCGAAGGTCGCCAGTGCCTCGCAGGCGCTCATGCCGCCGCGGATCGCATCCGCCACCTTGTTCTCGGTGCGCACCTTGTCCAGTGCCTTGGCCACGGCTTCCGCCTCGACCGCCCGAGGAATGACCAGCACGCCCTCGCGGTCGCCGAAGAGCAGGTCGCCCGGCGCGATGCGTACGCTGTCGATTTCGATGGTGCAGCGATAGTCGATCACCTGCCCACGCACGCCCTGATCCTGCGCGTAGGTTCCGCGGCAAAACACGTTGAATCCCAGACGCTCGATCTCATCTGCGTCGCGCACATAGCCGTCAAGAATCGCACCTGCCGCCTTCAGGTGTTGTGCCCGCGTCGACATCAATCCACCCCAGAGTGCATAACGCAACGACGCGCCGGTGGCGATGTAGATTTCGCCTGCCTTCAGGTCGTCCAGCGCCTCCAGCATCAACCCGAAGGGCTTGCCCGACAGCGGCCCCGCCGACCGATTGCCGTCGTTGATGACATCCGCTTCAAGCACCGGCATCGCACGCCCGACAATCCGCATCGATTTCTCCAGCGGCATGATCCCCGCCGGCAAGAACTGATGCTGATACCCCATCGTGTCCAGCACATCACCCACAGCCGCGACAAAGAGCTCGTCCCGAATCACCCGAAACAGCTCGGCATCTTTTTCGTCCAAAGCGTCTCCTCAGAAATACAAGTGCCAGAAACACAGCGGACCGGCTCTGCCGGTCCGCTGGTGTTCCCCCTGCAAGGGGGAGTCAGAGCCACACGAAGTGGGCGAGGCCGAGGGTTACCGTTCGATCGTCAATGCGACACCCATGCCACCGCCAATGCACAGCGAGGCAATACCCTTCTTGGCGTTCTGCCGCTGCATCTCGTGCAGCAAGGTCACCAGGATGCGGCAGCCGGACGCACCGATCGGGTGGCCGATGGCGATGGCACCGCCGTTCACGTTGACCTTGTTCACATCCCAGCCCATCTCGCGATTGACCGCGCAGGCCTGCGCCGCAAAGGCTTCGTTGATTTCGAGCACGTCGAGGTCCTGGGGCTTCCAGCCAGCACGCTGCAGCGCCTTCTGAGATGCCGGCACCGGGCCCATGCCCATGAAGGCCGGATCGAGGCCAGTGCTTGCGTAGCTGGCGATGCGGCCGAGCGGCTTGAGGCCCAGCGCCGCCGCCTTCTTGGCGGTCATCACCATCACCGCAGCGGCACCGTCGTTCAGACCCGAGGCATTGCCGGCCGTCACGCCGCCTGCCTTGTCGAAGGCGGGGCGCAAGCCCGCGAGGCCTTCGGCGTTGGTCTTGCGATTGATGAACTCATCCTTGTCGAAGACAACCGGGTCGCCCTTCTTCTGCGGAATGTTCACGGCGACGATCTCGTCCTTGAACTTGCCGGCGTCCTGCGCGGCCGCGGCCTTGGTCTGGCTGCCGAGCGCGAGTTCATCCTGGGCAGCGCGGCTGATGTCGTATTTCTTGGCCACGTTCTCTGCCGTGATGCCCATGTGGTACTGGTTGTAGACGTCCCACAGGCCGTCGACGATCATCGAGTCGATCAGCTTCCAGTCGCCCATGCGTTGACCGTTGCGCGAGTTGGGCAGCACATGGGGCGCGAGGCTCATGCTTTCCTGTCCGCCTGCGACGACGATCTCGCTGTCGCCGGTGGCCACGGCCTGCGCCGCCAGCATCACCGCCTTCAGGCCCGAGCCGCAGACGGCATTGATCGTGAGCGCCGGCGTCGAGTTGACGATGCCGCTCTTCAACAGCGCCTGGCGCGCAGGGTTCTGTCCGCTGCCCGCCGTCAGGACCTGACCCATGATGACTTCGCCGATCTGATCGTTGCCGACCTTGGCACGTGCCAGCACTTCCTTGATGACGATGGCCCCCAGCTCGGTGGCCGGAATGTTGGCCAGCGATCCGCCGAACTTGCCGACAGCGGTACGTGCGGCTGAAACGATGACGATGTCTTCCATGGTGTGCTCCGATGCGTGGATTGGGGTTGGGATTGGGATTGAAATGAAAGGAAAAGGGATCAGGCTTTCGCCTTGACGTAGCGGCCCGGCGCGGGCTCCGTCGCCTTGTAGGCGCTGCCCTTGCCGTAGGTCTTGGGGGCAGGGATCTGCTTGCCCGCGTGGGTCTTGAGCCAGTTGGACCAATCGGTCCACCAGCTGCCGGGATGCTCGGTTGCGCCGCTGAGCCACTCGGCCTGCGTCGTCGGCAGCTTGCCGTCCGCACGAATCCAGTGGCTGCGCTTTTTCTTCACAGGCGGGTTGATCACGCCGGCGATGTGGCCGGATGCGCCCATCACGAAGCGCTTCTTGCCGGAAAGCACTTGCGTCGACGCATAGGCGCCGCCGATCGGCACGATGTGGTCTTCGCGCGAGCCGTAGATATAGACCGGCGCATCGATCGCGCCGAGGTCCACTTTCTCGCCTGCAACGGTCAGCGCACCGGGCGTGGCCAGCTTGTTCTCGTGGTAGGTGTTGCGCAGGTACCAGCAGTACATGGGGCCCGGCAGGTTGGTCGCGTCGCTGTTCCAGTAGAGCAGGTCGAACGGCGGCGGCGTCTCGCCCTTCAGGTAGTTGCCGACGACGTAGTTCCAGACGAGATCGTTGGGCCGAAGGAAGCTGAAGGTCGACGCGAGTTCGCCGCCTTTCAGCAGGCCACCCTTGCCCATCTGCATTTCGCGGAACTGCACGAAGCCTTCGTCGATGAAGATATCGAGCACCCCGGTGTCGGTGAAGTTGAGCAAGGTGGTCAACAACGTCACCGAAGAAGCCGGCTGCTCGCCGCGCGCGGCCAACACGGCCAGCGCCGTGCTCAGGATGGTGCCGCCGACGCAGAAGCCGAGCGTGTCGATCTTTCCGCCCCTCTTATCCTGGCCGGTGATTTCCTGTGTGACATGGATCGCCTTGATCGCGGCATCCTCGATGTACTGGTCCCAGGTGTATTGCGCCATCGACGAATCCGGATTGCGCCAGCTCACGACGAACACGCGATGGCCCTGCTCCACCGCGTAGCGGATCACCGAGTTCTCGGGCTGCAGGTCGAGTATGTAGAACTTGTTGATGCACGGCGGCACCAGCAACAGTGGCCGCTCGTAGACCTTGGCCGTGAGCGGCTTGTATTCAAGCAGCTGGAACAGGTCGTTCTCGAACACCACCGCACCTTCGGTGGTACCGACATTGCGGCCCACTTCGAAGGCGCTTTCGTCGGTCATGCTCAGGTGGCCCTGTTGCACGTCGTGAAGAAGGTTCTGGATGCCCTTGGCGATGCTCTCGCCTTGCGTGTCGATCGCCTTCTTCTGGGCTTCGGCGTTGAATGCAAGGTAATTGCTCGGCGAGGAAGCTGCCATCCATTGCTCGACGGCGAAGCGAAGGCGCGCGCGCGTCTTGTTGTCGGCATCGACGGCCTCGGCCATGCCCAGGAGCGTGCGCGCGTTCAACAGGTAGACAGCGGCGGCAAAGGATGAAAAGGGATTGCTGCTCCATGCTTCACCAGCGAAACGCTTGTCGCCGGTGGCCCTGTTGGCCATGTCCTGGCGCCAGAGTTCGGTGGCTTCGCTGACGTACTGCTGCTGCAGTTCCTGGAGCTTCTCTGGCGCCAGGGAGAATTTTGGAAGTTCCCAGGGCGCGTTGTGCCCGTTACCTTGCGCACCTTGCGCACCCATGGATTGAAACGATGCGAGCGCCTTGCTCCACCCCTGGGAAAGCGCCTGCTGAAACGGCGCGAAGGTATCTGCCGCCGTGGCGTGTTGTTGTTTCATGATGTCTCCTGCTGCCTCACCTCTTCAGAACGGGATTTGAGTATGCTGCATTCGCGAAGGCCCCACCAGCAAGCCTCCCGATAACTTCCTGAAACAACATCGTCTATGCACCTCGTCGTGATTGCGTGGCTCTATGTTGCCCTGATGATGGCGGTCGCAGAGGCCACCAACACCAACGGCACCGTACTGGGCGCGGTCTTCACCTTTCTACTCTACGGCTTGGCGCCGGTGGCACTGGTGGTTTACCTGATGGCCACCCCGGCGCGCCGCCGCGCGCTCAAGGCGCGTGAAGATGCGGAGCGAGAGGTGGCGATTCGGGCGCATTCAGCCAAGCCAGATGCAGGCGGCGAAGCGCCCGCTGACGCGGTCCCGCCGGTGCGAGAAAAAGCGTAACGGGTTGTGGACCGTGCACCAGGCATCGCTGCTGTCATTTCCGTGCAGTTGCGTCACGCCGGCGGCGCTGAGGCGCTGACGAGCCAGTCCCGCAAGATCAGCCATGCACTTGCCCGCCGTGCTCGACGGCTTGAAGCACTGACGCGCATCCGGTGAGCCGGCCTCGAATGCCGCGCGAACCTCGTCGCCGACTTCGAAGGCATCGGGGCCGATGCAGGGGCCGAGCCACGCCATGACCCGCCGAGTGCCGCCATCGGCTGCGAAGGCCTCCAGCGTGCGTTCGAGCACGCCGGCGGAAAGGCCGCGCCACCCCGCATGCGCCGCGGCGACTCGATGGCCCGTTTCATCAGTGAACAACACGGGCAGGCAGTCGGCCACCATGATCGTGCAGGCGACACCGCTTTCGACCGTCGTGCAGGCATCCGCGGCGACGCCATCGGCGCTGGCGGCATCCAGTGCCACCACCCGCGTTCCATGGACTTGCTGAAGAAAAACCGGCCGCACGCCGATCGCGTCGCGAAGAAACTGCCGGTTCGATTGCACTGCCGGCAGATCGTCGCCGACGTGGTCTCCCAGGTTCAGGCCCCGGTAGTTCGCAGTCGACACGCCACCGGAACGCGTCGTGCACACGGCGTGCACGCCGCGCGGCGCCGGCCACTGGGGAACGAGCCAGTCGGGGTCGGTCACGTTTCGGCGTCGGGACACTGCGAAGGTTGGGCGCGCTGGAACGCTTCGAGCTGCATGCACGCCTCGAACGCGGCCATGGTGCGCGGCAGGCCGCTGAAGTCACAGTCGAATCGCTGGCCGTTGAAAACCTGGGGTACCAGGCAGCAATCGGCCATGGTGGGCGTGTTGCCGTAGCAATAGGTGCCGACCGGTAGCAGCGCAAGTTGGCGCTCGAACGCCAGCATGCCCTCGCGCACCCAGTGGCGGTACCAGGCGTTCTTGGCGTCGTCGTCGAGCTTGAGTTCGCGCACGAGGTACTTCAGCACGCGGAGGTTGTTGAGAGGATGGATTTCGCAGGCAATCGATTCCGACAGCGCACGCACGCGTGCCCGGCCCACCGGATCGTGCGGCAGAAGCGCCGGCTCGGGGTGGATTTCATCGAGGTATTCGATGATGGCCATCGATTGCGTGAAGCGCTCACCCTCGTCTTCCAGAAGCGGCACCAGCATGTCGGGGGAGATGGCCGAGAAAGGACCGGTCTTGTGCTCGCCGCGGGCGATGTGCACCGGAATGTAGTCGTAGTCCAGGCCCTTGAGATTCAGGGCGATGCGCACGCGAAACGAGGCGGAAGATCGGAAATAGTTGTGGAGCTTCATCATGGCGCAAGCATATCCCCGCCGAACGTCCACGGCGTGGCAGCGGACAACGCGCCCTGCCCTCTGGCACACTGCCGTTTTCGCTGAAAAGGACGTTTTACCCATGGCCTCCGAGTACGTTTTCACGCCCCACCCCGTCGTTTCGATCCCCGTCGTCGGCCAGCCGGCCCGTTTCCCGGTGCACCGCATCTATTGCGTCGGCCGCAACTACGAGGAACACGCCAAGGAAATGGGCTTCACCGGGCGCGAACCGCCCTTCTTCTTCATGAAACCGGCCGATGCCGTCGTGGTGGTCGACGACGGGACGACCGGTACCATGGCCTACCCGACGCTCACGAAGAACCTGCACCACGAGATCGAACTCGTCGCAGCCATTGGCACGGGTGGCAAGAACATTGTGGCCGCCGACGCGCACAAGCACATCTTCGGCTACGCCGTGGGCCTGGACATGACCCGCCGCGACCTGCAGAACGACATGAAGAAACAGGGCCGCCCCTGGGACATCGGCAAGAGCTTCGAGCAGAGCGCGCCCATCGGTCCGATCGTGCCGGTCGCACAGGCAGGTGACGTCGAAAAGGCCGAGATCTCCGTGAAGGTGGGCGGCGCCGACCGCCAGCGCAGCAATGTGAGCAAGCTGATCTGGAACATCGCCGAGACGATCGAGCACCTGTCGGCCGCCTGGGAACTGCAACCCGGTGACCTGATCTTCACGGGCACGCCCGAGGGCGTCGCCGCGGTGGTGGCCGGGGACACGCTCGTCGGCGAAATCACCGGCCTGCCCTCGCTGACTGTCAAGGTGGTCTGAGGGTCTGAGCCAACAATGTTCCTGCGCGTTCCCATCAAGCACTGCAAGAACTGCGGCACCGCGGTGGTCTACCGCATCCCGGACGACGGCGACACCAAGGAGCGCGCCGTCTGCCCGGCCTGCAACACAATCCACTACGAGAACCCGCTGAACGTGGTCGGCACGATCCCCGTGTTGGGCGATCGCGTGCTGCTGTGCAAGCGGAACATCGAACCGCGATGGGGCAAGTGGACGTTGCCGGCCGGCTTCATGGAGCTCAACGAAACCACCGAGCAGGGCGCGGCGCGGGAAACCGACGAGGAAGCCGGCGCCGAGTACGAGATGGAGGGCCTGTTCGCCGTGATGAGCGTCGTGCGCGTGGGGCAGGTTCATCTGTTCTACCGCGCTCGGCTCTTGAGCGACAGGTTCGATCCGGGCCACGAGACGCTCGAGGCACGGCTCTTCACCGAGGAAGAGATTCCGTGGGACGAGATCGCGTTCCGCACGGTCAAGGCCGCGCTCGAGTTCTACTTCGAAGACCGCCGCCGCGGCAGTTTCGACCGCGTCCACACGCTGGACATCGCATGAAGCGGCCGCAATCCTGCGCCGTGCTCCTCGGCTTCGCGGCCGTGGCGGCGCTGGCACACGCCGAGATGATTGGCGACGTCGACACCGCCTTCAAGCTGATCGGCCCCGATCACAAGATCGTGGTCGAGGCCTACGACGACCCCAAGGTGAACGGCGTGACCTGCTATGTCTCGCGCGCCAAGACGGGAGGCGTCTCGGGCGCACTCGGACTGGCCGAAGACAAGTCCGAGGCTTCGATCGCGTGCCGGCAGGTCGGCCCGGTGAGCATCACCCAAGCGCTGCCCAAGCGCGAGGAGGTCTTCAGCGAGCGACTGTCGGTCATGTTCAAGCGGCTTCGTGTCGTGCGCATGGTCGACGCCAAACGCAACACGCTGGTGTACCTGACCTATTCCGATCTCCTCATCGATGGATCCCCGAAGAACAGCGTCACCGCCGTTCCCATCGACCGCGTGACGCCGATTCCGCAGAAATAGCCCGAACACCCGCGCATGACCGCCAGCGCACTCACCGTGCTAAAACTGCGCCCTTGCCGTGAGGCCGAGGAACCCCTCGCCTTGAACTCGTTCCAAAAAAACGCCATGCCAGTTCAGACCTACTTCCTTCGAGTCGCAATCGCCGCAACTGCAGCAGCCTCCCTGGTCGCCTGTACGACCACGACGCCGCAGAGCCAAGCCCCGGCACCCGGTTTCTACCCCTTGCCCCCTGCCGGGACCGCGCGACCCGCTCCGCCGGCGCCCAAGCCGCAGGCAACATTCATCCGCCCGGCACCTGGCCGCACGCTCTCCACTTTCAACGGTACGCAGAACAAGGGCATCGACATCGCCGGCAACATGGGCGACCCTGTGGTCGCCGCGGCCGATGGGCGCGTCGTCTATGTCGGTGGCGAGTTGCGCGGCTACGGCAACATGGTCATCGTCAAGCACAACGACACCTTCCTGACCGCGTATGCGCATGCGCAAACCATCGTGGTGAAAGAGAACGAAGTGGTCCGGCAAGGCCAGAAGATCGCGGAGATCGGCAACAGCGGCGCCGACCGCGTCAAGCTCCACTTCGAGATCCGCAAGCAAGGCGTGGCGGTGGACCCCGAGCCTTACCTCAACGGCGATCTGCACTAGCTGCCACCCTGCAGCAACAGCAGGGTCCCGCGGTCGGTACTCCCGCCAAAGTACTTTTGAAGGCATGCGCGAAAGACCGCCGTCGACGCGTCCGCGGTGATCGAGAACAGGGTCATCGATGACCAGAATTTCTGGTCATCCGGCGCCCCGAAGATGTCGGCCACGCCGCGACCTTCGACGGCCAAAACGAGCTCGCTACATGCCTTCAGCCGCGCACCAAGAACCGGATGCGCCAAGTAAGCGCGCGCTTCCTCCAGCGATGAAATGGCATAGCGCTGCGCTATCGCGCTTCGTCCCAGGCCCGCCAGTTGCGGGAAGATGAACCACATCCAGTGACTGCGCTTGTGGCCTGCGCGCAGTTCGTCCATGACACGGTCGATCACGCCGGCCTGGGCATCCGCGAAACGTTGCAAATCGAAGGGGTCGTTCATGGACGAGCACCTCCTGTAGGCGGCATCTGTCTGCGTGTGACGAAGTATGCCGCGTGCATTCCCGATCGTGGAAGCGTGAAATCCATGAGCTGGAAAAAAGGAGCCCACCATGCACTGCGAAGCGATCCATTGCCCTGACACGGAAACGGTCAGGTTTGCGATTTACCCGGATGGCTTCGATGGACCCCGCATCATCGCTCATGTGTCCGACGAGGTACTTCATGAATTGTTCGGCGCAGCCGACGACGAAGAAGGGCTGGTCGAGGCCTGCGATGCCTGTTTCGACGTGATCGAAGCGAAGGCCCTGGCGCGCTATCGCGCGGCGCCTTTCCTGCCGGTCATGTTGGACGCTGCAGATTTCCTGTCCCGCTCGGCAGCCGAAATACATTGCGTGTGAAGCATCGTCCGCGCGCGCGAACGATTGATCGCATCGCTTGTCGGAGTCCGCAGCTAGCTGCGACACTCGACCGATGCGATCGAACCTCATGTCCGCCGGACCCGGGCCGGGATCCTGGAATCCGGTCGCGAAATTCTTGCACTGGTTCATCGCGCTCTTGATATTCGCGCAGTTCGCGCTCGGTTGGCTGGCCACGAGCTGGCGCCTTTCGCCGACGAAGCTCGATCTCTTCGTCTGGCACAAGTCGACCGGCATGCTGATCCTCATGCTCGTGCTGGTGCGCGTGGCGTGGCGCTTGTCGCACCGGGCGCCGGCCCTGCCTGTGGACATGCCTCGATGGGAGCGCGCATCCGCGCATGCGAGCCACGGCCTGCTCTACGTCTTGATGCTCGCCATGCCGCTCGCCGGCTGGGTGATCAGCTCGGCAGCCGGCGTGCCCTTTCGCATCTACTGGCGGATTCCGCTGCCCGCGATCGTGGCGACTGACAAGCACGTCGCCGACCTGGCATCCGCCGTGCATTTCTCGCTGGGCATTCTGTTGATCGCATTGCTGGTCCTGCACGTCGGTGCTGCACTGCGGCATCACTTCATCAAGCGGGACGACGTGCTCGCACGTATGCTGCCTGCGAGGAATCCGTAGCCATGAAGAACCTCGTCCACGTTGCCTTGCTGCTCGCCGGTGCCGCGCTCCAATCCGCGCACGCGGCCGAGTGGAAGATGGACGTTCCCGCCAGCCGGTTGGAGTTCGCAGCCACGTTCGAAACCACGCCGGCCCCGGGCGTTTTCAGGCAATTCGACGTACAGCTCAACCTCGACCCGGAAAAGGCCGGAGGCGGGCGACTCGACGTGGTCATCAAGGTCGCGAGCGCCGATATGACGAACGCCGACATCAACAAGGCCATCGCCGGGCCCGAATGGTTCGACTTTGCCAAGTTCCCGCAGGCCGAATTCCATGCGACCGACATTCGCCGCTCGCAGGCCAACAACTACGTCGCGCACGGCACGCTGGCGCTCAAGGGCGTGCAGCAGCCCGTGGAGGTTCCCTTCAGTTGGAGCGAATCGGCCGACGGCGCGACCATGGACGGCAAGATCACTGTCAAGCGCGGGCCCTTCGGCATCGGCACGGGCGAATGGGTCGCGACCAACGTCATCGGCCCGGATGTCACGGTGACATTTCATGTGCGGCTGCGCAAAGTCTCGTGAGATGAAGATTTCGCGCCGCGCACCTCTGCATCTGTTTGCAGTGCTGTTGGCGACCCTGCTCGCAGCGTGCGCTGCGCCCGTTGGCGGACCTGCGGGTGAGCCGAAACCCGGTCTTTCGCAAGCGCCCAGGGAGTTTCCCGCCAGTTTTTACGAGCAGGCGGCGGCGCGGGGCCAACCGGTCTACCGCGTCGATACGGCGAATTCGCTCGTCGCCGTGACAGTGAGGCGCGCCGGCTCGATGGCGCGTCTGGGGCACGACCATGTGGTCGCGAGCCGCGCAGTGCAGGGCTACGTCGCGCCGGAAGCGGGCCGCGCCGATCTGTTCGTTCCCCTCGCAGAACTCACGGTCGACGAAGCGGCACTTCGCACGGAGGCCGGCCTAGACACCCAGCCTACCGAATCGGACATCGCAGGCACGCGATCCAACATGCTCGACAAAGTGCTCGAAGTGCAGCAGTTTCCGTTTTCGCTGATACGGGTCAATGGCAACGGGCAAAGTTCTGCCGGTGCCCAGCTGGCGGTTGCGATCACGTTGCATGGAACCACGCGGACCTTTTCAGTGCCCATGCAAGTGGAAGCTACCGGCGACAAGATGCGCGTGACCGGCTCGATCGAATTCAATCAGTCGGATTTCGGCATCGTGCCCTTCTCGATCCTCGGCGGTGCGATTCAGGTCAAGGACGCGTTGAGCCTGCGCTTTGCGATCAGCGCAGTTCGCGGAGGACATCAGGACGCAGCGTCGCGTCCGGGCCAAAGAGGGCCACTCCACGTTGGAGAACTTGCCCACGGAGGCGTGTGAGCCTGTCCTACAGCGGACGGCTGATGTTCGATCCTCCGGTCCCGCCGATCATTGCGTGTTGGTGACCGCGTAGGGCGCCATTCCCGTAGAGGTTCAGGCGTCGTCTTACAAACGGCGTCGAGTTGTGCTCCGATAAAGCCTGCTTGCCCGGACTCTGTCGCCCGAACGGAGCATTTTTCCGTGGACCGGCACGAGACTGCAAGCAAAGGGGGCCCTGATGATGACTCAGTCTGCTGTATCCGCCTGGCCTGCAGCGCCGGACACATCTGTCGCCTATGTGGAGATAAGCGACTACTTCGGAATGATCTTTCACCGCGGCGTGGCAGCTTCCAGTTGTCCCTCTTGTCACACGGTGAACAGAGGGCGCGTCACGCGTTGCCATGCCTGCGGCGAGGCCATGCCTTCCGCAGTCGACGAGCAGATCGAAGCGTCGCTACCGCGAGGCGCAAACGGCAAGGCCGATCTCCTACTCACCAATAGTCGTCCGCTTCGCAACGTCCTGTTCCTGGTCTTGGCGCCCGCAGTGTTGCTTTCTTCAGGATTCGTTGGGTGGCAGATGTCTCGCGCAAGAACGCTGTCCGAGCCTGCAAGGTTGGCCCAAGTGCAGCCCGTCACGCCCACCGTGCCTCTTCCTTCGCTCGGGCCGCGAAAACAATTGCAGGAAATCGCCATGACGACCCCGGAGATCAGTCCCAGCGCAGCGAATGTCGCGCCGTGGCCTGAGGAGCCAGCAGCCCGGGGTGACGACGATTCGGAGGCGCTTGCGGCCCCCTCCTCGTCCTCGCCGCGAAAGGCGTCAAGCCGCCCCCGAACCGTCCGCGTCACATCGGACCCGCTGGCAGCGTGTAAAAGCCAGGGCTTCTTCGCACGCGCCATCTGCATCAACACCCGCTGCGCAGAGCCGGGCGCCTCACGCTTCGGGCAATGCCGGCAGGCCCTTCGTCAGCGCAAGATCGATGAAGCGCGGCGCAATCCGACGTTGATGGGGTGACGTGGGGCAAAGAAAAACGGCTTACACCTTGTGGGCGTAAGCCGTTGTTCCATCTAACGATTCTGGTCGGTGTGAAAGGATTCGAACCTTCGACCCCTTGCACCCCATGCAAGTGCGCTACCAGGCTGCGCCACACACCGAAGCTTTCGATTATAGCGGCCTGAATTCAATGACTTGTGGTTAGCAGCTCGCGAATTTCGTTCAGTTCGCGCCGAAGGTGTAGCAGCTGCGACAGATCGACCGTGCGGGCCGGCAACTGCGACAGCGGGGGCGGAACATCCACGTCCCCCTGCACCGCTGCATCGAACTCTTCTTGATCGATCTCGATCGCTTCCATGCCCTCGAGCGGCACATCGCCGGCCTTGCGGCGCTCGCGGTCAGACTGGACCATCTCCTGGAGCTTGTTGCGGGCGCCACTGATGGTGAAGCCCTGGTCATACAACAGGTCGCGGATACGGCGAATCATCAGCACTTCGTGGTGCTGGTAATAACGTCGATTGCCACGTCGCTTCATGGGACGCAGCTGCGTGAACTCCTGCTCCCAATAGCGCAGCACGTGCGGCTTGACGCCGCACAACTCCCCCACCTCACCGATCGTGAAGTAGCGTTTGACGGGAATCGGTGGGAGGGTTTTCTCCATTGAAATCAAGACGGTGCGAGCGAAACCTCAGAGGTTACTCCACCTGCACACGCGGCGCCAAGCCCTTATTCGGAGCCAAGGCTCCATTCGACTTCCTGCGGTGCATCTTCGGCGATGCTTCCGTGGATTTGTTCCTTCAGCTTGGCGCTCGCATGAAAAGTCGCCACCCTGCGCTCACCGATTGGAATGGCCTCTCCGGTGCGCGGATTGCGCCCCGGCCGTGGCGCCTTGACTCGAATCTGGAAATTGCCGAAGCCCGAAATCTTGACGTCCGTGCCTTCAATAAGGCTGTTGGCAATCAGGTCGAAGAAGGCCTCGACCATGTCCTTGGACTCGCGCTTGTTCAAGCCGATCTGCTCGAACAGCAGATCGGCCAGATGCGCCTTGGTGAGCGCCGGTGTTTCAAGGGCTTCGAGCGTGAATTCCATGGCGTTCATACCCGCAGGCGCGCGCCGAGCCGAGCACCGAGTTGATCGACGATCGCGCGTACCGCCGCTTCGACCTGCTCATCGGTCAACGTCGCTGCGTCGCTGTTGAAGCTGAGTCGCACCGCCATGCTCTTCTCACCTTGCGCAAGTCCACCGGCGGCGACGGACCCGTCGCGGGCGATGGTCGGGCGGTAGATGTCGAAGAGCGTGAGTTCACGCAAAAGACCGGGATCCGATGCGGCCCGGATCGCGCTCATCAGCGCACCGTGGGTGACCGCCTCGGAGACCACGACCGCGATATCGCGTTCGACGACCTGGTGCTTGGCCACCGGCTGCGCCTCAGGCACCGGTCGCGCGGTGACGGAATCGAGATCGAGTTCAAACAGCACCGGCGCATGCGCAAAGTCCCACTTCTGACGCCAACGTGGATGCAGTTCTCCGATCACTCCGACGGAATGGCCATCCAGCAGCACGCGCGCGGCACGCCCCGGATGCAGCGCGGGATGCTCGGCGGGCTCGAACGTCGCGACGCGCGGCGCCAGCAGCGCTTCGACGTCGCCCTTGATGTCAAAGAAATCGGAACGATGCGCCTTGCCCTCCCAACGTGCATCTTCAGCATCGCCCCAGGCCAAGCCCGCCACGCGCATCGGCTGCCGGATACCCTTGACGGTGCTGTCGGTCGTGGAGACGGCATCGTCGCGCATGAAGACACGGCCCAACTCGAAAACGCGCGCCCGCGGCGCCTTGCGGTCGAGGTTGAACTTCAGAACCTGCAGCAGTGAACCGATCAGCGAAGAACGCATGACGCTCATCTGACTGGCAATCGGATTCAGAAGTTTGATCGGGTTGGCGTTGCCCGCAAGGTCTTGTTCCCAATGGGCTTCGACGAAACTGAAGTTGATCGTCTCCTGATAGCCCAATGCGGCCAGACGCTGCCGCACGGCGGAACCGCTGCGCTGTGCCTCGGGCCGTGCGCGGGCGGTGATCGGTGCCAGCGGCGGCGTTGTGGGAAGGTTGTTGTAGCCGATGAGGCGAGCGACCTCTTCGATCAAGTCTTCCTCAATCAGCAGATCGAAACGGTGCGGCGGCGGCGTGACGATCAATGTGCCGTCACCTTCCTCCATTGGCAGAGCAAGGCGGCGCAAGGCACCCGCGCATTGCGCTTGCGTGAGCGGCATGCCGATCACCCGCGCCGCGCGCGCTGTGCGCAGGGTCACAGGCTTGGCTTCCGGCAGACGCAAGATCTGGTCATCGATCGGACCGGCTTCGCCGCCGCAGATGTCGGTGACCAACTGCGTGATCCGTTCGATGATCTGCACCGTGCGGCTCGGGTCCACGCCCCGCTCGAAACGATGACCCGCGTCGGTCGAGAAATTGAACCTACGCGAACGCCCCTGAATGCTCTCAGGCCACCAGAAGGCGGCTTCGAGATAGATGTTGCGCGTATCGTCCGATACGGCCGTCGCATCACCGCCCATGATGCCGGCGAGCGACTCGACCTCGCGCTCGTCGGCGATGACGCCGACTTTCTCGTCGACTGTGACGGTATTTCCGTTGAGCAACTTCAGTTGCTCGCCCGGCTTGCCCCAGCGCACGGTCAGTCCGCCGTGAATCTTGTCCAGGTCGAAGATGTGGGTCGGCTGCCCGTACTCGAACATCACGTAGTTCGAAATGTCGACCAGCGGCGAGACGCTGCGCTGCCCGCAACGGGCCAGCCGGTCGACCATCCATGCGGGAGTGGTGACCTTGGTATCGACGCCGCGGACGACGCGACCGGAGAAACGGCCGCACAGTTCGGGCGCCTCGATCTTGACGGCGAGCTTGTCGGAGACGGTTGCTGCCGCAGGTGCGATCATCGGCGTCTTGAGCGGTGCACCCGTCAAGGCAGCCAGTTCGCGCGCAATGCCGTAGACGCTGAGGCCATGCGCAAGATTTGGCGTCAACTTGAGCGTGAGCAACGCATCGTCAAGCTTCAAGACCTCGCGCACGTCGGTGCCCACCGGGGCATCCGCCGCCAATTCAAGCAGGCCGCCGTGGTCTTCGTTGAGCTTCAATTCGCGGGCCGAGCACAGCATGCCCTGGCTCTCGACGCCGCGCAGCTGGCCGAGCTTGATGAGAAAAGGCTTTCCATCTTCGCCCGGCGGGAGCTCGGCCCCGACCAGCGCCAATGGCACCTTGATGCCGACGCGGGCGTTGGGTGCGCCGCAAACAATGTTCAGCAGGGCACCCTGCCCGGCATCGACCTGGCAAACGCGCAGCCGGTCGGCGTTCGGGTGCTGAACCGCTTCCTTGATCTCGCCGACAACGACCTTGGTGAAAGGCGGCGCGGCGGGCCGACGTTCTTCAACCTCGAAGCCGCCCATCGTGAGCGTCTCGGCCAGTTCGGCGCTACTGAGCGGCGGGTTGCAGAACTCGCGCAACCAGGACTCGGGAAATTGCATCTCGTCGTTCTCGTTCTGTTTACTGGAATTGGCGCAAGAAGCGCAGGTCGCCGTCGAAGAAATGGCGCAGGTCGTTGACGCCGTATCGCAGCATCGTCAGTCGATCGGGCCCCATCCCGAAGGCGAAACCGATGTAGCGCTCGGGGTCCAGACCCATGTTGCGAACGACGTTCGGATGCACTTGCCCCGACCCTGCGACTTCGAGCCACCGGCCGGCGAGCGGACCGCTCTGGAACTGGATATCGATCTCGGCACTGGGCTCGGTGAATGGAAAGAAGCTGGGCCGGAAACGCAGCACCAGATCGTCGCTCTCGAAGAAGGTGCGGCAGAAATCCGTGAATACGACCTTGAGATCCTTGAAGCTCACGTTCTCACCGAGCCACAGGCCCTCGCACTGGTGGAACATGGGTGAGTGCGTCGCGTCGCTGTCGACGCGATAGGTGCGTCCGGGCGCAATCACGCGAATTTCGGGTGCCTTGATCGAGCCGGTGGCGTCCGCCGCTGCAGCCTCGAACTGCGCAGCGTATTTCTTGATGTGCTGATGCGCGTAGCGGACCTGCATCGGGCTCGTGTGCGGACGCAGGTTGTAGGGGATTCCGTCCTCACCGTTGATGTCGACATAAAACGTGTCCTGCATCGAACGGGCCGGATGGTTCGGCGGGTTGTTCAGCGAAGTGAAACTGTGCCAATCGCTTTCGATTTCAGGGCCGTCAGCGACGTCGAAGCCCATGCTCGAGAAGATCGCTTCGATGCGCTCCATGGTTCGACTGACGGGATGCAGACCGCCTGAGACGCGCTTGCGACCAGGCAAGGTCACGTCAAGCGCTTCGGCGCGGAGTTGCAATGCGAGTTCCTCGTCGGCGAGTTGCTGACGACGCTCAGCCAGAGCAGCCTCGATGGCCTGTTTGGCGACGTTGATCGCAGCACCACGAGATTTCTTCTCGTCAACGCTCAACGCAGCCATTCCTTTCATCAGCTCGGTGATGCGGCCAGCTTTGCCGAGAAATTGCGCCTTGGCGTTCTCCAGTTCGGCCGGAGCCGTCGCTTCGGCAAAGGTTGCGCGTGCGGTGTCGACCAGGGAGTCCAACTCGTTCATGAGGAATTCTTGGAGGGTGAAAGAGAAACAGGCCGGGGAACGACGAAAAAAGGGCTGGTGCCCTTTCAAGCGCCAGCCCTTATGCCGTGGGCGCAGGCCGCCATCATGGACGGTGACCTGCTGTGCGGAATCAAGCTGCCAGCTTGGCCTTGACCTGCTCCACGATGCCGGCAAAAGCGGCCTTGTCGTGCACGGCGATATCGGCGAGGACCTTGCGGTCGATTTCGATACCGGCCTTGCGGATGCCGTTGGCGAACTGGCTGTAAGTGAGGCCCAGTTCACGCGAAGCGGCGTTGATACGCGCAATCCACAGTTGGCGGAACACGCGCTTCTTGGTCCGACGGTCACGGTAGGCATATTGGCCAGCCTTCATCACCGCCTGCTTGGCGATGCGGAAGACATTGCCGCGGCGACCACGGAAACCCTTGGCGAGTGCGAGAACCTTCTTGTGGCGGGCGCGAGCCGTTACACCACGTTTGACGCGAGGCATGTGTGTACTCCTTGTTCGTCTGGGTTAGATGCCGCTGCCGGGCAACATAGCGGCCATTGAAACCATGTTGGTCTCATGCACTGCCGTTGCACCACGCAGGTGACGCTTGTTCTTGGTGGTCTTCTTCGTCAGGATGTGACGCTTGAAGGCTTGACCGCGCTTGACGGTGCCACCTGGACGAACGCGGAAGCGCTTTTTCGCGCTGCTCTTGGTCTTCATTTTGGGCATGTAAATGCTCCTTTTGTTTGTGCTCGTGAGGCGCCGCGGATACTCCGCGGGCTTGTTGGCCCCGAGACACTTCTACGTCCCGCCTCGCCTGTACCCTCAAGGTGCTGGCAAAGACGAAATCCCTTCAAAAACTTCTTGCGACTCGCAGTGAAGCCTATGCTGCGGCAGGTGCCGTCGTCGGCTCTGTCGCAGGCTTTGCCGCTCCGCCCGCCTTCTTGCGGCCCGGGGCGATCATCATGATCATCTGCCGGCCTTCCAACTTCGGGAACTGCTCGACGAGGATCAGATCGCCAAGCTCATCGCGAATGCGCTGCAACAGCGCCAAGCCAAGTTCCTGGTGCGTGATTTCCCGACCGCGGAAGCGAAGCGTGATCTTGCACTTGTCACCGTCTTCCAGGAAGCGACGGATGTTGCGCATCTTGATGTTGTAGTCGCCGTCGTCGGTTCCCGGGCGGAATTTGATTTCCTTGACCTCGATGACCTTCTGCTTCGATTTCGCTTCGGCCGCCTTCTTCTGCTCGTGGTATTTGAACTTGCCGTACTCGATCAGACGGCAAACCGGCGGATTGGCCGCTGCGACGACTTCCACCAAATCCACATCCTGCTCGCCGGCAAGGCGCAACGCCTCGGCAAGACTCACGACACCCAATTGCTCGTTGTCGGGCCCGATCAGGCGGACTTCCGGGGCCATGATTTCCCGGTTCAGGCGGTGTTGGCGTTCCTCGCGGTGGCGGCGGTCGCGAAATGCAGTAGCGATGGTCAGAATCCTTTAAACAAATTGCTACAGAATGTAGCGATTGCCGTAGAGTTCACGCCCACAAGCAGCCTGATCGAAAAAATCAGCCTTTGAACTCTTTCCAATTCAAAGCTTGTGTTGGATGTCGTGAGCGATCTTTTGGGAGAACGCCTCTACCGACATGGCACCGAGATCAAGATTACCTCGGGCGCGCACTGCGACGGCTCCTGCTTCCTTCTCCTTGTCGCCTACGACCAGGATGTATGGGAGCTTTTGCAACGAATGCTTCCGTATTTTATACGTAATCTTCTCGTTGTGCAGATCAAGCGAAACTCTAAGCCCTTGATCTAGCAGCGTTTTCGCAACTTGAGACGCGTACTCCGCTTGTCCCTCGCTGATATTGAGGACTGCGACCTGTACCGGTGCGAGCCAGGCTGGCAATGCGCCCGCATGGTGTTCGATCAGCATGCCAATGAAACGCTCCAGGCTCCCGACGATCGCGCGATGAAGCATCACCGGATAGGCCCGCTCACTCGTCTCCGTCACATACTCCCCGCCGAGGCGCTCGGCCGTGTTGAAGTCGACCTGCATCGTTCCGCACTGCCATTGCCGCCCGATGGCGTCCTTGAGCGTGTACTCGATCTTCGGCCCGTAGAACGCACCTTCGCCAGGCGAAATGACGAAGTCCACGCCTGAGCGACGCAGCGCTTCCATGACTGCAAACTCTGCCTTGTCCCATAACTCGTCCGAACCGACGCGGTTGTCGGGCCGCGTCGCGACCTTGTAGAGAATGTCCGTGAAGCCGAAGTCCGCATAGACCTTCTGCAGTTGCGCCGTATACGCGACGCACTCCTCGAGGATCTGGTCCTCCGTGCAGAAGACGTGACCATCGTCCTGCGTGAACCCGCGTACACGCATGATGCCGTGCAACGCACCGCTCGGCTCGTTGCGATGGCATTGACCGAACTCGCCGTAGCGCAGCGGCAGATCGCGGTAGCTCCGCAGGTCAGACTTGAAGATGAGCACATGACCGGGGCAGTTCATCGGCTTGAGCGCGTACTCGCGCTTCTCCGATTCCGTCGTGAACATGTTTTCGCGGTAGTTCTGCCAGTGGCCCGTTTTCTCCCACAGGCTCTTGTCCAGGATTTGCGGTCCCTTGACCTCCTGGTAGCCCGTGTCGCGGTACACCCGGCGCATGTACTGCTCGACTTGCTGCCAAATGGCCCAGCCCTTCGGATGCCAGAACACCACCCCTGGCGCCGCCTCATCGATGTGGAACAGGTCGAGCTCCTTTCCGAGGCGGCGATGGTCGCGTTTCTCGGCTTCCTCGATGCGGCGGATGTAGTCGTCGAGTTGCTTCTTGTCGGCCCAAGCTGTCCCGTAGATGCGCTGCAGTTGCTCGTTCTTCGCATCGCCGCGCCAATAGGCACCGGCGAGCTTCGTCAGCTTGAAGACCTTGAGGAATCGCGTGTTGGGCACGTGCGGGCCGCGGCACATGTCGACGTACTCCTGGTGGTAGTACAAGCCCATCGCCTTCTCGTCAGGCATGTCTTCCACCAGCCGCAGCTTGTAGTCCTCACCGCGGGACTTGAACACCGAGATGACTTCATCGCGCGGCGTCATCTTCTTGATCACGTCGTAGTCCTGCGCGATCAGTTGCCGCATGCGCGCCTCGATCGCTTCCATGTCTTCCGGCGTGAAGGGGCGCTCGTAGGAGATGTCGTAATAGAAGCCCTCATCGATGACCGGGCCAATCACCATCTTCGCCGTCGGATAGAGCTGCTTCACTGCATGGCCGACGAGGTGGGCCGTCGAGTGCCGGATGATCTCCAGTCCTTCTTCGTCTTTCGGCGTGATGATCTGCAACTTTGCGTCATGGTCGATCACGTCGCTCGCATCGACCAGACGGCCGTCGACCTTGCCGGCGAGGGTCATCTTCGCAAGCCCGGGACCGATGGATTTGGCGACGTCGGCCACCGAAACCGGGCCAGGGAACTCGCGGCGCGAGTTGTCGGGGAGCGTGATCTGGATCATGAAAAAACCTCGGCGAAAAACAAAAAAGCGCGGTCCTGGACCGCGCTTGGCTTGGTTGATGTGCCGGAGATTTCCGGCATGCGCGGCCTACCGGCCTCTTCCCTGAAGGAAAAGGCCGCTGATTCCTTGCGGCGTAGTTCGCGGTGTCATAACCAAAATGCCTTTCTCGCTCTTGTTGGTGCTGGACGAAGCTGGTGATTCTATCCTCGGCAACTCAGGATGCGGGGGCCGCGTTCTTGAGCCCGAGTACGTCGATCGACTCGATGGACGGAGCCTTGGCGAAGAGGTCCGGCGCCTTCGCCATGAGCGCCTTCGCGATCGGTCCGCTGAGATGCGCCTGCCGGCCGGCCTCGTCTTCGAATGCGTCGAAGATGCCGAAGGTCGTGGGGGAAAGCCGCAGAGCGAACCAGATCGGCGTCGTCTTCTCATCGCGAGCCATCGCCAGTCCGGCCTCGAGGAACTGCTGGACTTCGGCCTCCTTGCCCGGCTTGGCTTCGAGACGGGCGAACAGTGCGTACTTGATCATGATGTGGGACTCCAGTGAATACGGCTGCGCGAGATTGCGCCGACCGACGAGCACTCTAGGCTTCACGGCGGATCTGCCCTATTGGCATTTTTGACATCTTTGATATTGTTATTGCCATGAAGATTCATGTGCTCGCCCTGGATGGCGCGTTCGACACGGGCCTTGCCACGGTGCTGGATGTCTTTACCACTGCCAACGAACTGGCCGGGATGTTGGGAATCGGCGAAGCGCGCTTCGACGTCTCAGTCGTCGGTATGCGGAAGAGCGTACATACATCCCAAGGACTGCGCGTACCGGTCAAGTCGCTCGCCGAGTGCGGTGATCCGGACTGGTTCGTCATTCCCGCCATCGGCGAGAAGATGGCAGAAGGTCTCCAGGTCGCGCTGCGCCGCCGAGACATCGCGGATGCTGCAGCCATCTTGCGCAAAAAATCCGAGCGTGGAACACGATTCGCGGCCGCGTGCATCGGCACCTTTGTCCTGGCCGAATCCGGCCTTCTCGATCACCAGCGAGCAACGACCACCTGGTGGCTGTCGTCGTTGTTCCGCCAGCGCTACCCGACGGTGCGGCTCGACGAATCGCACATGCTCGTGAGTTCCGGCGCCTTCGTGACCGCCGGAGCCGCGTTGAGCCATGTAGACATGGCGCTGTTTCTCGTGCGCCAGGCGAGTCCTGAACTTGCCGCAATGGTCGCGAAATACCTCATCGTCGACTCCCGCCCTTCACAATCGGCCTACGTCATCACGGACCACCTGAGTCATTCGGACCCGACCGTCGAACGCTTCGAGCGCTGGGCGCGCGGGCGTCTCGCTGATGGGTTTTCGCTCGACGACGCAGCCTCCGCCGCCGGAACGAGCAAGCGCACTCTGGCGCGCCGGATGCGGCAGGTGCTCGGCAAATCACCGCTTTCCTACTTCCAGGATCTGCGCGTCGAGCGCGCCGTGCACCTGCTGAAGACGAGCGACAAGAGCCTCGAACAGATCGCGACCCTGGTGGGATACGCCGAAGGCGTGACGCTGCGCGCGCTGCTACGCCAACGTCTCGGCCGCGGCGTGCGCGACCTTCGCACGATCGAGTAACGGCACATGCAGACGAAAAAAATCCCCGCGGATCGCTCACGCGGGGATTTTGCTTGGGGTCGATTCAGATCAGTGGAACTGCTCTTCTTCGGTCGAACCGGTCAGCGCCTTCACGCTGGAAGAGCCGCCCTGGATCACGGTCGTCACGTCGTCGAAGTAGCCCGCGCCGACTTCCTGCTGGTGCGAGACGAAGGTATAGCCCTGCTCGCGCGCCGCGAATTCCGGCTCCTGGACCATTTCGACGTAGTGCTTCATGCCTTCGCCGTTCGCATAGGCATGCGCGAACTTGAAGGTGTTGTACCAGTTGATGTGGATGCCAGCGAGCGTGATGAACTGGTACTTATAGCCAAGCGCCGAGAGTTCGTCCTGGAACGCGGCGATGGTCTTGTCGTCGAGGTTCTTCCTCCAATTGAAGGAAGGCGAGCAGTTGTACGACAGCAGCTTGCCGGGGCTTGCGGCATGCACGGCCTGAGCGAACTCGCGCGCAAAACCGAGGTCAGGCGTACCGGTCTCGCACCACACGAGGTCGGCATAGGGCGCGTAGGCGACGCCGCGGCTGATGGCTTGCTCGAGGCCATTCTTCACGCGATAGAAACCTTCCTGGGTGCGCTCGCCGGTGAGGAAAGGCTTGTCGTTGGCGTCGTGATCGGACGTGATCAGGTTGGCTGCTTCGGCGTCCGTACGGGCCAGCACGATGGTCGAAACGCCCATCACGTCGGCAGCGAAACGCGCCGAGATCAACTTCTCGCAAGCTTCCTGGGTCGGAACCAGCACCTTGCCGCCCATGTGGCCGCACTTCTTCACTGCGGCGAGTTGGTCTTCGAAGTGGACGCCGGCGGCGCCCGCTGCGACCATGTTCTTCATCAGTTCGAAAGCGTTGAGCACGCCGCCGAAGCCGGCTTCCGCGTCAGCCACGATCGGCAGGAAGTAGTCGATGAACTCCTTGTCGCCGGGATTGACGCCACGCGACCATTGGATCTCGTCGGCGCGCTTGAAGGTGTTGTTGATCCGGCGCACCATGGTCGGCACCGAGTCGTACGCATAGAGCGACTGGTCCGGATACATGGTTTCCGAGGTGTTGCCATCGGCGGCGACTTGCCAGCCCGACAGATAGACGGCCTCGAGGCCGGCCTTTGCCTGCTGCATGGCCTGGCCGGCGGAGATGGCGCCGAAGGCGTTCACGTAGCCTTTCTTGGCGCCGCCGTTGATCTTCTCCCACAGCTTCTCGGCACCGCGGCGAGCCAGCGTGTGTTCGATCGGCAGCGAGCCGCGCAGGCGCACCACGTCTGCTGCGCTGTAACCGCGCTTGACGCCCTTCCAGCGGGGGTTGGTCGCCCAGTCTTTTTCGAGGGCGGCAATTTGCTGTTCGCGGCTGAGTTGTTCGGTAAGGGTCTGTGGCATGGTCACTCCGAGGGTTGATTAAGAGGGGGGCGCTTTCGCTGCCGTTGAGACCCACTGTACGTCAAGGTCTCCACTCTTATGTCTTATAGAAGACATATATTTGATCCAGCAAAATCAATGACTTACAGATCTTTTTCTCAATGCGAAATTATTTTTCTTGTATTGAGAAAAAATATTGCGGCGCAACACTTGGTCATTCCACCATGCGCAATCGATTTTTCGCGCATGAAAACATCGAAAGCGATCAACGCCCGAACCAATCCCCGCTCGCAATCACTGACCTCCCCGCAATGCGCTTGGGATGGATCTCATAGACGAGGCAAGGCAGTTGGCGTCCACCTGCCTCGACGAGGACTTCGCGCCTGACGTACTCGCCCGTGTCGTCCGACCGCACCTCCTCGAGCACATCCAATTGAGCTTCGAGGGCGGCCGTGATCCGATAAATCTCCCCCTTCACCCTTCCATCCCCGCCCAGCACTGCACCGGGATAGGCACCGAGGTCATACAGCGTGCCCGCGATTCGCGCATCCGCCACTCGCTCGGGCGCCGGCGTGAAGCGTGCGATGTCATTGCGGCCTCCGGCCCGGAGCGTGCCGTAGACGAACACGTAGCGAGACCTCGTGGCGGAATGCGGCATCATCGAATCAATCCTCTCTACGCCCTCCAGTCTATTGAACACCGCACTCCCGGCACCTCGCCGTCTTGTTGCCTACGGCTGCCTGGCCTTGAGCATGTCGCTCGTAGGCAGCTACGTCGCCCTCTCGAAACCGCTGGTCACTGCATTTCCTGTGCTGCTGCTCGCATGGATGCGCTTCGGCATCGCGGCGCTTGCCATGCCTCACTGGCTCCGGCGGCCTGCGGACGAGCCGCCCATGACGCGGCATACGCGCGGACTGGTCTTCCTCGAGTCGTTCCTGGGCAACTTCATGTTCTCGATCTGCATGCTCTTCGGTGTCAGCCTGACGAGCGCGGTGTCGGCCGGCGTCATCATGGCTTCGATTCCCGCCGTGGTCGCGATCGGCAGTTGGATGTTTCTGCGCGAGCGCGTCACCGTGCGGATCGGACTGGCGATCGCATGCGCGGCCTTCGGCATCGGACTGCTTGCGCTCGCGCCAGCGCAGGCCACGGCGCATGCGACCAACGCGTCGCCTGCCAGCATGCCGTGGCTTGGCAATTTGCTCGTCTTCGCTGCGGTGGTGTGCGAGGCCTCCTATGCAGTGATCGGCAAATCGCTGACGGGTCGCCTCGGGCCCAAGCGGATTTCGTCGCTGATCAACCTCTGGGGATTTGCACTCTCGACGCCGTTCGGGATCTGGTTCGCGCTGCACTTCGACTTCGGCGCAGTCTCCTTTGGCATCTGGGGCCTGCTGATCGTCTATGCACTCGCGGCGAGCATCTGGACCGTTTGGCTCTGGATGACGGGCCTCAAAGGCGTCCCCGCGTCGCAGGCAGGCGTCTTCACCGTGATGCTTCCGGTGAGCGCGGCGGTCGTCGGCGTGGTCGTCCTCGGAGAGGATCTGTCGATGCCGCAAGTCGTCGCATTCGCGCTTGCACTGCTCGGCGTGGTGCTCGCGACTTGGCCATCGCGTCGCGCCTGAAGGCATCTGTTGGTACCTCCTAGGGGAAACCACTGCGCTTCTCCCTCTGAAAAAACAACAACTCCCAATGAAAAAACCCCTTTTTCCCTTGGAAACGCGTTTCTTCTCCTTTAGCATCCGCAATGCCGATGGAGACACTGCTTTTCATTGGTGAAAGTGTCCAACCAAAAAAGGAAATCAACCATGGCAACTGCAAAGAAGGCTCCGGCCAAGAAAGCGCCGGCAAAGAAGGCTGCTCCTGCAAAGAAGGCAGCCGCACCGGCAAAGAAGGCTGCTCCTGCGAAGAAGGCAGCACCCGCCAAGAAGGCGGCTCCGGCCAAGAAGGCTGCTGCAAAGAAGGCTCCCGCGAAGAAGCGCACTCCCAACGCTGCGTTCATGAAGGCACTGACCCCCAGCCCGGCGCTCGCCGCCGTGGTCGGCTCGACGCCTCTGCCGCGCACCGCTGTCGTGAGCAAGCTGTGGGACTACATCAAGAAGAACAACCTTCAAGACAAGGCCAACAAGCGCAACATCAACGCCGACGCAAAGCTGAAGGAAATCTTCGGCAAGTCGCAAGTTTCGATGTTCGAACTGGCTGCGTTGATCGGCAAGCACGTCAAGTAAGGAAGCTTCTCGGGCGCCTCGCGCGCTTGAATAAAAAAGCCGGCATCCGCCGGCTTTTTTTTGTGTACGCGGAGGGACTCACCCCCTGGCCTGCGCGGCCTTTCTGATCGCACTCAACGTGCCACGCGTGGTGATCACCTCAGGATCCAGCGGGATCTCGATCAGCGTGCCCGTATCGGCCGCCAACGCGCGCATCAACGCACCCTCGAACTGCGCAGTTTCCGTCACGCGTTCCGCCGCGTAGCCGTAGGCTTTGGCCAGCGCGCAGAAGTCGGGGTTTCGCAAATCGGTGCCGCTCACCTTGGCGGGATATTCGCGCTCCTGGTGCATACGGATCGTGCCGAACATGCCGTTGTTGAGCAGGACGATGATGCTCTTGGCACCGTGCTGCGAAGCCGTGGCGAGCTCCTGCCCGGTCATGAGGAAATCGCCGTCGCCGGCGATCGTGAAGGCAACGCGGCCCGTCGCGAGGTTCGCAGCAATGCCGGCGGGCACGCCGTAGCCCATCGCCCCGCTGGTGGGCGCCAGCTGCGTCTTGGCGCCCTTTGCGAGCCCGTGATAGCGGAAGTAGCGATGCACCCAGCTCGCGAAGTTGCCCGCGCCGTTGGTGATCGCGGTGTCCGGCGGCAAGTGCTTCTGGAGCAGCCTGACGACGGTCACCATGTCGACGGCACCGCGCGGCGAGTCGGCCGGCAGGCCCGCAAGCGGCTGCGGCTCCAGGTTCGCGACGTAGTCGGCATGCGCTGCAACGGTCCAGGCCTCCCAAGGCAGTTCGGTCGGAGCGCTCAACACTTCCAGGCTGCGTGCGGCCGAACTCATGCCGGCGTTGATCGCCAGGTCGGCCTGATAGACGCGATTGAGCTCTTCCGCGCTGGCGTGAATGTGCACCAGGGTCTGCTTCGGCTTCGGCGCTTCGAGCAGCGTGTAGCCGCTGGTCGTCATCTCGCCGAGTCGCGGACCTATCGCGAGGATGAGATCGCTTTGCCGGACCCGATCGGCGAGCTTGTGGTTGATCGCGATGCCCACGTCGCCCGCATACAGCGGATGGTGGTTGTCAAAAGTGTCCTGAAAGCGGAACGCGTTGGCGACGGGCAGTCTCCAGTTCTCCGCGAAGCGCTGCAGCGCCTGGGCGGCCTGCGTTGTCCAGCCGCCGCCTCCGGCGATCACAAGCGGGCGCAGGGACTTCAACAGCAACTCGCGCAGAGTCCGCAAGGCTCCAGGGTCGCTCCAGGGCTCCACCGCCTCCACGCGCCGCAGGGGTCGCGCGGCAGTGGTTTTGCGCAACATGTCCTCAGGCAACACGACCACGACCGGGCCGGGACGCCCGTTCATCGCCGTCGCGAAGGCCCGTGCCACGTATTCAGGAATGCGCTCGGCATCGTCGATCCGCTCCACGCGCTTGGCGAAACCCTTGGTGCTGGGCCCGAAGAAGCTACCGTAGTCGACCTCCTGGAACGCCTCACGATCGCGGAAATCGCTGCCAACGTCGCCGACGAAGAGCACCATCGGCGTCGAGTCCTGGAACGCGTTGTGCACGCCGATCGATGCGTTGGTCGCTCCCGGCCCGCGCGTGACGAAACACACGCCCGGCCTTCCGGTGAGCTTGCCGTGCGCCTCCGCCATGAAGGCCGCGCCGCCTTCCTGACGATTCACGATGAATCGAATGCGCTCGCCGTAAGCATGAAAGCCGTCGAGCACGGCCAGGAAGCTTTCTCCAGGAACGCCAAAGGCCAGTTCGACCCCCTGCTCGACGAGGCACTCGACAATCAGGTGGCCCGCGGGTTGTGATGAGCTCATTTGCGACACGCCTCTTTTGCTGCAACAAGGTTGCGCGAATTATCCGCGCGCAACGCGCCGGCTTGCCTTAATTCCCCAATTGGTTAAATTCGTCGCATGCGCACGAAAGCCAGACACCACGCGCCCCACGAGCCACGTTCACGCGACGCCGACCGATCGCAGCAGGCCATCCTTGCATCGGCTCGCGACGAATTCGCCCAACACGGCCTCACCGGTGCGCGCATGGACAGCATTGCCGAGCGCGCAGGCCTGAACAAGCGGCTGATCTACTACTACTTCGGCAGCAAGGACGACCTCTTCCTGGCCGTGCTCGAAGGCACCTACGCCGACATCCGTCAGGCCGAACAGCGCTTGCACCTCGACGAGATCGAACCGGTCGAGGCGATCCGTCGGCTGATCTCGTTCACCTGGCACTACTACCTGGAGCATCCGGAGTTCATTACGCTGCTCAACAGCGAAAACCTCCATCGCGCCGAGCATCTCAAGCGCTCCGACCGCATCCAGGAGATGAACTCGCCGCTCGTCCAACTGCTCGACAACGTGCTGGAACGGGGCAAGCGCGACAACCTATTCCGGGCGGGAGTCGATCCGGTGCAGCTCTACATCTCTATCGCCTCACTCTGCTACTTCTACCTGTCGAACAACGACACGCTGTCGGCCGTCTTCGGCCGCAATCTGCGCGCCCCCAAAGCGATGGCGCAACGCCTTTCGCACATGACCGATCTGGTGCTCGGCTACGTTCTGCGCTGATACGGGTATCTCCTAGGCACGCGCTCGTTGCGCCGTCGCAAGTGGCTTTCTAGAATTGTTAATTCACTTATCGGTGAATTGAAAGCTCAACACACATCCTTGTCGATGCTTCGCAACCTTCTCCTCTCACCTGCGCTTCGGCCCTTTCTGCTCATCCTGATGCTGCTGGTGCTATGGGACCTCGCGATCCGCCTCTTCAAGGTCCCGGCCTACCTGATCCCTCCGCCGATTCAGGTCGTGCAGCAATTGATCGCCGAGTGGCCGCGCCTCATTGCCGAAAGCTGGAAGACCACGCTCGCCACGCTCGGCGGCTTTGCCTTGACGATCGTGATCGGCATCCCGATCGCGATGGTGATCGCCTACTCGCGGCTGGTGGAGTCCTACGTCTACCCGTTGCTGGTGTTCTCGCAGAGCATTCCGAAGGTCGCGATCGCGCCGCTGTTCGTCGTGTGGTTCGGCTTCGGCATCTTCCCGAAGGTCATCTCGGCCTTTCTGCTGGGCTTCTTCCCGGTGGTGGTATCGACCGTGATGGGTTTCAAGTCGGTCGAACCCGACATGCTGGACCTGGCCCGCTCCATGGGTGCGTCCCGCCTGCAGACTTTCTTCAAGATCAGCCTGCCGCAGGCGATGCCCGCGATCTTCAGCGGCCTCAAGGTGTCGGTCACGCTCGCCGTCGTCGGCGCGGTGGTCGGCGAATTCGTCGGCTCCAACTCGGGCATCGGCTATGTGCTGCAGGTTGCCAACGGCAACTTCGACCTGCCGTTGATGTTCGCCGCGCTGGTCGTGTTGTCGAGCATCGGCGTGATTCTTTTCGTGGCCGTCGATCTGGTCGAGCGGCTGATGATTCCGTGGCATGCCTCGCAGCGCCACGCCCAGTGAGTTCCATTGCAACCACTCTTCCCAGGAGACAACCATGAAGAAGATGCTCACCTCCCTCGTCGCCGGCGCCACCGCGGCGCTGGTCCTCGCCTTGACCCCTGCGCATGCGCAGAACAAGCCGCAGGACAAGGTCACGCTGATGCTCAACTGGTATCTCTACAGCGAGCACGCGCCGTTCTTCCTCGGCAAGGAGCGCGGCTACTACGCGGAAGAAGGCATCGACCTGGACATCCAGGAAGGCCGCGGTTCGGCCGTCACCGCGCAGGCCGTGGCCGCCAAGTCCGCGACCTTCGGCTACATCGACGTCACGACGATGATCAAGGCCGCCGCCAAAGGCGCGCCGCTGAAGTCGACCGGCGTGCTGTTCCAAGTCAGCCCGATGTCGGTCATGGGCTTCTCCGAGAAGAACATCAAGACGCCGAAGGACATCATCGGCAAGACCGTCGCCACCACGCCGGGCGACTCGATGTCGCAGATGTGGCCCCTCTTCCTGAAGGTCAACAACATCCAGCCGGACCAGGTCAAGATCGTGTCGGGTGATGCGCAGACCAAGCTCAACGCCGTGACCACCGGCCAGGCCGACTTGCTGCTCGGTTACGTGATGGACCAGGCCATCAAGCTCCAGGATGCCACCGGCAAGCCCGTCACGCCGATCCGGTTCGCCGATTCGGGTGTCAACCAGATCAGTTCCGGGATCATCGTCAACAAGAACCTGCTGACCGAGAACCCCGACCTCGTGAAGCGCTTCATGCGTGCCTCCACGCGCGCTGCCGAAGACGCCGAGAAAGATCCCGCCGCAGCCGTCGACGCCATGCTCAAGGCCAACCCGAAGGCCGGCGTGCGCGACACGCTCATCATCGGCATGAAGCAGAGCGTCGCGCTTTATCACACCAAGGACACGGCGAACCAGCGCCCCTACCGGGTCGCAATGAAGAACGTCAACGACTCGCTCGACCTGCTCGTGCAGTACGGCGGCATGGATGCAGCCACGCGCGGCAAGCCCGAAGACTATGTGACGCTCGACTTCCTGCCGTAGCCAGTTCACCCCAAAAAGCAGGTTCACTCCCAGGCTGCGCACTTACTCTGCCTTTTCCAAGATTCATGACTCCTGATGTTCTGATCGAAGCGCGCGGCGTCTCGAAGATCTACCAAAGCAAGGACGGCCCGGTCGAATCGCTGAAGCCTCTGGACTTCTCGATTCGCGAAGGGGAGTTCGTCTCCGTGGTCGGGCCGTCCGGCTGCGGCAAGAGCACGCTGCTGAAGATGGTGGCAGGGCTGCTGCCGATCAGCGGTGGGACGCTCTCGCTCGCAGGCCACCCGATCAAGGGGCCGCAGAAGGACGTGGGCATCGTCTTCCAGAGCGCGGTGCTTCTGGCGTGGCGCAGCGTCGAAGACAACATCCTCCTGCAGGCGGAGATCCGGCATCTGCCGAAGGCCGCGGCACGCGAGCGCGCGCGTGAACTGATGAAAATGGCCGGGCTCACCGGATTCGAGAACAAGTACCCCTGGCAGCTCTCCGGCGGCATGCAGCAGCGCGCATCGATCTGCCGCGCGCTGCTGCACGATCCCTCCGTGCTGCTGATGGACGAGCCCTTCGGTGCGCTCGACGCGATGACGCGCGAGAAGATGAATCTCGAACTCCAGCGCATCTGGTCCGCCTCGAAGAAGACGGTGCTGCTGATCACGCACAGCATTCCCGAAGCGATCTTTCTGTCGGATCGCGTGATCGTGATGAGCGAGCGTCCTGGCTCGATTGCCGCGATCTACGACATCGACTTGCCGCGCCCACGCCCGTTGGACGTGATGGGCACCGAGCGCTTTGCCGCCTACGCCCGCACCTTGCGCGCGCATTTCTTCGCGCAAGGCCACCTGGACGCGCACTGAGGCTTCGCCGTGCCTGCCGCGACCCTCTCCTCCTCGCCGCCCGTGCGCGTGCTAGCCGTTGAATTTGGGGTTCGGCCGATGACGCTTCGGCTGCCGTTCAAGTTTGGCGCGGTGACACTCACGCGTTGTCCGCAGGTGTTTGTGCGCGCCACAGTCGACTGCGGCGCGCACGGCACGACCGAGGGCCTTGCGGCAGAGCTGATGGTGCCGCGCTGGTTCGACAAACGGCCGGACCAGACCCAGGCGGACAACGTCCTTCACCTTCGGCAGGCACTGGAAGCCGCCGCCGATGCCTACACGGCAGCCGAGGCAGCTCCTGCATTCGCGCTTTTCGCTCGGCACTATGAATCCTTGATGGCACGCGGCGCGGCGTTGGGTCATACGGCACTCTCGACCGCCTTCGGCCAAGCCGTGATGGACCGTGCAGTCCTCGACGCGCTATGTCGCGCGACGCAGGTGTCGGTCTACACCGCGATGCAGCGCAACATGGTCGGCATCGCCGACACGCCACTGATGGATGACCTCCGCAGCTGGGACTGGAACGGCTGGCTCGCGAATCGCGCGCCTGCGGACCATCTGCAGGCGCGCCATACCATCGGCCTGCTCGATGTCCTCGAAGGCAATGCGGAGGACGCGGTGGGTCTGCCCGTCAGCCTGCCGGCCGTGGTGCGGCGCTATGGCCATCGCTACTTCAAGATCAAGCTGGGCGGCAATCCCGACGCCGACCTCCAGCGGCTCGACGCCGTGCTTGCGGCACTCGACACCATCGCGCCCTGCCATCGTTTCACCCTTGATGGCAACGAGCAATACGCCGATGCGCACGCACTGCGCGCACTCTGCGATGGCCTGCGTCTGTTGCCGCGGCTTGCCGCCAGACCCGAAGCGCTGCTCTATCTGGAGCAACCCCTGCCGCGCGACGGCAGCATGGACCCGGCGCTGCGCGAATTGCGGACACCTGCGCCGCTCCTGCTCGACGAAGCGGATGGGACGCTCGACGCATTCCCCACTGGCCGTGCGCACGGATGGCGCGGTGTGTCGAGCAAGGCCTGCAAAGGCTTCTACAAGGCAGTCATCAATCGCGCACGTTGCGACCGATGGAATTCCATCAATGCTGTCGGACGCTATTTCATGTCCGCCGAAGACCTGACTTGCCAGGCCGGGCTGGCGGTCCAGCAGGACCTGGCGCTCGCTTCGCTGCTCGGCCTGCAGCACTGTGAACGAAACGGCCACCACTACGTCGACGGCTTTGGAAGTGCGCCAGCAGATGAGCAGGCCGCTTTCGCCGCCGCACACGGCGACCTCTACGAAACCACCGCCGGCAGGCCTCGCCTGGCCATCCGCGATGGCCGGATCGCGATCGGTACGCTGGCGCAGCCCGGCTTCGCCCACACCGCCGTCCCCGATTTCGCCAGCCTGCAACCCCTCTCGCAAGCGTCCACATTCGTCTAGACGCCCGCGCTCACCCCTCACTTACAGCGGAGAACACCATGACAACACAACGACTCGGAATCATCATGCACGGCGTCACGGGGCGCATGGGCACGAACCAGCACCTGATCCGCTCCATCGTCGCCATCCGGGCACAAGGCGGCGTGACGCTGTCCAACGGCGACAAGGTCATGCCCGACCCGATCCTGATCGGACGCAACGCCGAGAAGATCGAAGCACTGGCCAAGGCCTACGGCATCGCGCGCTGGGGCACCGACCTCGACCGCGCGCTGGAGAACAAGGACGACACCATCTTCTTCGACGCAGGCACCACGCAGATGCGCCCCGCCCTGCTGGCCAAGGCCATCCGTGCCGGCAAGCACGTCTATTGCGAAAAGCCGATCGCGACCAACCTGAACGAAGCCGTCGAAATCGCCCGCCTTGCCGAAGGTTCCGGCCTCAAGCACGGCGCGGTGCAAGACAAGCTCTTCCTGCCCGGCCTGCGCAAGCTCGACATGCTGCGCCGCGCAGGCTTCTTCGGCCGCATGCTCTCGGTGCGGCTCGAATTCGGCTACTGGGTGTTCGAAGGCGACTTGCAACCCATCCAGCGCCCGTCGTGGAACTACCGCAAGGAAGACGGCGGCGGGATGATCCTGGACATGATGTGCCACTGGCGCTATGTGCTGGACAACCTGTTCGGCGAAGTCAAGTCCGTGTCCTGTCTCGGGACCACCCACATCCCGAAGCGCTGGGACGAAGAGGGCAAGCCCTACGAGGCCACCGCCGACGATGCGGCCTACGCGACCTGCCAGCTCAAGGGCCACAACGGTGAGCCAGTGATCGCCCAGATCAACATGAGCTGGGTCACGCGCGTGCGGCGCGACGATCTCGTCACCTTCCATGTGGATGGCACCGACGGCTCGGCTGTCGCGGGCCTGTCGTCGTGCCGCGCACAATCGCGCGTTGCGACGCCACGCCCCGTCTGGAACCCGGACGAGAAGCAGACCATGAACTTCTTCGACCAGTGGCAGGAGATTCCGGATTCGCAGGTCTACGACAACGGCTTCAAGATCCAGTGGGAACACTTCATCCGCCATGTCGTGGAAAACGCGCCCTACAAGTGGACGCTGCCGGAAGGCGCCAAGGGTGTGCAGCTTGTCGAGGCTGCGCTCGAAAGCTGGAAGGACCGCCGCTGGGTCGACGTGCCCGAACTCAGGATCTGAGTCTTGCCATGGCCCTCGCACTCACCCTCCCCACGGCGAGCGGCTCGCTCGCGCCCTACGCGCTGCGCGGAAGCACGCCCGTCAAGCCGCCGGCGGGCGTCACGTTCGATCGCATCGCCTATTCGGCTGCGCACGTCGTGGCCGATCCCAAGGCATCCATCGACCCGTGGCTGCAATGCGCAGTCGACTGGGATGCCACCATCGACTACCGCCGCCGTCTTTGGGCGCTGGGTCTCGGCGTGGCCGAAGCGATGGACACCGCACAGCGCGGCATGGGCCTGGATTGGCCGACATCGCTCGAGCTGATCCGCCGCTCGCTCGAAGCCGCGAAGCACGTGCCGGGCGCGCTGATCGCTTCCGGCTGCGGCACCGATCACCTGGACATCGACAAGGTCAAGACCACTGACGACGTTATCCGCGGCTACGAGGAGCAGATGGCCGCAATCGAGGCACTCGGCGGCAAGCTGATCGTGATGGCGAGCCGTGCGCTCGCCCGCGTCGCAAAAGGGCCGGCAGACTACGAGCGCGTCTACGACCGCATCCTCAGTCAGGCCAGGCAACCCGTCGTGCTGCATTGGCTCGGCGACATGTTCGATCCGGCGCTCGCCGGCTACTGGGGCACGGCGGACATCGACCGCGCGATGGACACGGCGCTCGGCATCATTGCGGCGCATCCGGACAAGGTCGATGGCATCAAGATCTCCCTGCTCGACAAGGACAAGGAAATCGCGATGCGCCGCCGCCTGCCGCCGGGCGTTCGCATGTACACCGGCGACGACTTCAACTACGCCGAGCTGATCGCGGGCGACGGACACGGTAGCGAACCGACACACGGCAAGAGCGATGCGCTGCTCGGCATCTTCGACGCGATCGCACCGGCCGCCAGCGCCGCGCTCGGCGAACTCGCGCTCGGCAACGTCGATAAGTTCCATTCGATCCTCGGACCGACAGTGCCGCTGTCGCGTCACATCTTTGCGGCGCCGACGCGCTTCTACAAGACCGGCGTGGTCTTCATGGCATGGCTCAACGGCCATCAGAGCCATTTCACGATGGTCGGCGGACAGCAGAGCACGCGCTCCCTGCCGCATCTCGCTGAACTCTTCCGGCTGGCCGACGCGGCGAATCTGATGGAGCAGCCGGAACTGGCGGTTCGGCGCATGAAGACACTGCTGGCCCTGCACGGTGTCGAAGGCTGAACAGCGATGCGCGATTTTTCGAAAAACCACGACTGGCTGTCGATCAACACGGCGACCATCCGCAAGCAGCACGGCGCCGAAATTCCGCTGGACCGGATCATCGACCAGTGCGCCGCTCGCGGCATCCGCGCCATCAGCCCCTGGCGCGATCAGGTCGCGGCCGTCGGGCTCGACAAGATCGCGAAGCAGCTCAAGGCGAACGGCATCGGGCTTTCGGGATACTGCCGCGGCGGCTTCTTTCCCGCGCCCGACGCGGCGGGGCGCCAAGCCGCGCTCGACGACAACCGGCGCGCCATCGACGAGGCGAAGACGCTCGGCGCCCCCTGCCTCGTGCTGGTCGTCGGCGGCCTCCCGGGTGCACTCGAGGGCAAGGCACTCTACAAGGACATCGGTCGAGCGCGCAGCGAAGTGCGCGACGGCATCGCCGCCTCGCTCGAATACGCGCGCCAGGTCGGCATGCCGCTGGCCATCGAGCCCCTGCACCCAATGCAGGCCGCGGACCGCGCCTGCATCAACACGCTGGAGCACGCGCTCGATCTCTGCGATGAGCTCGACGCGTCGCGTTCAGGAATGCTCGGCGTGGCGGTGGACATCTATCACGTGTGGTGGGACCCCAAGCTCCAACAGCAGATCGCGCGCGCGGGCAAGCAACGCCTGCTGGCCTACCACGTATGCGACTGGCTCACGCCGACGCGTGATCTGCTGTCGGATCGCGGGATGATGGGCGACGGCGTGGTCGAACTGCGGAAGGTTCGGGGTTGGGTCGAGGCTGCCGGCTTTGAGGGATTCAGCGAAGTCGAGATCTTCTCGACGCTCGACTGGTGGCAACGCTCCGGCGATGAAACGCTGGATACCTGCATCCAGCGGCATCGCAGCGCAGTCTGAGCGGATCGCGCCGTTGCCTCAGAGTCGGCGCGCCTGCACCGGCTGGCGCGACCAGTAGACGCCGTCCAGACGATCGAGCCTCACTTCCCCTCCCGTCGAAGGCGCATGCACGAAACGGCCCTCTCCGACGTAGATGCCCGCGTGCGACGGCGTGGATGCGCCGAAGAGAACCAGATCGCCCGAGCGCAAGTCAGCCATGGCCACTGGGCGGCCGAAGCTGGCCATCCGCGCCACCGTCCGCGGCGTCGCCTGCCCCACGCTCTTTTGATAGACATAGCCGATGAGCCCGCTGCAATCGAAACCGCCCTCTGGCGTATTTCCGCCATAGCGATACGGCGTACCGACCAAGCCCAGCGCATGCACGGCGACGTCGTTCGATTGATCGGCGGTCAACAAGGCGGGGCCGCCGCCCGGCAACCTCCCCGGCGGGCTCGCGCAACCCAGCACCAGGAGGATGGCCCCCATCGACAAGAGCCGAAAAAGCATGCGGGAACTCGCGATGACAACAGGGGCATGAGACATCGCCCGCGAGCATGCCATAGGCATCGCCCGCCGTGGAGTCGCTACACGATTTTCTGCCGCATGTGCTGCAATTCGCCACATGCCCGAACCGAATCTCGACGCATTGCGACGCTATGCCGTGGCGCGCACCCTCTTCAAGCCGACCACGTTGCCAGGCGCGATCCGGCGGTTGGGCTTCGTGCAGGCTGATCCGATCCGGGCACCGGCACGCGCGCAAGACCTGACGCTGCGGCATCGCGTCGCAGACTATCGCGCCGGCGATCTGGAGCAGCGCTATGCGCGTCTGCCGATTGAAGAGGATTGCCTCGTCAACTACGGTTTCCTGCCGCGGGAACACCTGGTGCTGATGCACCCGCGCGAAGCCCGGCGCGCCTGGGACGCGGAGACGCGCCGCAGGGCCGCAGATGTGCTCGCCTTCGTTCGCGAGAACGGGCCCGTGCATCCGCGACTGGTGGAGCAGCGCTTTGCCCACGGGCGCGTGACGAACTACTGGGGCGGCTCGATCAATGCAACCACACACCTGCTCGACGACATGCACTACCGCGGCATGCTGCGCGTGAAGCGGCGCGAGGGCGGCACGCGAATCTATGAGGCGGTGACGCACCCGCCCGCCGATGACAGCCCCGACGGCCGCACCCAACGCGCGGCTGCACTGGTCGATTTGGTCGTGCGCAAGTACGCACCACTGCCGGGGGCCAGCCTGACCTATCTCGTGCGTCTGCTGGGATACGGCGCACCACATCTCTCGATACAGACGCAGGCAGCCTTGCGCCTGGCGCGCGACCAGCTTGCGAGTTGCTGCATCGACGGCATCACCTGGTACTGGCCAGCCGACGAGAACCCGAGTTCGCGACGCCACGCGCCCGACGAGACGCTCCGCCTGCTTGCGCCTTTCGATCCCGTGGTGTGGGACCGCTTGCGCTTCGAATTGCTATGGAACTGGCCGTACAAGTTCGAGGCCTACACGCCGGCGCCGAAAAGGCAGTTCGGTTACTACGCGCTACCGCTGCTGCAACGCGATCGAGTGATCGGCTGGGCCAACGTCTCGGTCCGCGAAGGACAAATCGAGCCGACATTCGGCTATGCCGGCAGGAAGCCGACCGAGCCCGCATTTCGAGCGGCACTCGACGACGAGTTGCAGCGCCTCACAATGTTCCTGGACCGACGGCCCGATCCCGTCCCCGCCTCAAAGGTCTTGCCGCTTGCGTGACAGCGCGACCGCCGCGTCTTGCCTAGAATCCGTGCTGCTCCGGCTCAAAGCCGGAGCAAGCGTTCTCAGGGCGGGGTGGAATTCCCCACCGGCGGTGATGGCGGCAAAAGCCGCACAAGCCCGCGAGCGCCCGCGGCGCGCCATGCGCAGCGGGGTCAGCAGACCCGGTGAGATCCCGGGGCCGACGGTCACAGTCCGGATGAAAGAGAGCGCGACCCCGTTGCCGGGCAGCTGCATTCGTGCGCGTGCCTCGGTTTCGGGTTCGTGCGCCCTGATTCAGGAAACCCTTCAAAGGCATACCATGAGTCAGATCAACGACCTTCCCCTCTCCGCCGTCCAGGCTTCGGACGAACCGCGCGGCCAGCGCATCGCATTCGTGCAGGCGCAATGGCATTCGGACATCGTCCACCAGGCGCGCGACGCTTTCCTCGCAGAAATGAAGCGTCAAGGCGTGCCGCTCGACACCATTGACGTGTTCGATGTGCCCGGCGCATTCGAGATCCCCTTGCACGCCAAACGACTCGCGACCTCCGGCCGCTATGCCGCGATCGTCGGCTGTGCGCTCGTCGTCGACGGCGGCATCTACCGGCACGAATTCGTCGCCAGCACGGTGGTGAACTCGCTGATGACGGTGCAACTGGAAACCAACGTGCCGATCCTGTCGGCCGTGCTCACGCCGCATCACTTCCACGAGCATGTGGAACACCGCAAGTACTTCCATCGCCATTTCGCGGTCAAGGGCACGGAGGCGGCCGAAGCGTGCGTCAAGACCATCGAAGGCCTGCGCCGCGTGGACGCGCTGATCGCCGCCTGAGTTCGCCGAACTGCGTCGGAGGACAATGGATCGATGCAATCCAATCCGTCCTCCGTCACCATTTTTCATAACCCCGCCTGCGGGACTTCGCGCAATACGCTTGCGCTGATTCGCGAACACGGTATCGAGCCCGAGGTGGTCGAATACCTCAAGACGCCGCCGACCAAGGCCAAGCTGCGCGCGCGCGTGAAGGCCATGGGGATTCCGGTCCGCGATGTCCTGCGGCAGAAGGGAACGCCCTACGAAGATCTCGGGCTGGGCGACCCGAAATGGACTGACGACCAACTGCTCGACTTCATCGTCGAACATCCGATCCTGATGAACCGGCCCATCGTCGCCACGCCGCTCGGCACGCGGCTGTGCCGTCCCGCGGACCTGGTGCTCGACATCCTGCCGAAGAAGTAGTCCGCGGTCCGCGGCTGCCGGCGTGGTTCAGGCGGACGCGGGGACGAGCGCCTCGCGTCGCACGCGACGCACATTGAATGCGCTCACGATCAGCACGCCCTGCACCATCGCGAGGCCGATGATCACGCTTGCGTACTGGCCGTGGTCCATCAGCCGACCGAAGATCAGCGGCGCGAAAGCCTGTCCAATGTCGAGTCCGGCATAAACCACGCCGTAGACACGCCCGGACGCGTTGGCCGGCGTCGAGCGCTTGACCAGCAGGTCGCGCGAGGGCCCGGCGATGCCCGCCGCGAATCCCATGGCGCCGAACATCACCGGCACCAGGAAAGGCGCGAAGTCGGCGAACGCCAGCACGAGCGCGATGGCTGCCGCGACGCCGAAGCCCGCGCCCACGATGCGCTCGCAACGCGACGGGTCCGACGCCAGGAAACCGCCGACCACCATGCCTGCTGCACTCGCGACCATGTAGACCGTCAGGCAGATCGCGATCAGCGTCACCGGAACCGCATGCAGCCGCCCAGCCGCTGCCGGAGCGAAGGTCTGCACGACGCTCAAGGCCATCGCGTAGAAAAAGAAAAACCCGAAGCACATCCATACGGCTGGGATCTTGAGGAAAGCAAACTCGCTGCCGGCCGCGTCGGACCCGGTCGCCTTGTGCACAGCCTTCACGTCGAGCGACAGCACGCTGCGGTTGGCCCACAGGATGAGCAGCACCACGACAGCCAACGCGCCGGCCGAAGCCAGCGCCACGCGCCACGAGAAGGCCATGGCCAGCGGCACTACGAAGGCCGGTGCCAGCGCCCAGCCCAGGCTGCCGGTGATGCCATGCACGCTATAGGCGTGACCCAGGCGCGTGGGCGCCACCTTGCGATTGAAGAGCGTGTAGTCGACCGGATGGAACACGCCGTTGCCCACCCCCGCTGCCACCGCGCAGAGCAGCAGCATCCAATAGCTTTGCGCCGTGGCGTAGCCAAAGGCAGCCAGGCTCAGCACGCCAAGCCCCACGAACAGCACCGGGCGAGGACCCAGTTTGTCAACGATGAAACCCGACGCTGCCTGCACCATGCACGAGACGACGAAGAACACCGTCAGCACGGCACCGAGTTCGGTGTAGCTCACGTTGAACGCGTCTTTCAGCCACGGGAACAGCGGCGGCAGGATGAGTTGGCTGAAATGGCTGACGGCATGCGCGAGGCCGACGAGGCCGATCAACTTGGCGTCCGAACCCAGCGAGGGTGTGGCGGCGGCAGTCGCGTTGGAGGAAGACATGGATTGCAACAAGAATCTGGGTTGGGCACCGATCCTAAGCCGGCTCGACGCGGCAGAATGGCGATACAGAGACAACATTTGTCGAAACTATGCCGTCTACAGCCGCCCAGGCCCAGGCGCCCGTTGACACGCCGTCCAGGCGCACGCCCCCGCCCGGCACAGCGCCTTCCGTCAGCGTCGGCCCGCTCACGCCCCATCTCTATGCACCGGACGCGCTGCGCCCGTTGCGCGCCAAGGAACATTTCCTGAAGGCAGACACGCTGGTCGAACTACACAGGCATCCCTGGCCGCAACTGACTTTCTCGACCCGCGGCGTGATCCGCCTGAGCACGGAAGACGGAAGCTACATCGTGCCGCCGTCCCGGGCGCTCTGGGTACCGGCCGACATGTCGCACAGCATCACGCTGATCGAGGACGCCGAACTGCGTACGGTGTACCTCCACAGCTGGCTGGGCCCGGTATGGGAGAAATGCGAAGTGCTCGAAATCAGCCCGTTGCTGCGTGCGCTGATGCTGGCCCTCGACACCACGCCTGATGGGCTGCCGCCCGCCGACCCGCATGCTGCGCAACGCGAGCGATGGATCGCTCCGCTGCTCGTGGACGAACTCGAACGCGCGACGCAAATCCGCATCGATGTGCCGCTGCCCGCCGACAAGCGCCTGCGCCAGTTGTGCGAGGCCCTCCTGCGCAATCCCGCCAACCGCGCCACCCTCGCCGAGCGCGCCGACGCCATTGGCGCCAGCGAACGGACGGTGGCGCGGCTGTTTCGCGACCAGCTCGGCATGAGCTGGCAGCAGTGGCGCCAGCAGGCGGTGCTCGCGCATGCGCTGCCGCTGCTGGCACGCGGCATGGCGGTGAGCCAGGTTGCATCCGCCAGCGGCTATGCCACCGATAGCGCCTTCTGCGCGATGTTCAAGGCGGCCACCGGCCAGTCGCCCACGGCGTTCCAGCACAAGCGACGGCCGTAGCGCCGCACAAAGTCCGCCTTCCCTTGGTACGTATCATCGACAGGTGCACTTTCCAACCCCTTGCGTCTTGAAGCCATGGCCGTGAACCGCGACCGGCTCGCGCGCTGGCTTCCTTTTCTGGCGTGGCCGCGCCCTGACCGCGCCCTGCTCGTGAATGAAGCCGCTGCCGGCGTCACGGTCGCGCTCATGGTCATCCCACAGGGTGTGGCTTACGCAGCGCTGGCGGGCATGCCGCTGGTCACCGGCGTTTATGCCGCGCTCCTGCCCGCGTTGATCGCCGTCCTTTTCAGTTCGTCGGCTCGACTGTCCGTGGGGCCCACGGCGCTGACGAGCCTCTTGGTCGGCGCATCGCTCGCGCCGCTGGCGATTCCGGGTAGCAGCGAATGGGTGGCCCTCGCCGTCTGGCTGACGTTGCTGTCCGGCGTGATGCAGGTGGTGCTGGGCGCAGCGCGATTCGGCTGGCTGCTGCGCATGGTCAATTCGCCCGTGCTGATGGGCTTCACGCAAGGTGCGGCGGTGCTCATCACACTGTCGCAGTTGCCGGCGCTGCTGGGCTTCACAGGGCGCTCCTACGCGCAATTGCTGCACGGACCGCCGCCGGATTTCATTGCCATCGCGTTCGGCCTCGGCGGGATGGCAGCGCTGTGGTTGGGCAAGCGCATGGCGCCGCGCTTTCCGACCACCATGGCCCTCGTCGCGGCGGCGGCGGCCATCAGCGCGGCCGTCGACTATGCGCTGCGCGGTGGCGCCGTCATCGGCAAGCTGCCCTCGGGGCTGCCATCCTTCTACTGGCCTGGCGGACTGTCGATGAACGACCTGGGCAACCTGCTGTTGCCCGCGTTCCTCATCACGCTCGTAAGCTTCCTGGAGACGGCATCGAGCGCCAAGGTCGACAACGCCCGCGCCGGCAAGCTGTGGAACGAAAACCAGGATCTGATCGGCCAGGGTCTCGGCAAGATTGCATCGGGGCTCACCGGGGCATTCCCCACCAGTTCATCTTTTTCTCGATCGGCCATCACGCTCTACGCCGGCGCCAAGACGCAGTGGTCGACGTTGTTCAGCGTGGCGGTGGTTGCGGCCGCCTTGCTGTGGGCCATGCCGCTGCTCTATCACGTGCCGCAGGCGGTGCTGGCTTCCATCGTGGCAACGGCGACCCTTGGGCTATTGCGCCCTTCGGCGTTCGTCGCACTATGGCGAATCTCGCGCATCGAAGCGGCGATCGCGCTGGCGACCTTCGCGCTCACGATTGCAACGGCGCCGTCGATCTACTGGGGTGTGCTCGGCGGCCTTCTCGCGGCGCTGGCGCACTACATGTACCGCCATCTCCATCCGCGGATCATCGAGGTGGGGTTGCATCCCGACGGCAGCTTGCGCGACCGGCATCTGTGGCATTTGCCGCTGCTCGCGCCCAATCTTTATGCGCTGCGCATGGATGCCGAACTGGACTTCGCGTCGGCGAGCACGCTCGAACGCGCGGTCACCGTGGCGCTGGCCGAGCGGCCAGGTCTGACCGACGTCTGCCTGTTCGCATACCCGATCAACCGCGTGGACATCACGGGCGCAGAGGTCTTCGGGAGCATCCGCCGGCTGCTCGAATCGCAGGGGGTGCGGCTGCACGTCTCGGGGCTCAAGCTGCCTGCGCAACAGGTGCTCGAACGGGCCGGGTTGCTCGCGCCGGGTCCCATGCTCTTCAGTTACCGGACCGATGGCGAAGCGCTGGCGGCCATCGAGCGCAACGTTGCGATGGCCGAACCGCAGATCGACCTCAATCCTTCACTGGCCCACGCAGGCTCTTGATCGCCGAGCGCTGGCTCTTGCCTTCGAGCCGCCGCTGGCGCGAGCCATAGGTCGGCTTCGTGGCGCGCCGCACGCGTGGCGGCGTTGCAAAGCCATCGACCAGTTCCTGCAGACGCGCAAGCGCATCGGCGCGATTCATGTCCTGGCTTCGATGCCGCTGCGCCTTGAGCACGAGAACGCCCTCGCTCGTGATGCGGCTGTCGCGCGATGCGAGCAGTCGCACCTTGACGTCTTCGGGAAGCGAACTGGCGGGGATGTCATAGCGCAGATGCACCGCGCTGGACACCTTGTTGACGTTCTGGCCGCCGGCGCCTTGCGCGCGAATGGCGCTGAACTCGACCTCTGCGGGTTCGACCAGGACCGAGGCCCGCAGCATGGAGACGGTCACTCGCCGCGCGCAGGCTTGACCGGCACGTCGGTCACACTGCCAGGCTCAACCAGGCGCACCGGACTGTCGGTCGCTTGCCCTCGCGCTCGCGCGCCCGCGACATCGGCCGCCGTCGGCTCATGCGGGCGCCCCGCCGCGCGGAAGCGGTCGAAACCGCCGCGCGGGTCGAAGCGCATGACCCAGGGCGTCACCGGCTTCCCGGTGAGCCGAGCCCAGGCGTAACGCAGACCCCAGACCATCGCCAGCAAGAGCACGGCAACGGCCAGGCTGACCGCGAACACGAGGCCGAACAAGAACAGAATCAGGCGGACGAGAAAATTGACCATCGCTCTTAGGCCACGGCCTCGGCCCTTGGTTCCCCGGCCGTGCCGAAGCTGAACTGGCCGGGGGCGCGGATCGGATCGGTGGTCACGACGATCGTGTCCTTCGGCCCGAAGGTGCCGTCGAGCAGCAGCTTCGACAACGGATTCTCGATGCGCTGCTGGATTGCCCGCTTGAGCGGCCGCGCACCGAACACCGGGTCGAAACCGACCTTTGCGATTTCAGCCAATGCAGCCGGCGACACCTCCAGCCCCAGATCCATCTTCGCCAAGCGCTCCTGCAACACCTTCAGCTGGATCGCGGCGATCGCCTCGATGTTCTTCGCGTCGAGCGCATGGAACACCACCGTCTCGTCGATGCGGTTCAGGAACTCAGGCCTGAAGTAGTTCTTCAACTCGTCCCAGACAGCGTCCTTGATCTCCTCGGACGGCCGACCCACCATCGACTGGATGATCGGCGAGCCGATGTTGCTGGTCATGACGATCACCGTGTTCTTGAAGTTCACGGTGCGGCCCTGGCCGTCCGTGAGCCGGCCGTCGTCGAGCACTTGCAGCAGGATGTTGAAGACATCGGGATGTGCCTTCTCCACCTCGTCGAGCAGCAGCACGCTGTAGGGCTTGCGGCGCACGGCTTCGGTCAGGTGGCCGCCCTCTTCATAGCCCACGTAGCCGGGCGGCGCGCCGATCAGGCGCGCGACCGAATGCTTCTCCATGAACTCGCTCATGTCGACGCGGATCAGGTGATCCTCGCTGTCAAACAAGAAGCCAGCCAAGGCCTTGCACAGCTCGGTCTTGCCCACGCCCGTCGGGCCGAGGAACAGAAAGGAGCCGGTGGGACGGTTCGGGTCCGACAGACCGGAGCGCGAGCGGCGGATTGCATTGGCAACCGCACCGATGGCCTCGTCTTGGCCGACCACGCGCTCGTGCAGCTTGTCTTCCATCATGAGCAGCTTGTCGCGCTCGCCCTGCATCAGCTTGGACACCGGAATGCCCGTGGCGCGCGCCACGACTTCGGCGATTTCCTCCGCACCGACCTGCGTGCGCAGCAACTTCGGCGCGCTGGACTTGCCCTTGTCGGCTTCGGTCTCCTGCGCTTCCTTCAGGCGTTTCTCCAGCCCCGGCAGCTTGCCGTACTGAAGCTCGGCCACCTTGTTGAAGTCACCCTTGCTCGTGAATTCGGCGATCTGGAACTTGATCTTGTCGATCTCTTCGCGGATCTGCGCGCTGCCTTGGGCCTGCGCCTTCTCGGCCTGCCAGATCTCGTCGAGGTCGGCGATTTCCTTCTGCAGACGGGCGATGTCCTCCTCGATCAGCGCGAAGCGCTTCTGCGAGGCTTCGTCCTTCTCGCGACGCACGGCTTCGCGTTCGATCTGCAGTTGGATCAGGCGCCTGTCGAGCCGGTCCATGACCTCGGGCTTGGAATCCATCTCGATCTTGATCTTGGCTGCCGCCTCGTCGATCAGATCGATCGCCTTGTCGGGCAGGAAGCGGTCGGTGACGTAGCGGTCAGACAACTCGGCCGCGGCAACGATCGCCGGGTCGGTGATGTCGACACCGTGGTGGACCTCGTACTTTTCCTTCAGGCCGCGCAAGATCGCGACCGTCGCCTCCACACTCGGTTCGCCCACGAGGATCTTCTGGAAGCGGCGCTCCAGCGCGGCGTCCTTCTCGATGTACTTGCGGTATTCGTCGAGCGTGGTCGCACCGACGCAATGCAGTTCACCCCGTGCAAGCGCGGGCTTGAGCATGTTGCCGGCATCCATCGCGCCTTCGGCCTTGCCCGCGCCGACCATGGTGTGGAGCTCGTCGATGAAGACGATGGTCTGGCCTTCGTCCTTGGCGAGCTCATTGAGCACGCTCTTCAAGCGCTCCTCGAATTCACCGCGGTACTTGGCGCCCGCAAGCAGCGCCGCCATGTCGAGCGACAGCACGCGCTTGCCCTTGAGCGAATCGGGCACCTCGCCAGCGACGATGCGCTGCGCAAGGCCTTCGACGATCGCCGTCTTGCCGACGCCCGGCTCGCCGATCAACACAGGATTGTTCTTGGTGCGACGCTGGAGTACCTGAATGGCGCGGCGAATCTCTTCGTCGCGGCCGATGACGGGGTCGAGCTTGCCCAGCCGCGCGCGCTCGGTGAGGTCGAGGCAGTATTTCTTGAGCGCCTCGCGCTGGCCTTCGGCATCGGCGCTGTTCACGCCCTGCCCGCCGCGAACCGCGTCGATGGCGGCCTCGAGCGACTTGCGCGTCACGCCGTGGCTGCGCGCGAGATTGCCGATGTCGGCCTTGCTGTCCGCCACGGCGAGCAGAAAGAGTTCGCTGGCGATGAACTGGTCATTGCGTTTGATGGACTCTTTCTCTGTCGCCTGCAGCAGCTTGCCAAGTTCGGGGCCGACCTGGACCTGGTCATGGCCTTGTACCTGCGGCAGCTTCTTGATGACCACTTCGGCGGCTTGAAGCAATCCGGGCACGTTGGCCCCGGCTCGCTCCAGCAACGCGCGCGGACCATCGTCCTGGCGCAGCATGGCGACCAGCAAATGGACGGGTTCTATATAGGCGTTGTCGTTGCCCAATGCGAGCGACTGAGCGTCGGCGAGGGCTTCCTGGAATTTGGTGGTGAGTTTGTCTTGACGCATGGCTTGATTCCTGCATTCAAAATAGGGCTGTTCCGAGGCGATATCAAGACCGCCCGGATTTTTTTACACCAGCAATCTTTGGAGTCGATAGATGTTCAAGTCAACATGGGGTGGCGCCAGGCGCCTGATGCTCGGCGTTTTCGCGGCAGGCCTGCTGGCCGCCGGCGGCATGGCGTCCGCGCAGATGTCCTCAACGCCGATACGCCTGCTGGTCGGTTTTCCGGCGGGCGGCGGCACCGACGTCATTGCGCGCATGCTGGCGGACAAGCTCAAGGACGAACTGGGCACGTCGATCGTGGTGGACAACCGCGCCGGCGCCGGCGGGCAGATCGCGGCACAGGTGCTCAAGGGTTCGCCAGCGGACGGCCACACTCTCTTCCTGACACACGACCATACGATCTCGATCCTGCCGCAGGTGGTGAAGAACCCGGGCTTCGACCCAGCACACGACTTCGTGCCCGTCTCCGGTTTTGCGACTTTCGCCAATGCGCTGGCCGTTTCGGGAGGAACGCCGGCCAAGTCGATGAACGAATATGTGGCCTGGGTCAGGAACCAACGCGGCGGCAAGGACACGATCGGCGTGCCGGCGCCGGCATCGATCCCCGAATTCCTGGTCAAGCTGGTCGGCGCCAAGTACAAGCTCGACCTGCAGGCCGCGCCCTATCGCGGCAGCGCGCCGATGATGTCCGACATGCTGGGCAACCAGATCGCGGCCGGCATCGGTTCCATCCCCGACTTCATCGAAAACCAGAAGGCCGGGAAGATCCGCGTCGTGGCCGTCATCGGCGACAAGCGCCAAGCCGTCCTGCCGCAGGTGCCCACTTTCGCCGAACTCGGGCTTGCTGGCCTGGAAGACCTGCCCTACTACGGCATCTTTGCACCGGTCGGCACGCCGCAGCCAGTCATCGACCGCTTCAACAATGCGCTGGCCAAGGTGCTCGCGATGCCTGATGTGCGCGACCGACTCACAGCCATGGGCCTCACTGTAGGCTTCATGCCGCAGGGCCAGTTCGCCGGCCGCGTGCGGAGCTACACGCAGACCTGGGCGCAGATCATCAAGGAAAGCGGCTTCACGCCGCAGTAAGCCGATCAGGCGTTGTTGACGACGATGCCCCAGCGCGCCAGCGCCGCATCGTCGTCGACCCTGGCATCGACCCAGCGGGCGCCTTCGGGCGTCTGTTCCTTTTTCCAGAACGGCGCCTGGGTCTTGAGATAGTCCATGAGGAACTCGCAAGCCTGGAAGCACTGGCCGCGATGCGCGGAAATCACCGCCACCATCATGATCTGGTCCTGCGGCTGCAGCAGCCCCACGCGATGGACCACCCGCGCGCCGAGGATGTCGAAGCGCCGATGGGCCTCGTCGATCATGGCTTCGATCGCCTTCTCGGTCATGCCGGGATAGTGCTCGAGTTCCATCGAAGCGACCGCGCTGCCGTCATTCCGGTCGCGTACCGTGCCGATGAAGCTGCAAACCGCGCCGACGCGTGCATCGCCGCCGCGGAGCATGGCGATCTCCCTTTGAAGGTCGAAGTTTTCCACTTGAATCGAAACGCGTGCGGCAGCCATGTCGTGGATTGTGGCACTGCGATAGACTCGCGCGATGCCTTCCAGCACCCTGCAACGCTTCCCTTCTTCTCGCGAAGAACAGGCTTGCACGCGCCTGCAAGGCAAAGCCAAAAAACCCAAGCTCGTCTGACCGGAGCTTCGGTTCCGTCGTCGGATGAGCGACGGAACTGCAAGGCCCGGGCCGAAGCTGGTTGTGTGCGCGCATCCGACGGTGGTTTCTTCCATCGGTCGACTCCCGAAAGGAAACTTGCGTGCAAGACACATCACCCTCCCCCGATTTCTCCGGACTCTGGATTCCGCTGGTCACGCCATTCCGTGACGGTGCGGTGGACCATGTCGCGCTGAAGCGCCTGGTCGAGCGGCTTGCGCCCACTGGCATTGCGGGCTTCGTGGTCTGCGGCTCGACGGGCGAAGCGGCCGCGCTCGACGAGAGCGAGCAACTGGAAGTTCTGGCGACCGTCGCCCGCGCCGCGCCCGCCACGCCGCGGATCATGGGGATTTCCGGCTACCACCTCGGCAAGACGCTAGCTTGGGTGCGACGACTGGGCGAGCAAGAAATCGCCGGCGTGCTTGTGCCTGCGCCGAGCTACATCCGGCCCTCGCAGGCTGGCCTGCTGGATTGGTTCCGTGCCATCTCGGACGCCAGCGCGGCACCCATCCTGATCTACGACATCCCTTACCGCACCGGGGTTTCAACAACGCGCGAGACGCTCCTTACGCTTGCGGCGCATCCACGCATCCGGGCGATCAAGGACTGCGGTGGCGATGCGGCGAAGACCCGAGCCCTGATCGCAGACGGCCGGCTCCAGGTGCTCGCAGGGGAGGATGGCCAGATCTTCAGCACCGTCGCCGAAGGCGGTGCGGGTGCGATTGCCGCCAGCGCCCACCTGCAGACTGAGCGCTTCGTCAACGTGATTCGCATGCTTCGCGAGGGGAAGCTGACACAAGCGCGGCAGATGTGGAGCCCACTGCTGCCGCTCATCGAATCACTGTTCGCGGATGCAAACCCGGGGCCGCTGAAGGCCGTTCTGGCTCACGAGGGCTTGCTGCTCGACGAGTTGCGTTCGCCGATGACGCGCGCGCCCGCCGACTTGCGCGAACGCCTGCTGGAAATCCAGGCCTCGATCAGCCGCCAGTGACGGGCGGGAAGAAGGCGACCTCGCTGCCGTCGCGCAGCGGGGCACTCTCGCCGCTCATGATCTGGTCGAGCGCCATCCGCACGACCCGGCCTCGCGCGAGAACGCTGGCGTGCGGTTCGCCGCGCGCGATGAGTTCATTGCGCAGCGCGCCGAGGTCCCGCGCGTCGGTTTCGATGGACTCGGCGCCGGTTCCGAGCGCCTCGCGCACCGAGGCGAAGTAGCGAACGTTGACCTTCATGTTCAGGCCAGCAGCGACGCGAAGGGAATGAACTGCACCGTGTCTCCCGCTTTGAATGGCTGGCTGGCGGGCGTATCAATCACGCCATCGCCCCAGACGGTCGAGGTCAACACACCGGAACTCTGGTTCGAGAAGACGTCAAGGCCGCCCGCTGCGTTGCGCCGCGCACGCAGGAATTCGCGCCTCCGGTCGGCGCGCGGCCAGTCGAAATCAGCGCGCATCGCGACAGGCTCGACCGCCACGCGTTTCGCACCCTGGAGGGTGAGCAGGAACGGTCGCACCAGCAGCAGGAAAGTCAGGAAACTCGACACCGGATTGCCTGGCAGGCCGGTGAGGTGGGCATTGCCGATTCGCCCGTAGGCGAAGGGTTTGCCGGGCTTCATCGACAGCGACCAGAGATCCAGTTGGCCCAGATGCTGCACCGCCGCCTTGATGTGATCTTCCTCGCCGACGGAGACACCGCCGGTGGTGATGATCAGGTCGTTGTGGAGCGCCGCCTCGCGCAGCGCCTCGATGGTCGCTTCGCGGCGATCCGGCACGATGCCGAGATCGTTGACCTCGCAGCCGAATCGCTTCAGCAGCGCCCGCATGAAGAAACGGTTGGAGTTGTAGATGGAACCCGCTTTCATCGCTCCGGGTGCAACCTCGCCCGGCATGACGAGTTCGTCGCCGGTCGACAGCAGGGCAACACGCGGCCGCCTCGAAACCAGAAGCTTGGCCAGGCCCACACTCGCGGCCAAGCCTAGCCCTGCGGGCGTGAGCCGTTCGCCTTTCGACAGCACCACGTCGCCGGCGGCAACGTCTTCACCGGCACGGCGGATCCACTGCCCGGCGGTCGGCACGATGTCTATCCGCACGCTGCCAAGACCGCCCTCTTCGGGCAACGCGCTCGTGTCTTCCTGCATCACTACTGCATCGGCCCCTTCGGGGATCTGTGCGCCCGTGAAGATACGTGCGGCAGTGCCGGCCTCGAGAGGCGTGCCGACGGTCCCGGCCGGAATGCGCTGGGCCACTCGCATGACGGCGCCAGCCGCGGCGCAATCACCCGCGCGAACCGCGTAGCCATCCATCGAGCTGTTGTCGCGAGGCGGCACTGTGAGGCCCGACGTGACGTCTTGCGCCAGCACGCGGCCGTCGGCATCGAAGGTCGAAACACTCTCTGCGCCGAGCAACGGCGAAGCCGCAGCCAGCAGGCGAGCCAGCGCCTCGTCGAGGGCCATCAGGGGGGGGCGCGAGGAAGTCTCAGCCATGGTGATTCACCTTGTAGTCGAAACGATCGGTATGCAGCAGCAGCCACGCGCAGATGCCATCGATGTCGTCGAGGTCAAAGATCGGCAATTCAGTGTGCTGGGGCAGCCTGTCCGGCGTGTCGGTCGCGATGCCGACAATAAAGCGATCTTCGGTATAGCGCGCCGGTCGCGGCTCCTCGCCTTCCGCCGGTTCTCGCCACACCTCGATCTTGAGCAGATCGCTGTGCTTGAAGCCTTCGACCAGCACCCAGTCGACACGCCCGTCGAGTTCAGCGATCAGGTCATGCACATCGAGCTGGGTCGGCTGCTCGAACTCGCGAATGAGCGCGAGCCGCTTGTCCGATGCGACCACGACCTCGAAGGCGCCCGCTTCGCGATGGCGGTACGTGTCCTTGCCGGGATGGTCGATGTCGAACTTGTGGTGGGCATGCTTGACCACCGAAACGCGCTGACCTTTGCGCTTGAGCGCAGGGATGAGTTGCTCGACCAGCGTCGTCTTTCCCGCTCCCGAGAAGCCCGCGAAGCCGATGACTTTCATGCGTCCTGCGGCGTCAGTCGCAGTGTGTGGCGATATAGGTCTTGACTGCTTCGACATTGGCCGGCAGCTTGACGACCCGTTTGGGAAGTGCCTCGATCCCCTGGAAGCGCGCCGGCCGCTCGGGCTCGTGGCCCAGCGCCTCGACGATGGTCTCGGCGAACTTGATCGGCAGTGCGGTCTCAAGGACGATCATCGGCACGCCCGGTGTGAGATGTTCGCGCGCGGCCTTCAGGCCGTCGGCCGTGTGCGTGTCGATCAGCGTGGCGAAGCGCTTGTCGGTATCACGGATGGTCGCAAGCCGGTCCGCGTGCGTGCTGCGGCTGCTGGCAAAGCCGAAGCGCGTCGCAGCCTGTGCAAAGTCCGGGTCCCCGCTCAGGTCGAAGCGGCCGGCACGGCCAAGTTCGCCTTCGAACAGGCCACGCGCTTTGACCGCATCGCGCCCCACGAGATCGAACATGAAACGCTCGAAATTGCTGGCCTTGGAAATATCCATCGATGGACTCGACGTCTCGTGTGTGTCGGCCGCCGAGCGCACACGGTAGACGCCGGTACGGAAGAACTCGTCGAGCACGTCGTTCTCGTTGGTCGCAACCACGAGGGTGCGAATCGGCAGCCCCATCATGCGAGCCACGTGACCGGCGCAGACATTGCCGAAGTTGCCCGAGGGCACCGTGAAGCTCACCTGCTTGTCGTTGCTGCCTTTCGTCGCCGGGCCGCCCCAAGACGAAAGAACCCCCTCGGGGGGCAGCGAGGACACGCCGGTGCCGAGGGTGGGGGCTGGTGTAGCCTGGAAATAGCCGGCAAAGTAGTAGACAACCTGCGCCAGCAGCCGCGCCCAGTTGATCGAATTGACAGTGCCGATCTTGTACTTGCGCTTGAAGGCCAGGTCGTTCGACACAGCCTTGACGATGTCCTGGCAATCGTCGAAAACGCCTGTGATCGCGAGGTTGTGGATGTTCGCGTCCTGCAGGCTGAACATCTGCGCCTGCTGGAAAGGACTCATGCGGCCGTCGGGCGAGGTCATGAAGACGCGCACGCCCTTCTTCCCACGCATCGCGTATTCGGCAGCGCTGCCGGTGTCTCCGCTCGTCGCGCCGAGGATGTTCAGCTCTTCACCGCGACGGGCCAGTTCGTACTCGAACAAGTTGCCGAGCAGTTGCATCGCCATGTCCTTGAAGGCCAGCGTCGGGCCGTTGGACAGCGCTTCGAGGTAGACGCCGTCTTCCAGTTCGCGCAGCGGCACGATCTCCGCGGTACCGAACACCTCGGCGGTATAGGTCTTGGCGCAGATGGCTTTCAGATCGGGCGACGGGATGTCGTCGATGTAGAGCGAGAGGATCTCGAAGGCGAGTTCGGCATAGCTCAGTCCCCGCCATTTGGCTAGCAAGGCGGCGTCGACTGCGGGGTATTGCTCGGGCAGGTACAAACCGCCGTCGGGCGCGAGGCCTTCCAGGAGGATTTCGCAGAAGCGGCGGCGGTCGGGGTGGCCGCGCGTGGAAAGGTAGCGCATCAGGACAGCTCTTCCTTGCGAAGCCGAACGATCGGCGCCAGCACGGTCGGCAGGGCCTGCAACTCGACCAGCGCGGCGTCGAGCGTGCCTTCGCGGGTGTCGTGCGTCAGGATGATCAGGTCGGTCTGCGTCGAACCTTCGCCGCCCACTTCGTCCGCTTCGCGCTGCAGCACTGCATCGATGCTGATGCCGGCATTGGCCAGCAAACCGGTGACCTTCGCGAGCACGCCGGCCTCGTCGGCCACGCGCAAGCGCAGGTAGTAGCTGGTCACCACCTCGGACATCGGCAGGACCTTCAGGTCGCTCATCGCATCCGGATGGAAGGCAAGGTGAGGAACACGATGCGCCGCGTCGGCCGTGTGCAGTCGCGCGATATCGACGAGGTCGGCGATCACCGCGCTGGCGGTCGGCTCGCTGCCGGCGCCCTTGCCGTAGTAGAGCGTGGTGCCGACGGCGTCGCCGTTGACCACCACCGCGTTCATGGCCCCCTCGACGTTGGCAAGCAATCGTTTGGACGGCACCAGTGCTGGATGCACGCGCAACTCGATGCCCTGCGCCACGCGTTTGGTCACGCCCAGCAGCTTGATGCGGTAACCAAGTTGCTCGGCATACTTGATGTCCTGTGCGGCCAACTTCGTGATGCCCTCGACGTGGGCCTTGTCGAACTGCACCGGGATGCCGAAAGCGATGGCGCTCATCAGCGTGACCTTGTGCGCGGCGTCGACGCCCTCGATGTCGAAGGTCGGATCGGCCTCGGCATAGCCCAGGCGTTGCGCTTCTTTCAGCACGGTGGCGAAGTCCAGACCCTTGTCACGCATCTCCGACAGGATGAAATTGGTGGTGCCGTTGATGATCCCGGCGATCCACTGGATGCTGTTGGCCGTAAGGCCTTCACGCAGCGCCTTGATGATCGGGATTCCGCCCGCCACGGCGGCTTCGAACGCCACCATCACACCCCTGTCGTGCGCGGCCGCGAAGATCTCGGTGCCGTGCACCGCAAGCAGGGCCTTGTTGGCCGTCACCACGTGCTTGCCGGCAGCGATCGCCTCGAGCACCAGTTGTTTGGCGATGCCGTAGCCGCCGATCAGTTCGATCACGATGTCGATGTCGGGGTTGGCGATCACCTCACGTGCGTCGCCGACCACTTTCACGCTGTCGCCGACCACGGCCTCGGCGCGCACCGTGTCGAGGTCCGCAACCATCGTGATCTCGATGCCACGGCCCGCGCGACGCTTGATCTCTTCCTGGTTGCGCTGGAGCACGTTGAAGGTGCCGCTACCGACCGTGCCGATGCCGAGCAGGCCAACTTGAATGGGTTTCATGGGTTCGTCTTGGAAAGCAAGGATGTTCGGAAAGACCTGGCGCTCGGACGCTCAGGCGAGCCGGGTTCGATAGCGCTCGAGGAAACCGGCGATACGCCCGACAGCTTCGCGCAGGTCTTCTTCGTGAGGCAGGAACACGATACGGAAGTGGTCCGGTGTCGGCCAGTTGAAGCCGGTGCCCTGCACGAGCATCACCTTGGTTTCCTTCAGCAAGTCGAGGAAGAACTGGCGGTCATCCTCGATCGGGTAAACCTTCGGATCGAGTTTCGGGAACATGTAGAGCGCTGCGCTAGGCTTGACGCAAGTCACGCCCGGAATCGCCGTGATCAACTCGTAAGCCAGATCCCGCTGACGACGCAGCCGGCCACCGGCGCCCACAAGGTCGTTGATGCTCTGATAGCCGCCCAGCGCCGTCTGGATCGCCCACTGGCCCGGCACGTTGGCGCACAGGCGCATGTTCGAGAGCATGTTCAGCCCCTCGATATAGTCGCGCGCCAACTTCTTGTCGCCTGACACCACGACCCAGCCTGACCGATAGCCGCACGAGCGGTAGCTCTTGGACAGCGAATTGAAAGTGAGCGTGAGCACATCCGTCGACAGGCTCGCGATGGCGGTGTGCTTGACGCCGTCGTACAGCACCTTGTCGTAAACCTCGTCGGCGAAGATCACGAGCCCGTGCTCGCGCGCAATAGCCACGATGCCCTTTAGCAAGTCGGTGGAATACAGCGCACCCGTCGGATTGTTCGGGTTGATGACCACGATCCCCTTGGTGCGGGAAGTGATCTTGGAGCGAATGTCGTCGAGGCTCGGCATCCAGCCGTTGTCCTCGTCGCAGAGGTAGTGCACCGGCTTGCCGCCCGACAGGCTGGCGACGGCGGTCCAGAGGGGATAGTCCGGCGTCGGCAGCAGCAACTCGTCACCGTCGTTGAGCAGCGCGTTGGTGGCCATGGCGATCAGTTCGCTGGCACCGTTGCCGAGATAGATATCGTCCAGCGTCACGCCCGCGATGCCCTGCTTCTGCGTCTCGTGCATCACGGCCTTGCGTGCCGCAAAAATACCCTTGCTATCCGAATAGCCGGCCGAGGCCGGCAGGTTGCGGATCATGTCCTGCTGGACCTCTTCAGGCGCATCGAAGCCGAACACGGCGAGGTTGCCGATGTTGAGCTTGATGATCTTCTGGCCCTCTTCCTCCATCTGCTTGGCGGCGTCCATGATCGGACCGCGGATGTCGTAGAGCACATTGGCCAGCTTGGCCGATTTCTTCAGCGGTTTCAAAGTCCCTCCAAGGGGGTCAGCGCAGGGGAAAACCTATAATTTGACCACAGTTCCCCGCCCCTCCAGATGAAGCTCCAGCCCGACAAATCCGACGTCCAGACACTCACTGCACACGGCCCGGGCTGGGTGGCCATCAACAACGAACGGGTTGAATCGAGCGTCGTCGTTGGCTCTCGCGGCGAGCGTTTCGAATGGGATTGCAGCCGTTTCGATCAACTGGGCCCAGAACACTTCGCCCAGTTGGCCTCCCTGGGTGCCGAATTGATCATCTTCGGCAGCGGTGGGCGCATCCGTTTTCCGCAGGCCGCCTGGCTTCAACCGCTCATGGCGCAGCGCACCGGCGTAGAAACCATGGATACGCCCGCAGCCTGCCGCACCTACAACATCCTCGCGAGCGAAGGACGGCACGTCGTGGCGGCCCTGTTGGTCGAGAGGCCTGCCGCTGGGCAGTAGGAGGCTTTTCGAGGTAAAATCGCGGGTTGCAAACCGGCGGCCAGCCCTCAGTTAGCAACGACCAATCCTCCATGAACCCGACGCATCCGATGTGGGCGGGCATGGAATCAAACGGAGAAAACAAGTTTCATGGCGATCGTTGTCAACAAACCCATCCCCGAATTCGACGCCAATGCCACCGGCGGCCTGAAGGTCTCGAACACCTCTCATCTCGGCCACGTTCTGGTCATGTACTTTTATCCCAAGGACAACACGCCAGGCTGCACCACCGAAGCCATGCAGTTCAGGGACCGATACAAGGATTTCGAAAAAGCCGGCGCTACGGTGTTCGGCGTGTCGCGCGACAACATGAAGTCGCACGACGAATTCAAGGCCAAGCTCGAACTTCCCTTCGAACTGATCGCAGACACCGAAGAAAAGATGTGTCACATGTTCGGCGTGGTCAAGAACAAGATCATGTACGGCAAGAAAGTCAAGGGCATCGAGCGCAGCACCTTTCTCATCGGCGCCGATGGTGTGCTGAAGGCGGAATGGCGCGGGCTCAAGGTCCCAGGCCACGTTGACGACGTGCTCAAAGCTGTCAAGGCGCTCAAGAAAGCAGCCTGATCTGCAAAGTGTGTGAGGTTTTGCGCAGTCGCGTTGGCGGCGCGCAACGAACACAGGAGGCGACACACGCGATGTGCATAATGGCCCCATGCCGTTGAGCTCCGCGACCGCATCCACCGAACAAAGCCGCCCAGGTCTTCAGGCGGCTTTTTCGCTTTCTGGCCCCTCCACTTTTGCGAGCAAACCGCCCCATGCCTCTGCCCCCCGCCCCTACAAAACGCGCCGCATTGCTTTCGCCGGACGCACACGATGCACCGGCCCGCTCCTCGCACGGAAGGAGTGGCCGTCGCTCCTCTGATCGCAGGTCGGAAGAAGCCGGAACGAACGGGCCTCGGCCACTTGAACTGTTCGACCGGCACGCCGCCGAAGGCGGAGGCGCCATTGAAGCACCGCCGCTGCCCAGGGCGAAGACGCCTGCACCTGTACCGCAAGAAGCGCCGCCTCGTCGCATAGAGCCACGCGCAAGCGCGCTCGTCCCGGAGCAGCAAGGCCACACTCGCTCCAAACGCAGCAAGGCGAATGGCCCCGCCAAGCTTTTCGTTCTGGATACCAATGTGCTGCTGCACGACCCGATGTGCCTCTTCCGCTTCGAGGAGCACGACATCTTCCTGCCGATGATCGTCCTGGAAGAACTCGACGGCCATAAAAAAGGGACAACGGAAGTCGCACGGAACGGCCGCCAGACCAGCCGTACCCTCGATGCACTGGCCGCCGCGCAAGGCGCCGACATCGGCAAGGGGTTGAAGCTCGACACCACCGGTCACCGCGAGGCCGGCGGCAAGCTGTTCTTCCAGACGGCCCCGCTGGACTATTCCTTGCCGACCAGCCTGCCGCAGGGCAAGGCGGACAACCAGATTCTGGGTGTGGTCCAGGCGCTGCGCGACCTCTACGTCAAGGATGCGCCGGGCCGCCCGAAGCAGGAAGTAGTGCTGGTGTCGAAGGACATCAACATGCGCGTCAAGGCACGCGCGCTCGGCCTCGCCGCCGACGACTACCAAAACGACAAGACCCTGGAAGATGGAGACCTCCTGTATTCCGGGTCGCTCGCGTTGCCGGCGGACTTCTGGACTCGCCAGAGCAAGACGATCGAAAGCTGGCAGAGCGGTAGCAGCACGTTCTACCGGATCAGCGGACCCATCGTTCCTAACCTGTACATCAATCAATTCGTCTACTTCGAGGCGCCTGGCGAGCCGAGCATGTATGCGCGAGTGACCGAAATTCGGGACAAGACGGCTGTCCTCAAGACGCTCAAGGACTACGGTTCGGTCAAGAACGCGGTCTGGGGCGTAAACACGCGCAATCGCGAGCAGAACTTTGCGATGAACCTGCTGATGGATCCCGAAGTCGATTTCGTCACACTGACCGGCACGGCAGGGACTGGCAAGACGTTGATGGCGCTGGCCTCCGGCCTGACGCAGGTCCTCGACGATCGTCGCTACACGGAGATCATCATGACTCGCGCGACCGTGAGCGTGGGCGAGGACATCGGCTTCCTTCCGGGCACGGAAGAAGAAAAGATGGGCCCTTGGATGGGTGCGCTCGACGACAACCTCGAATTCCTCGCCAAGGGCGATGGCGGCGGCGCGGGCGAATGGGGCCGCGCCGCCACCAATGAGCTGATCCGCAGCAAGATCAAGATCAAGAGCATGAACTTCATGCGAGGGCGTACCTTCCTCAACAAGTACGTGATCATCGACGAGGCGCAGAATCTGACGCCGAAGCAGATGAAAACGCTGGTCACCCGTGCAGGTCCTGGCACCAAGATCATCTGCATGGGCAATCTGGCACAGATCGATACACCCTATCTCACGGAAGGTTCGTCGGGCCTGACTTTCGCGGTCGACAAGTTCAAGGGTTGGCCGCACAGCGGGCACATCACCCTGGCGCGCGGCGAACGCTCACGCCTGGCGGACTTCGCGAGCGACGTTCTGTAGGCCGCAGCCGCTTGCTCCCAGGGCGCTGAGGCGCCCTTTTTTGCCTCTGCCAACGCTCCTGACAACACGCTGTCAGGAGCTGTCGCGCAGCATGAGGGCTTCATTCACTGCTTGAGGAAGCCACTCATGACCACATCCATCAATTGGTTCGAAATCCCGGTTGCCAACATGGATCGCGCGCAGTCGTTCTACGAAAAGGTTCTTGGTCGGACACTGAAGCGCGAGGATTTCGGCGGCGGCGTCATGGCCGTCTTTCCGTATGAAAGCCCCGCAACCGGCGGATGCCTGACGGCCGGCGCCACCAAGGTGGCTGCATCGGGCAGCGGGGTCCGCATCTACCTCGACTGCGCACCGAGCATCGATGCCGCACTTGGGCGCGTGGCGGAGGCGGGCGGGCAAGTCATTCTCCTGAAAACCGAATTGCCGGCGGGAATGGGCTTCTTCGCTCATCTGCGCGATACCGAGGGCAACGAGGTCGGCCTGCACGCGCTGGTCTGAAGGCGATGACACGCAAGAATTGGATCGCGGTCGCGAGCGCGGAGCACGCTCGTCGCGGCCGCGACGATCCGAAAGGCGGCTTCATGCAGGTGGGGCACGGCCAGCTCGCGCCCCTCAAACGCATCTCCGCCGGCGACCGCGTTGCCTACTACTCACCCACGACCGAACTCGGCCGCGCCGACAAACTGCAAAGCTTCGTGTCGATTGGTGTCGTTCACGGAGACACGCCCTACGAAGCAGCTATGGGCAATGGCTTCGTGCCATGGCGTCGGGACGTACGTTACGCGGCAGCGCGCGAAGCACCGATCCTGCCTCTGATTGACCGGTTCGACTTCGTCGAAGACCCCACGCGATGGAGTTCCAAGTTTCGCTTCGGCCTGTTCGAAGTCGATGAGCACGATATTCGTCTGATCGCCGGCGCGATGAACGCCGACCTCCAGTCATTGGAATTTTGATTTCTTCATGGAGAAAAGCATGCAACCCGAACTTCAGCGGCTGGATGCCTTCCACGTCGCCGGCCTCACAACGCGCACCACCAATCGCGACGAAACCAATCCGCAAAATGCGCGAATCGGCTCACTGTGGACCCGCTTCTTCGACGAGCGCATCTACGAGAAAACGCCGAATCGCAAGGCCGACATGCACCTCTACGGCGTCTATTCGGGCTACGAGACCGACGCGCACGGTGCCTTCGACATCACCACCGGCGTTGCAGTCACTGATGCGCCTGCAGCGGTGCGCATCGAAGGCGGCGACTACCTGGTCTTTACTGGACAGGGTGAAATGCCGCAAATGGTGCTCGCCGTGTGGCAGACGATCTGGCAGTATTTCGAGGCACATCCCGAAATCAAACGTTGCTACCGCAGCGACTTCGAGGCCTACAGCGGCCCCGAGCAGGTGGCCATCCACATCGGGGTGCAGTTGGACTGACATGAAATCGACCCCCGACAGGCGCGGCAAGAGCTGGCGAGAACGACTCGCAGGCTACGCGCACCTGCCGAACGTCAAACCGATTCCGGAACGCATGCAGGGGCGATTCGGGTATGGAACCATCGTGACACCCTCGCCGCGTGAAGTCGACGCGGCAATGAGGCGGGTACCCGAAGGCCGCCTCGCCACCGTGCTTGGCATCAACGATCATCTCGCCCGTGAACACGGCACAACCATCGGCTGCGCGGTGACCACTGCGATCTTCGCGAGCATGGCGGCGCGGGCAGCGGACGAAGACAAAAAGGCGGGTCTGACAGAAATCACTCCGTACTGGCGAACCCTGAAAGGCAACGGCGAGTTGAATCTCAAATACCCGGGCGGTCTCGATGAACTCATGCAGCGGCTCGAATCCGAGGGCCACACCGTGGTCCAGCGCGGACGGCGCTATTTCGTCGAAGACTTCGAGAAGAAGCTGATCGGAAGCTGATCGTTGCTATGCGCCGTGCCGACCGCCTTTTCCAGATCGTCCAGATCATTCGCGGACGCCGTCTCACGACGGCCGCTTTTCTCGCACAGCGCCTGGAGATTTCCGAACGCACCGTTTACCGCGACATCGCCGACCTGCAGCTTCAAGGAGTGCCGGTCGAAGGCGAAGCGGGCGTCGGCTATCGACTAGGCTCGGGCTTCGATCTGCCACCGCTTATGTTCACCCAGGACGAAGCCGCGGCATTGGTCGCATCGGCGCGCTTGGCGCAGAGTTGGGTGGATGCTGCCATGGCGCGCGACATCGAATCGGCGCTGGGAAAAATTCTGTCGGTACTGCCGCCTGCGGCGCGCGTGTCGGCCGAGAGCCTCGCGCTTTATGCGCCAGCGTATTCACTCGACGACGGCACACGCGCCCGGTTGCAGACATTGCGCGAAGCGGTGCAGGCACGCCAGAAGCTGCGCATGGACTATCGCGATGTCACCGGAGCGCCGAGCCAGCGCACAGTGCGACCGCTGGGCTGCTTCTATTGGGGCAAGGTATGGACCTTCTCCGCCTGGTGCGAACTTCGCGAGGACTTTCGCGGCTTCAGGATCGATCGCATCAATCAGATCGAAGTCCTGCCGGAGCGTTTTCGCGACGAACCAGGCAAAACCCTGGCCGACATGCTTCGGCGACTCCAGTCGGACTCGCAAAAAGCAAATTCGCCCGAGCGCCAAAACAGCTGATCAAAAATCGTCGCTACCCATGGCGAGATTTTCAAACTTGGTGAGCGGCTTGAGGAATGCAAGCTTGACGGTGCCGGTCGGGCCGTTCCGGTGCTTGCTGATGATCACTTCGGCGACGCCCGGCTCTTTGCTGTTCTTGTCGTAGTAGTCGTCGCGGTAGATGAACATGATGATGTCGGCGTCCTGCTCGATGGCACCGGACTCGCGCAGATCGCTCATCATGGGGCGCTTGTCAGTCCGGCTTTCCACCCCGCGGCTGAGCTGCGACAGCGCGATCACGGGGCATTTGAGCTCCTTCGCCAGCATCTTCAATCCACGCGAGATTTCACCAACGGCGGTGGCTCGATTCTCGTCGTTCATGCTGCTCGACACACTCATCAGCTGAAGGTAGTCGACCACGATCAGGCCAAGTTTCCCGTACTGCCGGGCGAGCCGACGGGCATTGGCGCGCAGTTCGCTGGTGGTGAGACCCGGTGTTTCGTCGATGTGCAGCGACACGTTGCGCAACTTCTCGATCGCCTCGGTCAAGCGCGGCCATTCTTCGTCAGTGAGCTTGCCGGTCCGCAGGTGCCCTTGGTCGATTCGCCCGATTGAACCGACGATACGCACCGCGAGCTGCGAGGCACCCATTTCCATCGAGAACACCGCAACCGGCAACCCTTCGTTGAGCGCGACGTGCTCGGCAATATTGATTGCCAGCGACGTCTTGCCCATGGACGGACGTGCGGCCAGCACGATCATGTCGCCCGGCTGCAGGCCCGAGGTCATCTTGTCGAATTCGTAGAAACCTGTGCGGACACCAGTAATGTCGTTGGGGTTCTCGGCCATCTCGGTCACGCGGTCAAGCAACTCGACCACCAGGGAGTCCATGCCCTGGAAGCCTTGCTTCATGCGCGAGCCTTCTTCGCCGATATTGAAGATCTTCTGCTCAGCCTCGTCCAGGATCTTGTCGACCGGCTTGCCCTGCGTGTTGAACGCGTTGGTCGCGATCTCGTCGCTGGCGCTCACCAACTTTCGCAAGATCGAGCGCTCGCGCACGATCTCTGCATAGCGGCGGATGTTGCTCGCGCTCGGCACGTACTGCGCGAGCGAATTGAGATAGGCAAGACCACCGATCTCCTCGGCCTTGCCGAGGTTCTGCAACTGCTCGTAGACGGTGATCACGTCCGCAGGCTTGCTGGCGTTGATCAGCGTGCCGATGGCCGCATAGATCAGCTTGTGCTCATGCCGATAGAAATCGCTGTCCACCACAACGTCACCCATGCGGTCCCAAGCGCCGTTGTCGAGCAGAAGGCCGCCGAGCACGCTCGATTCGGCTTCAATCGAATGCGGGGGGATGCGTAGCTGCGCGATCTGGCGATCTGTCGACGGGTCGTTATCGGCGTAGGAAAAAACAGCGGACATTGAGTTCCTTGCAACCCTGCATGCTAAGCCGCGCATCGCTCGGCGTCACGTGGACAAGGCTGTGAATAAACGGTGATCTTCCGGTGCAGCGTGCGGGACAACACGGCCGGCCGAAAAAAAAGCCGCCCGAAGGCGGCTCTTGGCACGGGTGTGAGCCCGCAATGCGATCAGGCGCTTTCGCCGTACACCGTCACGGCGATTTCAACCACCACGTCGGTATGCAGTGCAACGCTGACGGTGCTGTCGCCGACGATCTTGATCGGACCGTTGGGCATACGCACCTGCGACTTTGCAACCTTGTAGCCGAGCTTGTTGAGTTCGTCAGCGATGTCATGGTTGGTCACAGAGCCGAACAGACGGCCGTCAACGCCAGCCTTCTGCGTCAGCTTGACTGTAGTGCCTGTGAGCTTTTCGCCCTGGGCTTGCGATTCGGCCAACTTGGCCGCCGCCGCCTTTTCGAGCTCGACGCGCTTGGCTTCGAATTCGGCCTTGTTGGCTTCAGTTGCGCGGCGAGCACGGCCCGTAGGAATCAGAAAATTCCGTGCGTAGCCGTCCTTGACCTTGACGATCTCGCCCAGCACACCGAGGTTCACAACCTTGTCGAGAAGAATGACTTGCATGTTGTCTGCTCCTTAGACGCGGTGTTGGTCGCTGTACGGCACCATTGCGAGGAAGCGCGCGCGCTTGATCGCAGTGTTGAGCTGACGCTGATAGATAGCGCGCGTGCCGGTCAGGCGAGCGGGAATGATCTTGCCGTTTTCGCTGATGAAATCGCGCAGGGTGTCGATGTCCTTGTAGTCGATTTCTTCGACACCAGCGACGGTGAAGCGGCAGAAGCGCTTGCGCTTGAACAGCAGCGACTGGGTATTGCGCTTCGGGCGCTTGTCTTTGTTGAATTTCTTGAACGTGGCCATTTGGGGACCTCTTATCGAAAATTAATCTTGCTGAAAGTCCTGGATGTGTAGAACCGCATGCTTGCCGTTGCCCGGAGTGGCGAGGAAACCCTGAAAACGCCAGAGACTTCCAAGAGCCTGCCTTGCGAGTCGTTCGGCAACTACGCCGAACGCAACGGCTTTGAGGGCCGTTTTAACCTGCCTGAGCTGTCCTGCCTCGGAAATCGTCGACTCGTGTTCGAGTCTCAAATCGACAGCGGGTAGACCGGCGGGCGTAAAACGCAGAACTCCGATTTCGGCGACGCAGGCAGTCAGCACGAGCTGATTGACTGCGGCGGCACTCACACAATCAGTTGTTGTTGGCGGCGTATTCGGCCTGCTGGGCCTTGCGGGCCTCTTCGCGCTCGACCGTCTTCATCATCGACGAAGGGCCGGTTTCGGCCTTCTTCTTGACCACGGTGAGGTGGCGCAGAACGGCGTCGTTGAACTTGAACGCATGCTCCAGTTCGGCCATCACAGCTTGTTCAGCTTCGATGTTCACGCACAGGTAGTGCGCCTTGTTGAGCTTGTTGATCTGATAGGCCAGTTGACGACGGCCCCAGTCTTCAACGCGGTGGACCTTGCCGCCGCCGGCCGTGATCAGGCCTTTGTAGCGCTCCAGCATGGCTGGAACTTGTTCGCTTTGATCCGGGTGGATCAGCAAGATGATTTCGTAGTGACGCATAGCGCTCCTTGTGGGTCTTCCGTAGAAGGGATTAAGCCACCCGCAGCGTCGGTCGCGGTGTGGCAAGGCAAAGCCAGAAATTATAGCAGGCGCTTGCCCGTTCAATCGCCGATCAATGCGCGCTCCAGCGCCACGACCTTCTCCGGGCCCACGGCACCCCGGATTTTTGGAAGTAGGTCGAGCAATTCCTCATAGGTAGAGGTCTTCTCCACCGACAGGTTGAGCCTGAATCCGCGCAATCCGAGCCCTCCGGTGAGCTGCGTCGCGATGGGATACGCATCCTTGTAGCGCTGCTGATTCGAGCGACCATCAACTGGCTGAGGGACGATGGCCGCCGGCGCCGGCTCCGCGGAAACGGATCGGAGCTGCGCCGGCACCGCGCCTGAGCTGGCGCTCCCCACCGATCCATGTGAATTCTCGAGCAACCCGAGTTGGACAAGTTGATCTATCACCTCTCGGGTGATGCCTACCCCGGCATCGATCACATCGCTCACGGACCGCTTGCCGTCAAAAAGAATGAACGCGGAGCGCTGTCGCGCGGTCAGCCGCAACGATCGATCCTTGAGCACCTGGTGCCCAGCTTCTGTCTTGACAAGAATCATGCTTTCGACGCCAAAGTCGGAACGCACTCAACGCTGGTCAGCCGACCAGCGTGTACGCCCCCTGTACTGCGCCCCCTTGGGAGGCAAGTTTGACATCAAAGATGCATCTGGTTGCAAATACAACAAGCTGACATAGGGATTACAACGATCCGTGTGACCTAAGTCGTTGCGCAGCGGTGACAGTTCGGTCGTCCCCGCCGCGCCTTCCCTTTAGCGTTGAGCAAGTTGCTTCCAGGTATCAATCACGCTGTCAGGGTTGAGCGAAATCGACTCGATACCCTGCTCCGCCAACCACAGGGCAAAGTCGGGATGGTCGCTGGGGCCCTGTCCACAGATGCCGACGTACTTGCCCTGCGCCTTGCAGGCCTTGATCACGCGACTGAGCAAAGCCTTGACGGCCGGATCGCGCTCATCGAAGTCCGCTGCGAGCAATTCGAGTCCGGAGTCGCGATCAAGACCCAGCGTAAGCTGGGTCAGATCGTTGGATCCGATCGAGAAGCCGTCGAAGAACTCCAGGAACTCCTCCGGCAGGACGGCATTGCTCGGCACCTCACACATCATGATCAGCTTGAGTTCGTTTTCCCCTCGCCTCAGGCCGTGTTCGCCCAATAGCTCCGTCACCCGCTGGGCTTGGCCGAGCGTGCGCACGAAAGGCACCATGATCTGGACATTGGTCAGGCCCATTTCATTGCGCACGCGCTTGAGCGCCTCGCACTCCATGGCAAACGCCTCGCCAAAATCCTCGCTGAGATAGCGTGCTGCACCACGGAAGCCGAGCATCGGGTTTTCTTCCTCGGGTTCGTAGCGGCTTCCACCGATCAGCTTGCGGTATTCGTTCGACTTGAAGTCGGACAGGCGAACAATCACCGGCTTCGGCCAGAAAGCGGCGCCGATGGTCGCGATACCCTCCGCCACCTTGTCGACGTAGAACGCACGCGGGGATGCATGCCCACGCGCGACCGATTCGACCGCCTTCTTGAGATCGGCGTCGACATTCGGGTAGTCGAGGATCGCCTTGGGGTGCACTCCGATGTTGTTGTTGATGATGAATTCCAGCCGCGCCAGACCGACGCCATGGTTCGGCAATTGAGCGAAGTCGAAGGCCAATTGCGGATTGCCGACATTCATCATCACCTTGAGGTCGATGTCCGGCATCTCTCCCCGCTTGACTTCAGTCACTTCGGTTTCGAGGAGCCCGTCGTAGATGAAGCCCGTGTCGCCCTCGGCGCAGCTCACCGTGACGAGCGTGCCGTCCTTCAAGAGGTCCGTGGCGTCACCGCAACCGACGACAGCCGGAATGCCGAGTTCGCGCGCGATGATGGCCGCATGGCAGGTACGCCCGCCACGATTCGTGACGATGGCGGCGGCGCGTTTCATCACCGGCTCCCAGTTGGGGTCGGTCATGTCGGTCACGAGCACGTCGCCGGCTTGCACCTTGTCCATTTCGCTGATGCTGTGGACTAGGCGAACGGGGCCGGTGCCGATCTTCTGCCCGATTGCGCGCCCCTCAGCCAGCACGGCACCCCTGCCAAGCAGCTTGTAGCGCTGTTCAGCCTTGCCCTGCTGCTGGCTTTTCACGGTTTCAGGACGGGCCTGCAGGATGTAGAGCTGTCCGTCGGTACCGTCCTTGCCCCACTCGATGTCCATGGGGCGGCCATAGTGCTCTTCGATGACCAGCGCGTACTTCGCGAGTTGCTCGACGTCGGCATCGCTCAGCGAATAGCGGTTGCGCTGTTCGGCGGGAACGTCGGTGGTCTTGACCAGCTTGCCGGTGGCAGCCTTCTCTGCCGCGGTGGCGAACTCCATCTGGATCAGCTTCGAACCCAGACTCCGGCGAATGACCGCACGATTGCCAGCCCTCAGCGTCGGCTTGTGCACATAGAACTCGTCAGGATTGACGGCGCCCTGAACGACCGTTTCGCCCAGACCATAGCTGGATGTGATGAAAACCACATCTTCGAAGCCGGATTCGGTGTCGATGGTGAACATCACGCCGGCGGCTCCCAAATCGCTGCGTACCATGCGCTGGACGCCCGCCGAGAGGGCTACCACATCGTGCGCAAAGCCCTTGTGGACCCGGTAGCTGATCGCGCGGTCGTTGTAGAGCGAGGCGAAGACCTCTTTCATCTTGTGAAGGACGTCTTCAATGCCGACCACGTTCAGAAAGGTTTCCTGCTGACCCGCGAAGGAAGCATCCGGCAAGTCTTCGGCGGTGGCCGACGAACGAACGGCAAAACTGGCATGGGGATTACCAGCCGAAAGGGTTGCGAATGCCGTTTGAATGGCTTTCTGCAGGTCGGCCGGGAATGGTTGCGCCTCGACCATCGCGCGGATCTCCGCGCCGGCAGCGGCCAGGGCCCGCACGTCCTCGGTATCGAGCTTTGCAAGCCTTGCGCTGATCTTGTCGGCCAGGCCATCGTGAGCGAGGAACTGCCGGAATGCGTGCGCCGTGGTCGCAAATCCCGTAGGAACACGCACACCCTGGGGCAACTGGGAAATCATCTCGCCGAGGCTGGCATTCTTGCCACCGACCGACTCGACGTCGGTCATCCTCAGGTTTTCAAACGGTACGACCAGGGCGGTCGCTTCGAAGAGTGCAGACATGGGGAAGCTCCAGAAGTTGAAACTGATGCTGCATGCAGGCGGCTCAACGCGATCATTCTTCTTGCTTTGGGCGCTGACGAGAGGTGCATGGAAGGATTTCGGTAGGGAACGGCGATCCGCATTCCCGATAATGGGCCGAATTGTAGGCGCGCCACGGATCGGCGCGCGCCTATGGAAAAGGCAGCCAGATCATGCACACCCGCACCGTTTTCTTCGTCTCTGACGGGACCGGCATCACCGCCGAGACCTTCGGGAATGCCGTCCTCGCCCAATTCGAAATGAAGCCCCGCCATGTGCGGCTGCCCTTCACGGACACGGTCGACAAGGCGCACCAGGCGGTTCGACGGATCAATCACACCGCGGAGGTCGAGGGCTTGCGCCCTATCGTCTTCACGACGTTGGCAAACATGGAAGTGCTCGAGGTGATCGAAACCGGCTGCAAGGGCATGCTGCTCGACATGTTCGGCACCTTTGTTCGCCCGCTCGAAATCGAACTGGCGATGAAGTCGAACCATCGTATCGGCCGCTTCAGCGACGTGAGCAAGAGCAAGGAATACAACGAGCGGATCCAGGCCATCGATTTCAGTCTTGCGCACGATGACGGCCAGAGCAACCGGGATCTCGACGGAGCGGATGTGATTCTGGTCGGCGTCAGCCGCAGCGGGAAGACGCCGACCTCGCTGTATCTCGCCATGCAGCATGGCCTGAAAGCGGCAAACTACCCGCTCATCCCCGAGGACTTCGATCGCCGCCAATTGCCGCCGGCCCTGCTGCCGCATCGCAAGAAGATCTTCGGCCTCACGATCCAGCCCGAACGGCTGAGCGAGATCCGCAACGAACGCCGGCCAAACTCGCGTTATGCCAGCATCGAGAACTGCCGGCACGAAGTCAGCGAGGCCGAGGCCATGATGCGACGGGCGGGCATTCGATGGCTTTCAACCACCACCAAGTCAATCGAAGAAATCGCGACCACGATCCTGCAGGAGCTGCGTCCGGAGCGGCTGACGTACTGAGCCGCCCGGGCGGCGAGGTCAGGCGGCGACCGCTTCCTCGGCAGGCGCGGAGGTGCGGATCAGGTGATCAAAGGCGCTGAGAGCGGCCTTCGCTCCGTCGCCCGCCGCGATGATGATCTGCTTGAACGGCACCGTCGTCGCGTCGCCTGCCGCAAACACACCCGGCACGGAAGTCTGCCCCCTCGCGTCGACCACGATTTCCCCGTGCTTCGACAGTTCGACCGTACCTTTGAGCCAATCGGTGTTCGGCACCAATCCAATCTGTACGAACACGCCTTCGAGTGCCACTCGGTGGCTCTCGCCTGTCGCGCGATCCTTGTAGATCAGGCCATTGACCTTCTGTCCGTCGCCTGTGATCTCCGTCGTCTGCGCATTGGTGACGACCGCGACATTGCTCAGGCTGTGCAACTTGCGTTGCAGCACGGCGTCCGCTCGGAGCTGCATGTCGAATTCGATCAGGGTGACGTGCCCAACGATGCCGGCCAGGTCGATCGCAGCTTCGACGCCCGAATTGCCACCGCCGATCACGGCGACCCGTTTGCCCTTGAACAACGGACCGTCGCAATGCGGGCAGTAGGCCACGCCTTTGTTCTTGTATTCGTGCTCTCCCGGCACATTGATATTGCGCCAGCGTGCTCCGGTCGAAATCACGACCGAACGGCTCCTGAGCGACGCACCGCTTTCGAGCTTGATCTCGATCACTTCGTCGCCCGGTACAAGGGCGGCGGCCCGCTGCAAATTCATGATGTCGACGTCGTAGTCGCGCACATGCTCTTCGAGGGCGAGAGCGAACTTGGGCCCTTCGGTTTCCTTGATCGAGATGAAATTCTCGATACCCATGGTGTCGAGCACCTGGCCACCGAACCGTTCGGACGCCACCCCCGTACGAATTCCTTTGCGCGCCGCATAGACAGCCGCTGCCGCACCTGCAGGACCACCACCCACGATAAGTACGTCGAACGGTTCTTTTTCGGCAATCTTCTTGGCTTCGCGCTCGACGCCGCTGCTATCGATCTTTGCGAGGATTTCTTCAAGGGTCATGCGACCTTGCCCGAACTCCGTTCCATTGAGGAAGACGGTCGGGACGGCCATGACCTGGCGCTCCTTGATTTCATCCTGGTACAGCGAACCATCGATCATCGTCGTCTTGATGCGTGGGTTCTGTGTCGCCATCAAGTTAAGCGCCTGCACAACATCCGGACAGTTGTGGCACGTCAACGAGATGTAGATCTCAAACTCGAAATCACCATCGAGCGCTCGAATCTGTTGAAGCACGGCGTCATCGACCCTGGGCGGGTAACCGCCGACCTGGAGCAATGCAAGCACCAGCGAAGTGAACTCATGGCCCATCGGCAGCCCGGCAAAACGCGGCCCGTGGTTTTCGCTCGGCCGATTGATCGAGAAGGAAGGCTTGCGCTGGTTGTCGCCACGGCTCTCGGTGACCTTTACCAGCGCGGAAGATTCCGCAATGTCCTTCAGCAGCGATTGCAGATCGCTCGATGCCTTGGTGTCATCGAGCGACGCGACGATTTCGACCGGCTGGCTGATGCGATCGAGGTAGCTTTTGAGTTGCGACTTGGTGCCGGCGTCGAGCATGGTGGGCCTCACTTCGTGGTTGCGAACGGAAATAAAAAAGCCCGGGAGCCGGGGCGCCCGGGCCGTGGCGCGGAGGTGACTTAGATCTTGCCGACCAGGTCGAACGAAGGCTTCAGCGTTTCGGCGCCTTCCGTCCATTTGGCGGGGCAGACTTCACCGGGGTGGGCCGCGACATACTGCGCAGCCTTTACGCGGCGCAGCAACTCGGCTCCATCGCGGCCGATGCCGTTGTCGTGCACTTCGATCGTCTTGATCTTGCCTGCGGGGTCGATCACGAAGGTGCCGCGATAGGCGAGGCCTGCATCCTCACCCTCTTCGATCAGCACTTGGAATGCGCGCGCGAGTTGCTGGCTCGGGTCGCCAATCAGGGGGTATTGCACCTTGCCGATCGTGTCCGACGTGTCGTGCCAAGCCTTGTGCGTGAAGTGCGTGTCCGTCGACACGCCATACACCTCGACGCCCAGCTTCTTGAACTCTGCGTAGTGATCGGCAAGGTCGCCGAGTTCGGTCGGGCACACGAAGGTGAAGTCGGCCGGATAGAAAACCACGACAGACCATTTGCCCTTGAAGTTCTCGTTGGTGACCGGCACGAACTTGCCGTTGTGATACGCGGTGGCCTTGAACGGGACGATTTCGGTATTGATCAGGGACATTAATGGGTTCCTTGTTGCTGATGAAAAAAACGAGTGATCAGTATAACTACCAATTGCATCATATTGATAGTTTTACTCTATGTAAAACGGAGCCAATCCCTATGAGGGCAAGGGCGGTCACGTCGAATGCGAACACTTATCAACCTCACACGCATGCAGAGCGGTGCAGCGTGGGTTTGCTTGCGCCGCGGCACGACAAGCTCACAATCGACCCTTTCAAGAACAAGGAAAAACCATGAAGGGCGACCCTCAAGTCATCGGCCATCTCCAGGCTCAGCTGAAGAACGAACTGACTGCGATCAACCAGTACTTTCTTCACTACCGAATGCTCAAACATTGGGGTTTGGACAAGCTTGCCAAGAAGGAGTACGAAGAATCGATCGGCGAGATGAAGCACGCGGACAAACTCATGGACCGCATCTTCATGCTGGATGGCCTCCCCAACCTCCAGGACTTGGCCAAGCTCAACGTGGGCGAAGATGTCCCCGAAATTCTGGAGTGCGACCTCAAGTCGGAAACCGGCGCGCAAGCGACCATCAAGGCGGGCATCGCCCATTGCGAAGGAGTGCGCGACTATGTGTCGCGAGACCTTCTGCAGGAGATCCTCGACGACACGGAAGACCATATCGACTTCCTCGAAACCCAGATCGATCTGGTCGGCAAGGTAGGGTTACAGAACTATCTGCAATCGCAGATGGGCGAGATCGAATAGAGCTACCCAACATCAGGCTGGCGGGGCATGACCCCGCTTTTTTTTGGCAGCGTCAGCGGACCACTCGCCCAGGGACTGACGGAGCATCACCGTTTGTCGCCTTGCCGGCGTGATAGTTATTGCAAATGCGAAGAATTCGTATTTATAATGAACTCCTCTTCAAAACAGCCAGCCAAGTCGCTTCCAGGCCATGATCGTTTGCGTATGCCGCCGTGTCTCTGACCGTGAAATCGCACGCCATGTGCGCGCCGGCATGACTTTTGACGAAGTGCAGTTTGAACTCGGCGTGGCCACCCAGTGCGGCCAATGTGAAGGTTGCGCGCGCGATGTCGTCGCTCAATGCAGCGCTTTGCACCCGGTCGCCGCGCTCACCCGCGAAACGAACCCAAGGGCGATCCAGCTTGCCAATTCCATCAAGGAAAGCAACGCATGGAACTCTTCGCAGCCCTCGTCGGCAGCCTGATCTTCGTCGCCAGTTCAGTCTGGTGGATTTTTCGCAAGTAGTTGGCCTACCGGTTCTGCTGCATCCGGGGCACTTCAAAGCGTGCTCATTCTCGAATGGTTGATCGTGTCTGATCGCTTCTCCTCCCCCTCTACATCGGCCCTTGGGCTGTCGCGCAATGCTGTTATTGCGGGCGGCGTAGTTTTGGCGCACGTGGCCGCCCTCTGGGCGCTGCAAAGCGGCCTCTTGCGCCGCGCCGCGGAGGTGGTCATTCCGGTGGAAATCTTGAGTGAGTTCATCGAACCTCCCAAGCCGACCGAGCCACCACCGCCCCCACCACCGCCACCGCCCGAACCCAAACGGCAGATCACGAAAACGCCACCGCCGCCCAGGCCGCAGGCCATTCGAGAGGCGAAGCCGACACCCGCGCCAAACGCACCGACGGGCAGCATCGAGCCGCCGCCTCCGCCTGCACCGATCGCGGCGCCGGCCCCTCCAGAGCCAGCGGCCCCTGCACCTGCGCCACCAGCACCGTCGGCAGTCCAGTTGCCGTCAAGCAATGCAGACTATCTGCAAAACCCCAAACCAATCTACCCCGCCATCAGCAAGCGCCTTGGCGAGCAAGGGAAGACGGTCGTGCGCGTACTGATCGACGTCGACGGCCTTCCCAAGCAGGCGAGCATTCGCACATCAAGCGGCTACGAACGACTGGATCAGGCAGCACGCACTGCGGTCATGAGTTGGCGCTACGTGCCAGGTAAACGCAACGGAGTCGTTGAACCTATGGAGTTCAACGTGCCGATCAACTGGGTACTCAATTAATCTTTCTGGAGTAATTTCGCATGAATTCCCAATTTGGCCTGATGAACGTCTGGCATCAAGGTGACTTCGTCACCAAAGCCGTCGCCCTCCTGTTGATCGGCATGTCGCTCGCCTCGTGGATCGTCATCCTGGTCAAAGCGCTCGACGTCATCAGGTACAAGCGCTTGGCCAAGCATTCGCAGGACTTCTGGCACAGCGAGGACTTCGCGACGGCGCTCAACAAGCTCGGCAAGGACGATACCAATCCGTTTCGAGCGCTTGCACTCGAAGGCCGCGAGGCCGCCGCACATCATCGCAACACGAAAGCCCACCTCCACGATGCGCTCGACGTGAGCGACTGGATCACGCGCGCACTGCGCAATGGCATCGACGAATTTACAGCACGCGTGCAGACTGGACTCGCTGTCCTGGCGTCAGTGGGTTCGACCGCTCCATTCATCGGTTTGTTCGGCACCGTGTGGGGCATCTATCACGCGCTAATGAGCATCGGGTCCGCCGGCCAAGCAACGATCGACAAAGTAGCCGGCCCGATCGGCGAAGCGCTGATCATGACGGCGCTGGGACTTGCAGTCGCGATTCCCGCGGTTCTGGGATACAACGCGCTGGTTCGTGGCAACAAATTTGTGCTGACCAAGCTCAATAGCTTTGCGCACGATCTGCACGCCTACTTCGTAACCGGCGCCCGTGTACAAAGCGGCGGCGAGGCCACGGTCGTTGCACTCAAGAAGGGCTGAGCATCATGGCCTTCGGAACCCAAGACGAACCTGATGAGGTCATGAACGAGATCAACATGACCCCTTTGGTGGATGTCATGTTGGTGCTCTTGATCATCTTCATCATCACCGTCCCCGTCATGAAGCATGCAGTGAATATCGACCTCCCGCGCGCCACTAGCGAACCCGAACAGACGAAGCCGCAGAACATCTTGTTCACCGTAGCGGCGGACGGCTCCTACTACTGGAACGAACAGAAAATCGATGATTCCGAATTGAAGGGGCGGCTCGCCGTCGAAGCCGCCAAGGAGCCCCAACCCGAGTTGCATATTCGCGGCGACAAGGCAGTACGGTATGAGCGCGTCGCGCAGGCGATGTCTGCGGCTCGCGAAGCAGGCGTGCGCAAGATCGGCTTCATCACTGAACCTGATCCCAAGTGAGGCATGGGTGCAAGCCAAAAATCTTCATCGATCCGATTGACTTTTTATTGCGAATCATTATCATTTGCGCATCGCTTCGATAAAGAGCCTTCAAATGCAAACTACGCCCAACGCCTTCCCCATATTGAGCCATCCCTCGCTGGACCATGCAGGTGGCGGCCGCGCTTCAGGCGATGCAATGCGGCCTGCAGCCCTGGTCGAAAGCACGGAACTTCTCAAAGGCGGCAAGACGGTCGGTATCCTGCACAACGGCTCGCTCTATCGTCTGCAAGCCACCAAACTCGGCAAGCTGATCCTGACCAAATAAGATTCAGCTGCGCTACTAGGGCAAGTTTCATCGTGGGGCGACTCAAGGAGATTCCACTCCAAAGGGTCGTTTTTGCTAGCCAACGGTTCGCCGACCAGCCAAGCTTTTTTTCCCCCATGAGGCCCCCCAAAAAAACGCCGACCCACTTGGTCGGCGTTTTTGCTTTGCGCGGACGACAATCTCAGAGGCCGATTGCGGCGATGCCGGCCCGTGCGATCTGCGCGTCTTCGTTCGACTTCACGCCGCTCACCCCAACTGCTCCGATCACGTGGCCATCTTTCACGATGGGTACGCCGCCTTCAAGCAACCCATGCACGCCAGGAGCCGTCAGGAAGGACGTACGGCCGCCGTTGATCATGTCCTCATAAGTCTTGCTTTCACGTCGGCCCATCGCGGCCGTGTGGGCCTTGGCAGGGGCGATGTGCGATGAAAGCGCTGCAGCACCGTCGAGGCGCTGCAACCACAACAGATTGCCGCCGTCATCGGCAATGGCGATGGTCACTGCCCAGTTGTTCTTGAGCGCTTCGGCTTCCGCTGCCGCTGCGATCGCCTTGACATCGGCAAGTTCGAGAAATGACTTTGTCTTCATGATCTTCGGGGAAAGTTGCGTAACCCCCAAGCATAGCGCTCGCATCGTCCAGGGCCGCCACCCCGGCGCGCGCTAAGACTGTCCGGACACGGGTATTTGTGAATTGCCGCCCTTGCAGCGGCCTAGAATGCGCCCAAACTGCAGCGTTGCAGCACACACCTGGAGTTTCAGCAATGAACGACCGCGTCAACACCCTCGATACATCAGTCGCCTACGGCCAGACACTGGCTCAGGCGGATCGGCAGCGCGTCCTGCGCAATACTTACTGGCTGCTTGCCCTGAGCCTTCTGCCAACCGTCCTCGGCGCCTGGTTGGGCGTTGCCACGGGCATTACTCGCTCCCTCACGGGCGGCCTGGGACTCATGGTGTTCATGGGCGGCGCGTTCGGCTTCATGTTCGCGATCGAAAAGACAAAGAATTCGGCGGCGGGCGTCCCGGTTCTGCTGGGCTTCACCTTCTTCATGGGCCTGATGCTGTCGCGCCTGATCGCGATGGTGCTCGGATTCAAGAATGGCTCCGAACTCATCATGACCGCCTTCGGTGGCACCGCCGGCGTGTTCTTCTTGATGGCTTCGCTCGCCACGGTGATCAAACGCGACCTCTCGGGGATGGCGAAGTGGCTGTTCGTTGGAGCCATGGTTCTGATGGTCGGCGCAATCATCAATGTGTTCGTCGGTTCGAGCGCTGGCATGCTGGCGATCTCGGTTGTCGCCATCGGGATCTTCTCGGCCTATATGCTGTATGACCTCAAGCAGATCATCGACGGTGGCGAGACGAACTACATCAGCGCAACGCTCGCGCTCTATCTGGATCTTTTCAATGTGTTCCAGAGCCTGTTGATCCTGCTCGGCGTCTTCGGCGGCGATCGCGATTGACGCAGCTTCGCCTTCCTTCAAAAAGGGCCCCTTGAGGGCCCTTTTTCATGGGTGGTCGAACACCGCGATCGACTCCACATGCGCCGTGTGCGGGAACATGTTGACCACCCCCGCAAACGTGCACCGATAGCCCGCCTGATGGACCAGCAGCCCCGCATCACGCGCAAGCGTTGAAGGATTGCAGCTCACGTAGACGATGCGCTTCGGGGGCGCCCATCCCTCGCGCCCGACTCTGCCCTGCTGATGTAGATCCGCAAGCGCCTTTGCGAGCGCAAATGCTCCTTCGCGCGGCGGGTCGACGAGCCACTTTTCCGCAGCACCGTCAGCCACGAGCATCTCAGGCGTCATCTCGAACAAATTGCGCGCAACGAATCTCGTCGCTACGAGCGAGCGCCGGCCGGGCACGGCGGGTCGATTGCGCTCGAAGTTGTCGGTGGCGCGTGCCACCAGCGTATCGCTGCCTTCGATGCCCAGCACCTCGCGCGCCCGGCTCGCAAGCGGCAGCGTGAAATTCCCCAGGCCACAAAACCAGTCGATCACGCGTTCGTCCGACCGCACGTCAAGCAGACGAAGCGCGCGACCTACGAGCACGCGATTGATGTGTGGGTTGACCTGTGTGAAATCTGTCGGCTTGAACGGCATCCTCACGCCGAACTCAGGCAGTTGGTAGGCCAGAGGGGGGCCCCCCTCTTCAAGCAACTTGACCGTCTCGGGTCCCTTGGATTGCAGCCACCATTGGACGCCCTCGTGCTGCACCGCGAATGCCTTGAGCCGGGCAATGTCAGCACCCGACAACGGCTCCAGATGCCGCAGCACGAGCGCGATGACGCCCAAGCCAAGACCGTCCGGTGCGTCGCCACAGGCCAACTCGATTTGCGGACAGGTATCGCGAGCATCCAACGAACCGATGAGTTCCCGCAACGGCATCAGCATGTCGCTGACCTGTGCTGGCAACACCGGGCATACCTTCATGTCTGCCAGATAGCGGCTCTTGCGCTCATGGAAGCCGATCAGCACCGTTCCCTTCTTCACGACGTGGCGTACGGACAGCCGCGCGCGGTAGCGATAGTGCCAGGCAGGCCCTTCGAGCGGACGCAACATGTTCTCGGGACGCACCTTGCCGAGATGCCATAGGTTGTCCTCCAGCGCGCGCTGCTTGACCGCGACCTGTGCGGCCGCATCGAGGTGCTGCATCTTGCAGCCGCCGCAAGCACCCGCATGCAAGCCGAAATGGGGACAGCCCGGCCGCACTCGCTGCGAAGACTCGCGGCCAATTGCCGTCACGGTGCCTTGCTCCCAATTGTTCTTCTTGCGGTGCACGTTGAACTGCACCTCTTCGAAAGGCAAGGCACCTTCAATGAACACCACCATGCCGTCGGCCTTGTGCGCCACGCCTTGTGCATCAAGGTCGAGCGACTCGACCTGCAGCCATTCACCGCCAGAACGCTGCGCCTCTTTCTTCTCAATCGAATCCGTCATGGCCGAATTGTCTCAGGCCAAGGGAACGGATATTCTCAGACCCTACAAAAGTGCGTCGCGCTGCACACCGGCGCGAGCCAACTGGCGACGCATCTTGGCGAGCGCCTCGTTCTGGATCTGCCTTACGCGTTCACGCGTAAGGCCGAGACGCACACTCAGGACCTCAAGCGTTTCGGGATCGCGATCATGCAAACCGTAGCGGCCTTCGAGGACTTCGCGCTCGCGCTCGGTGAGCACAAGAATCCATTGATCGAGGAGTTTCTCGACCTCGTGCGTCTGAGTGACGCCGGTCGGGTCGGCGCCTTCATCGTCCGACGCCACGGTATCTGCAAGCGTAAAGCTTTCATCGCCGCGTTCGCTGCCCGCATCCAATGAACGCGGCGCTTCCGCAAGCGCCATCAAGTCCGCCACCTCTTGCACCTCACGCCCGAGAAGTGCCGCGACGTCTTCGACCCGCACGCCATCAGGCCGGCGAGCGAGAAACTCTGAATCACCTTCCAGAGCGCGGCGGGCACGCATCACTTGCTGGAGTTCGCGCACCACATGCACCGGCAACCGAATCGCGCGTGCTTGCATCATCGCCGCACGCTCGATCGACTGTCGGATCCACCATGTCGCGTAAGTCGAGAAGCGGAACCCGCGCTCCGGCTCGAACTTGTTGATCGCATGCATCAGGCCGAGATTGCCTTCTTCGATCAGGTCGGCCATGGGCACGCCGCGTCCGAGATAGGCCTTCGCGATGTTGACCACCAGGCGAAGGTTGTGCTCGATCATCGATTGCCGAGCCGCAAAATCACCGGCACGCGCAGCGCACGCGGCTCGGTATTCTTCTTCGGGAGTGAAAAGCTGAGTTCGCCGGATCTCACGCAAATAGAGCGTCAGCGAGTCGCCGCCTTCACCCGCCACGTCAACCGGAAGGCCATCGCGCGGATTGCCGCCGCGGCCCTCTTCGGCGTTCCCATCTACAGCCCCGTGGAACGCAATCGAGACCCCAGCTCCGGCGACTCGCGCCGAATCGAAACCCGAAATCCCGCCATCACCCGCCGCTCGCCGCACGACCGAAGTGCGATAAGGGCGAGAAGCGGCCATGGCATGCTAGCGCGGTGGCAGGTACCGAGCCGGGTCGACCGGCTTGCCCTGACGGCGAATTTCGAAGTGCAGCTTGACACGGTCTGCGTCACTGTTGCCCATCTCGGCAATCTTCTGCCCCTTTTGCACCGACTGATCCTCCTTGACCAGCAGCGTGCGGTTATGCGCGTAAGCAGTGAGGTAAGTGTTGTTGTGCTTCAGGATGATGAGGTTGCCATAGCCCCTCAAGCCCGCACCAGCGTAGACCACACGCCCATCAGCCGCCGCAAGCACGGAGTCGCCCGCCTTGCCGCCAATGTCGAGACCCTTGTTCTTGGCTTCGTCGAAGCCGGCGATCAAGGAGCCTTGCGCCGGCCAGATCCAGCCCACGTCTTCATCACCGGATGCCGCAGCGGCTGGTGATGTTGGCGACGCTGTCACGGGTGAGGCAGGCTTGGCTGCCGGGCTTGTTGCCGCGGTAGCACCCGCCGCAGCCGCCGCGGTTGCCGGCGCAACAATCGGCTGCGTCACAGGTCGCGTCACGACCCCGGATGCATCCGTGCCTGCGGCGGCCGATGTTGCAGGCGCCGTCGCACTGCCTCCGGCTGGAGGGATGACGCGCAGAACCTGCCCCACTTCAATCAGATCGGGGTTATCGAGATTGTTCCAGCGCGCGATGTTCTGCCAGCTCTGGCCTGTTTCGGTGCCGATGCGGCGAATGGTGTCGCCAGGACGCACGGCATAGTAGCCAGGCTTGCCATAGTTCTCGATGCCAGGCAGCGGCTTGCCGGATGCGTCGGTGGTGATAGGTGGTACACCAGGAGTTGCAGTTCCGTTCGCCCCTGCGGTCGGTGCGCGAGCCATGGTGCCGCGATCTTCGACGGGCACCGGACCGCGCGGTGCTCCACACCCCGCAATCACGAGCGCGAACACCAGCGTCATGCCGGCGAGCCAGCCCCGATTGCCAAAACCCTGCATGTGTTCTTCCTTCAAGCAATTCCTGATTTTAGGGGGACAAAGTGGACCGCCTCAAGAATGCGCCGCTCGAGTCCACGTGCCGTTTTGTCAATGACAACCAAGGCTTGTCCACCCGGCGCGGACTGTGTCGGCGCGACGATCCGGCCGCCAACGGCCAGTTGCGCGACCCATGTTTCGGGCACCACTTCGCCACCTGCAGCCGCGATGATGCCGGCATATGGCGCGCCCTTGGCGTACCCCACCATGCCATCGCCGAGCAGGAGATGGACCGTCGCCAACCGGAAGGGTCGCAGATTCGAACGAGCCCGCTCGTGCAGCCCTCGCAATCGCTCGATGCTGTAGACCTCGGTCGCCACTTGTCCTAGCACCGCGGCCTGATAACCGCATCCAGTGCCTATCTCCAGCACGCGACCCAATCGCTCCGCCGGCTTGTTCGCCAACGCGGGCGCACCAAGCAACAACTCGACCATCCTTGCCACCACGTTGGGCTTGGAAATCGTCTGCCCCAATCCGATCGGCAGGCTGGTGTCTTCATAAGCCTGATTGACCAGCGCACTGTCGACGAACAAATGTCTCTCGACCACTCCCATTGCGCGCAGCACGCGCCCGTCCGCAATACCCTGCGCAGCGAGCCGTTGGACCATGCGCGCGCGCACTGCATCGGAGGCCATTGAGGGCGCCCCTTGAACAGTCGGCTTCGCGGGCACTGCCGGCGCCCGACTTCGGGCGGGGGAAGAGGCCGAGGGCGTCAGCCGCACGGGGAAGCCGGGTCGCTGGGCGGCCATGTCAGGATGGCTCGCCCAGGCGAGCCACCGTGTCGCGCCATTGATCGAGATGGGCGTGATCCGTCAAGTCGATCTGCAGCGGCGTCAACGCAATATGGCCAGCTGCCGTCGCGTGGAAATCCGTGCCTTCACCGCTGTCCTTTGCGCCGCCCGCACCGGCAATCCAGTACATCGTCTCGCCGCGCGGACTGTCTTGCGTGATCACCTTTTCAGCGGCATGACGGCGCCCCAACCTGCAAACCTTGACCGGCTTCAGCGCATCAAAAGGCAGGTTCGGCACATTGACGTTCAGCAGAAATGCGCCACCCCCAAGCATCCGCTCCTGTTCGATCTGCTCGACGAGACGCCGCGCCGCACGTGCCGCAGCATCGACATGTGCCCATCCCTTCTCGATCTGAGAAAAGGCGATCGCCGGTATGCCGAAAAGATAGGCCTCCATAGCCGCACCGACTGTGCCCGAATAGATCGTGTCATCGCCCATGTTGGCACCGTTGTTGATGCCGGAGACGACCAGGTCCGGTCGATAGTCAAGCAGGCCTTTCAGCGCGATATGCACGCAGTCGGCCGGCGTTCCAGTGACGTATCGAAAACCGTTGTGCGCGGTATGCACATACAGCGGCGCAGCCAGCGTGAGTGCGTTCGACTTGGCGCTGTTGTTGTGCTCGGGCGCAACCACTTCGACATCGGCAATTTCCATCAACGCGTCGTGCAAGGCGACGAGGCCGGGAGCCTGGTAACCGTCGTCGTTCGAAATAAGTATCTTCATGGTGTCTATGAGTCCGCGCGATTGTAGGCGGCGGGTGCGTCGCGACTGGGACAACACGGTCATTGGACCCCGCCTATCATGGCCCGCATTCTTCACCATCCAGATTCATTACAGGAGACACGAGCATGCACGCATGGCTCTGCGAGAACCCCATCGGCGTCGACGCGCTGACGTGGAAAGAACTGCCGACCCCTCAACCCGGTCCAGGCCAGGTGCTCATCGAGATCAAGGCTGCCAGCCTGAATTTTCCTGATCTGCTGATCGTACAGAACAAGTACCAGATGAAGCCGCCATTGCCATTCGTTCCAGGGTCCGAATACGCGGGCATCATCGCCGCGGTGGGTGAAGGCGTCACGCACCTGCGCGCGGGTCAGAACGTTGCATGCCTGTCGGGCACCGGCGGCTTCGGAACGCACACGATTGCGCCAGCGGCCTTGTGCATGCCCCTGCCCGACGGTTTCGGATATGTTGACGCAGCGGCATTCATCATGATCTACGCAACGTCATGGCACGCACTGATGGACCGGGCCCAATTGAAGGCCGGCGAAACCGTGCTGGTGCTCGGTGCTGCAGGAGGCGTCGGTACCGCCGCAATACAGATCGCAAAAGCGGCGGGCGCAAAAGTTATTGCGGCGGCGTCGACCGACGAAAAATGCGAGCTCTGCAAATCGATTGGCGCGGATCTCACGATCAACTACACGACGCACAGTGTTCCCAACGCATTTCGTGACGCAGTGAAGGCGGCGACCGATGGCAAAGGACCTGACGTCATTTACGACCCGGTCGGCGGCGAATTCGCAGAGCCGGCATTCCGCTCGATCGGCTGGCGAGGTCGCTACCTGGTTGTAGGGTTCGCAGCTGGACCCATTCCCTCGCTGCCATTGAATTTGATGCTCTTGAAGGGCGCAGCCCTGGTCGGGGTGTTCTGGGGCGATTTCGCCAAGCGCGAACCCAAAGCGAATGCGCAGATGATGGCCGAATTGGCAAAGTGGTACGGCCTGGGCAAGATCAAGCCAGTCATCGACAGCACGATGCCCTTGGCCGAACTGAAAGCAGCCTATGCGCACATGGGCTCGCGGGGCGTGAAGGGCAAGCTGGTGCTCGTCAACTGAGGCCGCCGGTATAGTTCAACAAAAAGCCCGCGACTGCGGGCTTTTTTATAGTGCAAGATCTTTACTTGATCTCGAACTCCGACAGCGATTTACCGGCAGCAATGGCCTCGGTGACCCACCGTGGCTTGCGACCGCGACCGCCAGACCACGTTTCACCGGTCGGGCTGCGATACTTTGCAGCCGCCTTGACCGGTGCCGCAGCGACGCTCCGCTTGCCACCGCGCGCCGTAAGTTTGAGGTCGGTTGCCGTCAGGCCATATTCGGCGATCTTCTTGCGCAGTTCCTCGATCACGCCAGCTCGTTCTTGATTTCTGAGCTCTTCGGCTTGCTTGCGCAATTGCGCGATCTGCTCATCATGCTTCTTGATCTGGGAATTGATGTCGGCAAGGGTTGAGGCCATCGGTGCTAATCCTCCGAATTGGAAAGCAAAAATTCTAATTCAAATCCCAATTGCCACAACGAGCCGAACAAAAAAAAGCGCCGACCATGGGTCGGCGCTTTTGATCAAGATGGTTTGGGGTGGCTGATGGGACTCGAACCCACGACGACCAGAATCACAATCTGGGACTCTACCAACTGAGCTACAGCCACCGCAGAGCCGGCAATTGTAGCGTGAAAAAACTACCTTTCGACGGCAACCCCGGCGTCAGACGGCTTCGGGACCAAAATTTCTGCCTTGAACCGATCCTTCAGCAGGTTGTAGTAAGCCGCCGTTTCGGCCGCTCCCACCGCCTGCCCGACTTGCTCGCTTTCCTGCTTGGCCGCCTCGGGGGCAGGCGGCGTGCGTGGAACTGTCTTGTTGACGCGAACGACGGCGAACCCTTGCGCACCAAGGTCCGCGCCGACGAACACCGGCAACTTGGAGCCATCGGCACGGAGCGCACTCTCGATGACAGACGTGGGCTGCGACTGGGTTTCCAGCCGCGAGACGGTCATCGGCGCACCGAGGTTTGCACCAGTGGGATTCGCCTGCCATGCTGCGAGCTTGGCCAAACCCTCGGCCTTTGCAAGTGCTGCCGATCGCTCCGCGATAAGTTGAGTGCGGACCTTTTCCTTGACCTCGTCGAACGCCAAAGCGCGAGCGGGCGAGTATTGGGTCACGCGCCCAGATGCAAGTTGGTTCGGTCCGATTTCAATTGCCTCAGTGTTGTGCTTGCGCTCCAGCGAATCGGGCGCAAACAGGGCATTCAGGAAATTGCGACTTGCCAGCACGCCGGTTGCGCCCTGCGCGGGCGTCCGTCCCACATTGCTCGCCGTTTGAATCGTGAGTTTCAACTTCTCGGCTGCGGGCTTCAGACTATCGGGTTGCTGATAGACGATGTCGGTGAAGATCTCGGCCGCCTTGGCGAACTCCTGCGTCGCCTGCTGCCCCCGCACCTCGTTCTCGATGGTGGCGCGCACCTTCTCGAAGGGCGGCACCACTGCCGGCTTGATGTCGTTGAGCTGAATGATGTGAAAGCCGAATTCAGTCTCGACCACGTTGCTGATTTCACCCTTCTTGAGGGCAAACATCGCGTCTTCGAAAGGCTTGACCATCGCGCCGCGCGTCACGAAATCAAGATCGCCTCCCTTTTCAGCCGATCCGGGATCCTGCGAATTCTTGCGAGCCACGTCCGCAAAACTGGCCGGCGCCTTCCGGACCTCTGCGAGCAACTGTTCCGCCTTCGCACGGGCCTTTTCGCGTTCAGCAGCAGGCGCGCTGGCGGGGGAGGCAATCAGGATGTGGCTTGCGCGCCGCTCTTCCTTGGTGCCGAAGCGCGCGCTGTTCTGGTCGTAATAGCTGCGGAGATCAGCCTCGCTCACCGCAATGTTCTTCTTCGCTGCCTCAAGGTCTAGAACGAGGTATTCGATGCTGGCTTGTTCGGGCGCCCGGAACTGCACTGTGTGTTCTTTATAGTAAGTCTGCAGATCGTCGTCGCTGACGCTGACCTTCGACGCGAAATCGGCCGGCTTGAACATCGCCACCTGAATCTCGCGACGGTCGTAGAAAGCATTGAGCGTCGCTGCAGCCTGGGCCGCGGTCGCAAACGAAGTTCCCGACACACCGAGGGATACCTGCTGCGTTGCCAGGTCTGCGCGCACCGCCGCTTCATATTGCTCCGGCGTCCGGCCAGTCGCACGCATGAAGGTTTCGCGGTCGAACTTGCCGTCGGGCGTGCGGAAGGACGCCAGGCCGGCATCTTCGGCGAACATACGGGCAAGCCGCTCTTCGGATACCGTCATGTTCGACTTCGAAGCCGCTGCCGCCAGCACGCGATCACGCACCATGCGCTCCAGCGTTGCATAGCGCGCTGCATCCGAATCGAGCATGGCAGGTTCGATGTTCGGCGCCTGCTGGCGAATCCGGTCGACCTCGTTGCGATGCTGCTGGTCCCATTCAGGACGCGTGATGTCGGTACCCGCCACGCGGGCGACCTTCTCGCCCTGGCCGCCGCTCTGATACCGATCGACGCCAAACAGCACGAACGACGGAATGATCAGCAAGAACAAGAACACCATGATGACCTTGTTGTACTTGCGGAAGGAATCAAACATGCTTGAGGACTCTCTCTGACGGATTGCGAAACGGCAACAAAAAAGGCGAACACTGTGTTCGCCTTTGCATCGGGTGGTGGGTGCTGAGGGGTTCGAACCCCCGACCTACGCCTTGTAAGGGCGCCGCTCTACCAGCTGAGCTAAGCACCCCCGAAACAGTAATCTCAGTTCAATGCGTCCTTGAGCGCCTTGCCGGGACGGAACTTCGGAATCTTGGCGGCCTTGATTTTAATCGCGTCGCCGGTGCGCGGATTGCGACCGGTCCGGGCGGCACGCTTGCCGACTGCAAAAGTGCCAAAACCGACGAGCGACACGGAACCGCCCTTTTTGAGCGTGGTACGAATGGCGCCGATGGTGGATTCGAGTGCGCGCGTGGCAGCGGCTTTGGAAATATCGGCGTTTTTTGCGATGTGCTCAATCAGTTCGGTCTTGTTCACAAGGGCCCCTTGCAGAAAAAATGTTGATCAGGGTCAGAAGCGATCCCGTCCCCGCGACGAGGCCGCGGGGTGCATGCTGGAAAAAAGGGTGGCAGTTCTGACGCGCCGGCAGCGCACTGCCGACAAGGATTACAACCACTGGTCTACGGGGTGTCAATAAGACACTCACCCCATAGACCACGGCGAGGAGCGCGATTTTAGTGGCGTTTTGACGAAGCCGATTTCAAAGCGCCTCGGCAATGGCCTTTCCGAGGTCGATCGTGCGTCCCGTACCGCCGATGTCCGGCGTGCGCGGAGCGCCGCTGTCGGGAGCAAGCACCTTTTCGATCGCGGCCATGATGGCATCGTGGGCCGCCTTGTGGCCGAGGAATTCCAGCATCATCGCGCCGCACCAGATCTGGCCGATGGGATTCGCGATGCCCTTGCCGGCGATATCGGGCGCCGAACCATGCACCGGTTCGAAAAGCGAAGGTGTCGTGCGCTCCGGATTCAGGTTGGCGCTCGGCGCGATGCCGATCGTGCCGGTGCACGCCGGCCCAAGGTCCGAGAGGATGTCCCCGAAAAGATTGCTCGCCACGACCACGTCGAAGAAGTCCGGCCGCTGCACGAAATGAGCCGTGAGGATGTCGATGTGGAACTTGTCGAGATTCACGCCCGGATAGGTCTTCGCCATCGCTGCGACGCGTTCGTCCCAGTAGGGCATCGTGATGGAGATGCCGTTGGACTTGGTCGCGCTGGTGAGATGCTTTTTCGGCCTCGACTGCGCAAGCTCGAAGGCGAACTTGAGCACACGATCCACCCCGACGCGCGACATCACCGTTTCCTGCACGACGATCTCGCGGGCGGTGCCTTCATACATGCGCCCGCCGATGCTCGAATACTCGCCCTCGGTGTTCTCGCGCACGATGTACATGTCGATCTCGCCAGGCTGCCGCGGCGTGCCGTCACGGCGTACCACGGGCGCCACGATGCCTGGCATCAGTCGCGCGGGCCGCAGGTTGATGTACTGGTCGAACTCGCGCCGAAACAACAGCAGCGAGCCCCAGAGCGAGACATGATCCGGAATCTTCTCTGGCCAGCCGACCGCGCCGAAGAAGATTGCGTCATGACCACCGATCTGGTCCTTCCAGTTGTCGGGCAGCATTTTTCCGCGCTTCTCGTAGTAGTCCCAACTCGAAAAATCGAAGTGATCGAACTTCAGGTCGATACCGAACTTCCGGGCGGCCGCGTCGAGCACGCGCAAGCCCTCCGGCATCGTTTCCTTGCCGATGCCGTCACCGGCGATGACCGCGATTCGTTGGGTACTCATGTCTCAATCCTTGGGAGTCGTGTTGAAAAATGAAAGGGCCTCGGCGAGCAATTCGGCGGGCGCTTCTTCGGGAATGTAGTGGCCGCACGAAAGCGTGCCGCCGGAGACGTCATCGGCACGCTCACACCACATCGACAGTACGTCGAAGCAACGGCCAACCACGCCATGCTCGCCCCAGAGCACGCGCAACGGCTGGCTCAGCTTGCGGCCGGCCGCGACGTCGGCCCGGTCATGGTCGAGGTCGATGCTGGCCGATGCGCGATAGTCCTCGCAGATAGCCTGCGCGGTGCCGTCGATCGCGGCACAGCGCTCGTATTCAGAGAGAGCTTCGGCCGCAAATGGCGCAAGCCCCGCATGGCGTCCGCCCATGACGCTGCGAATGTATCGAACCGGGTCCGATTCGATGAGTGCCTCGGGCAATGGTGGCGGTTGAATGAGGAAAAACCAATGCCAGTAGGCTCGCGCAAAAGCTTCCGATGTGTTTTCGTACATCGCGAGCGTCGGCGCGATGTCGAGCAGCATCTGCCGCTCCACGGCTTGCGGATGATCCGCTGCAAGCCGATGCGCCACTCGTGCGCCCCTGTCGTGAGCCAGTACGCCAAAGCGCTCGAATCCGTGATGACGCATGACCGCCAGCGCATCGAGCGCCATTTCCCTTTTGCTGTAGCGCGCATGGGCTTCGTCCGCAGTCGGCCTGCCCGAGTCGCCGTAGCCGCGCAGGTCGACCAGGACCACCCTGAAGTGTTCTGCCAATCCCGGCGCTATGCGATGCCAAATGGCATGTGTCTGCGGATGCCCGTGCAGCAGCAGCAGTGGCCTGCCGCTGCCACCGATCCGCCCGTGCAATCGAACCCCATCGCGCGAAAGATCGAAGGAGGAAAACGAAGGGAACATGCGAAGGATTGTGCGTTGCGCATAGCTCTTCATCAAGCAACAATCAGCCAATTCATACTTTCCGATTTGGCAGCAATGGATCGCAGCGATCTCGAACTCGTCATGGCTATCCGAGATCGCGGCAGCCTGGCCGGCGCAGCGCTCGCATTGGACGTCGTGCCGTCAGTCGTCACGAAGCGACTAGGGGCGCTGGAAGCGCAGTTGGGGCAACGCCTCTTCGACAGGACGACGCGCCGGCTGAGCGCCACCGCTGAGGGCGAAGCGGTGTGCCTGCATGCCAAGGGATTGCTCGAGGGCTTCGCGGCACTGGAAAACGAACTGGGCGAGCGCCAGACCGAACTGAGCGGGACCATCAGACTCGTCGCAACCTTCGGGTTCGGCAGGCTGTGGCTCGGCCCGGCGCTAGCGATATTCAACGAGAGGTATCCCGGATTGCACATCCAGCTCACCCTGGCGGAAAAACTGCCCGACCTTGGTGCGGCGCGCTACGACGGCGCCGTGTGGCTGTGGGCGCCTCAGGAGCGCCACGCCAGTGACTGGGTCACCCGTCGCATCGCGCGCAACCAGCGCGTCCTGGCAGCCTCCCCAGCCTATCTGGCGCGCCGCGGCCGTCCAGCAGACGCGGCTGCACTGGCGTCGCACGATTGCCTGATTGCCCGGGAGAACAACCAAGCCGACGAACGTGAATTCGCACTCTGGACGTTGCACCACGCCCGAGACAGCACCAGCGCGCGTGTTCGCGTGAGCGGGCCGCTTTCGAGCAACTCGGGGGAACTGGTTCGAGACTGGTGCCTTGCCGGCCGCGGCGTGATGTTGCGCAGTCTCTGGGACATCGCGCCTTTGCTCGCATCGGGAAAGCTCGCCCGTGTGTTGCCCCAGTACACGATGCCTGATGCCGATGTGCAATGGATCGCGCCTTGGCGGCCCAAGACGCCGAAGCGCGTACGCCTGCTAATCGATTTCCTGGTGGAACGTTTTCGTTCGGAGCCCTGGAAGACCGGTAGCGCGGCCGTACGCTGAGCGGTTTCAGCGCGCGCCGCGAACCGCCAGACTCACGCCGACGGCGGTCAGCGCAATGCCTGCAAGCGTCATCGCAGTGATCGGTTCAGCGAAAAGCAGCCATGCCATGACCGCCGTACATGGCGGCACCAGATAGAGCAGACTCGTGACCGCCGTCGCCGTGCCGCGCTGGATCAGGATGTAGAGCAGCGAGCTTCCGCCCAGCGATAACGCCAGCACCGACCAAGCCATCGCGCCGCCCGAAGACAGGTTCCAGTGAATGCTGTCCTGCTCCAGCGCCGCGAAGGGCAACGTGACAATCAGTGCTGCCGCCAACTGGATGGCGTTGGCGCTGCGCACGTCGCAGGGCGCCACGAATCGCTTCTGATACAGCGTGCCCGCCGTGATCGATAGCAGCGCCATGATCGCAAGCCCCATGGTCAGCATGCTGACTTCGCCGCCCTCACCCAGCTTGCGCGAAACAACGAGAACCAGCCCCACGAAGCCGAGCAGAAGTCCCGCCCATTGACGCCGAGTGACCGTGCCGCCGCGCAAAGACAACCAGACCGCGGTCAACACTGGCTGAATACCGACCAGCAGCGCCACAAGCCCCGAGCCCATGCCGGCCCGAACCGCCGCCCACACGCCACCCAGATAGCCGGCCTGCATCAGCACGCCGGTGACGGCGAGATGGCTCCACTGCAAGCGCTTGCGGGGCCACGCGACACGCGCGAGGCGCACCCAGATCAGGAAGCAGACGACCGACAGCGCATAGCGCACCGCCAGGAACTTGAGCGGTGGCGCGTAGGGCATGCCATAGCGCGCCACGATGAAGCCGGTACTCCAGATGAGCACGAAGACACCCGGCATCGCACGCAACCAGCCCGCAGAGCGGGCCGTGTCGGTCATTTGGCCCGGGCCCGAATTTCGGGAATCGCTTTTTGCAGGTAGTAGACCATCGACCAGACCGTGAGCACGGCGGAAATCCAGATCAGCCACTGGCCCCAGGCGCCTGTATCGATCCAGCCGAACAACATGCCGTTGAAGAGCAGGAACGGGATGGCGACCATTTGCACCGCGGTCTTGACCTTGCCGATCATGTGGACCGCGACGCTCTTGCCGGCCCCGATCTGCGCCATCCACTCGCGAAGCGCCGAGATGGCGATTTCACGTCCGATGATGATCAGCGCCACGAACACATCGGCGCGATTCAGGTGCACCAGCACGAGCAGCGACGCGCAGACGAGGAACTTGTCGGCGACGGGATCGAGGAATGCACCGAAGGCCGAAGTCTGGTTGAGCCTGCGCGCCAGAAAACCGTCCAGCCAGTCCGTCGCCGCGAAGATGATGAACATCACCGTCGCGATGAGGTTGCGCATGGGCTCGGACAACGGCAGGTAGAACACGCCCACAATCAGCGGAATCGCGACGATGCGCGCCCAGGTCATGATCGTTGGCAGAGTCCAGAACATCGGCTCGATTGTGTCATGGCATGAAGACTGTTCTCGGGTGCTCGCCGAGAAGCCTCGAGCCCAAGGGTCTAGTGCAGCGCCCGGTAGATTTCCTCGGCAAGGTCGAACGCGATGCCGTCGACCGACGCGATATCTTCCACACTGGCCGCCGCAACGCCGCGAATGCCCCCGAAGCGCTGGAGCAACCGGGCGCGGCGCTTGGGGCCAATACCGGGGATGTCTTCGAGCTGGCTGCCGCCCACCCGCACCTTGGCTCGCTTGGCGCGCATGCCGGTGATGGCAAAACGGTGCGCCTCGTCGCGGATCTGCGCGACCAGCATCAGTGCCGCCGAATCCCGGCCGAGGTAGACCTTTTCCCGGCCGTCTGCGAACACCAGTTCTTCGAGGCCGACCTTGCGCCCCTCGCCCTTTTCCACGCCGACGATCAGCGAGAGTGGCAATCCAAGCTCGCTGAACACCTCGCGCGCCATCGAGACCTGGCCCTTGCCGCCGTCGACCAGCACCAGATCCGGCATGCGGGCCGAGCGAGTGCCCGGTGGAGCGTCCGTTCCCGCGCCGGCCGCATCGCCGGCCGGCGGCGCATTGGTCTCTGCCGCCATGGCCTCGGCCAGCTTGCCGTAGCGGCGATGCAGCACCTGCCGCATCGCGGCGTAGTCGTCTCCGGGCGTGATGCCTTCGATGTTGAAGCGGCGGTATTCGCGGTTCTGCATCGCGTGATGCTCGAATACCACGCAAGAGGCCTGCGTCGCTTCACCCGCCGTGTGCGAAATGTCGAAGCACTCGACGCGGAAGGTGTCGAGGTCATCCGGCGCGAGTTCAAGCGCATCGACCAGGGCGCGCGTGCGGGCCTGCTGCGAGCCCTCTTCCGCGAGCAGGCGTGCCAGTTGCAGGCTGGCGTTCTTGCATGCCATCTCGAGCCAGTGGCGCCGCTGCTCGTGCGGCTGGAATACGGCCGTGACGCGCGTGCCGGCCTGCAGCGACACCGCCGCGATCAACTCACGGCTCACAAGCTCGCTCAACACCAGCGTGGCGGGCACGGGAACATCGATGTAGTGCTGCGCAATGAAAGCCTCGAGAACCTGGACCTCGACCGCATCCGGCACATCCGGCACATCCGGCACATCGTCGTCGCCTTCCACATCGCGCTCGCTATGCTGGATCAGCGTTGCGTCTTCGACGTGCACCGGAAAGTACGCCCGATCGCCCAGATGCCGGCCGCCGCGCACCATCGCCAGGTTGACGCAAGCCTTGCCGCCCTGAACCTTGACCGCGAGGATGTCTACATCCTTGTCGGAGGCGATCTCGACAGACTGCTGGTGCAGCACGCGCGACAGCGCCGACATCTGGTTGCGCAACTCGGCCGCCTGCTCGAACTCGAGCTTCTCGGCATGCGCCATCATCCGCGCCTCGAGTTGGGTGAGAACGGCCTGGGTATCGCCCATCAGGAAGGCTTCGGCGTTGGCGACGTCCTGTGCGTAGGCTTCCGGTGCGATGTAATCCACGCAAGGCCCGCTGCAGCGCTTGATCTGGTAGAGCAGGCACGGCCGCGTACGGTTGCTGAAGACCGTGTCCTCGCAAGTGCGCAGCTTGAAGACTTTCTGCAGCAGCTGGATCGACTCCTTCACCGCCCATGCGCTCGGGTACGGCCCGAAATAGCGATGCTTGCGATCGACCGAGCCGCGGTAATAGGCCAGCCGCGGAAAGGTGTGCGAAGCGATCTTGAGATAGGGATAGCTCTTGTCGTCGCGAAAGAGAATGTTGTAGCGCGGCTTGAGCGTCTTGATCAGGTTGTTCTCAAGAAGCAGCGCCTCCGCCTCGGAGCGCACCACCGTGGTCTCCATGCGTGAGATTTTCGAGATCATGTGGCCGATGCGTGTGCCGGCGTGATTCTTCTGGAAATAGTTCGCCACGCGCTTCTTGAGATTGCGCGCCTTGCCCACATAGAGCACCGCGCCCGCCGCGTCGAAGTAGCGGTAGACGCCGGGCAACTGCGGCAACGCCGCCACTTCGCTGAGCAACTGTTCGGAATGCGTTTCTGACATCGTCTTTATTGTGGTGCTGCGCCGGCCAGGACCGGCTCGCAACGCACATCGGTCTTGACCGAATTGGCGATGAAGCACTGGTCGTGCGCCGCGTGGTGCATGGCCTCGATCTGCGCATGCGACGGGAGCTTCTCGCCGGAAAACCGCACGTCCGGTCGCAGCGTGACGACGGTGATCACGATCTTTCCCGCGGCGCAGCGGCCCATCTGCCCGATTGCTTGGTCGCTGTAGCGATCCACGCAAAAGCCGCGCTCGGCGGCGATCGACAGGAACCACAGCATGTGGCAGCTCGACAGCGAAGCGACGAAAGCCTCCTCGGGGTCGACGCCCGCGGGATCGGACAACGGCACCGGCACCACGTGCGGCGACGACGAGCCGAGCCATTCGGCACCGCCGTCGAAGCGGATGAGGTGGCGGCGGCTGTACTTGTTTCCCAGGAAGTCCTGGTCGCCGCGCTGCCAGAGGATGTCGGCCGAGTGCTGTGACATGAATGCTGTCTCCGATGTCGCCATGAGGGGCTGTAGAGTATCCCGCGATGCGCTGGGACATTTTCTGCAAGGTGATCGACAACCATGGCGACGTCGGCGTCTGCTGGCGGCTCGCAGCTGCGCTGGCGGCGGAGGGCGAGACGGTGCGCCTCTGGATCGACGATCCCTCCGCACTGAACTGGATGGCGCCCGGTGGCTGCGAAGGCGTCTCCGTCGTCACCTGGACGGAACGGGAGGCCGCGGACTCGCCCGCTACCCCGGCGCCAGACGTGCTGATCGAAGCCTTCGGTTGCGATCCCGCCCCCCAGGTCGTCGCGCTCTTCGCGCAGCAGCGCCACGGAGCCGGCACGGACAACAGATGGATCAACCTGGAATACCTGTCGGCCGAACCTTATGTGGAACGGCTGCATGGATTGCCCTCCCCCGTATTCCGTGAACCCGGCGCCGGCCTGACCAAGCACTTTTTCTATCCGGGATTCACGACGGCCACCGGTGGCTTGCTGCGCGAGCCCGACCTGATGGCGCGCAGGGAGCGCTTCGACCGCAAGGCATGGTTGGCGCAGCAGGGAATTCCATGGCAGGGCGAACGACTCATCTCGCTGTTCTGCTACGAGCCGCGGGCGCTTGGAGATCTGCTGGCGCAACTGCAGGGCGCTGAACAACCGACTCGCCTCCTTGTCACGGCCGGTCGCGCGACTGCAGCCCTACCGCCGGGCCCTGCCCAGCGCGGCGCGCTCTCCATTTCGTGGCTGCCCTATGTGTCGCATCGGGATTTCGACCATCTTCTCTGGGCCTGTGACCTCAACTTCGTCCGAGGAGAAGATTCGCTGGTGCGGGCGCTCTGGGCTGGCGCGCCCTTCGTCTGGCAGATCTATCCGCAGGACGACGACGCGCACCACAACAAGCTCGACGCCCTCCTGGATTGGCTGCAAGCAGCTCCTTCCCTGCGGCTTTTTCACCATCTCTGGAACGGCGTCACCCCTGGCGCCCTTCCGCCGCTCGACAAACCGACGCTCACGACCTGGAGCACGACCGCCCTGGCAGCGCGTGCATCCCTGCTGTCGCAAGAGGATCTTTTGACGCGCTTGCGGCGCTTCGTCGCCCAAAAAAGCTAAAATTGCGGGCTTTGCGGATTTCCGGCCGGGTTTCACCTGTTGCCCGCCTTCCGCTGAACCCGCCGCGGTGCATGTGCAACGAGCGGCTTACATCCAGAGACCCTGATTATGAAAATCGCTCAAGAAATTCGCGCCGGCAACGTGATCATGCACGGCAAGGACCCGATGGTCGTCCTCAAGACCGAATACAGCCGCGGCGGCCGCAATTCCGCCACCGTGCGCATGAAGCTCAAGAGCCTGATCGCCAACTTCAACACCGAAGTGGTTTTCAAGGCCGACGACAAGATCGACCAGATCGTGCTCGACAAGAAGGAGTGCACCTACTCCTACTTCGCCGATCCGATGTACGTCTGCATGGACACCGAATACAACCAGTACGAAGTCGAAGCCGAGAACATGGGCGACTCGCTCAACTACCTCGAAGACGGCATGCCCGTCGAAGTGGTGTTCTATGACGGCAAGGCCATTTCGGTCGAACTGCCCACCAGCGTCGAGCGCGAAATCACCTGGACCGAGCCGGCCGTCAAGGGCGACACCTCGGGCAAGGTCATGAAGCCTGCCAAGATCTCCACGGGCTTCGAAATCGGCGTGCCGCTCTTCGTTGCCCAAGGCGACCGCATCGAAATCGACACTCGCACCGGCGAATACCGCAAGCGCGTCTAAGCCGTCTCAGCCATTGAACGGTCATGAAAAAGGCTCCTTCGGGAGCCTTTTTTGCGTCTGCGCCGACGGACTGGGCCCAAAAACTGCAAGGCGCACAATTCAGGATCCAGGATCGTTTTTTCCCGCAAGAACATGCCCAACAGTACACACGACCTTCACGACAAACGCCTTGCCGACGCGTGGGCCACCCTGCAGGCCCATTCGGACAAGGGACTCCCGCTGAACACCGATCCGTCGCGGCTGGCGTTCGCCGATCCCGAATTCCTGCTCCGCCGCGAGACGCGCGGACTTCGCATGCAGCTGGAACTGATGAAACCCGACATCGAAATGCGCGCCCACGGCATCGAGAACACGGTGGTGGTGTTCGGCAGCGCCCGCTTCCGCAGCGAAGAGGAATCCGGCGCCCTGATCGCCCAGGCCGAGGCGGCCGGCGACACCGTCGCCGCTACTCGCTGGCGCAAGCTCGCGCGCAGTTCGCACTATTACGAAAAGGCGCGCGCCTTCGGCAAGCTGGTCGCGCAATACAGCAACGACCGGGAGCCGGAAGACAAGCTCTTCGTCTGCACTGGCGGCGGCCCCGGGATCATGCAGGCCGCCAATCGCGGTGCGTACGAAGGCGGGGGGCTTTCTGTCGGCCTCGCCATCGCGCTGCCGATGGAGGAAGAAGCCAACCCCTACGTCACGCCGGCCCTGAGCTTCAAGTTCCACTACTTCGCGATCCGCAAGATGCATTTCATGATGCGGGCGAAGGCGCTGGTCGCGTTTCCGGGCGGGTTCGGCACGCTGGATGAACTCTTCGAGGTGATCACGCTCGTCCAGACCCGCAAGGCGAAGCCGGTCCCGATCGTGCTTTTCGGCTCGGACTATTGGAAGCAGCTCGTCAATTTCGAATTTCTCGCCGAGGAAGGCGTGATTTCGCCCGAGGACGTGAAGCTGATCGAATACGTCGACGCGCCGCAAGACGCGTGGGACTACATCAAGCGCTTCTACAAGCTCTGACGCGTTCCCCGGCGCCGGCGCTCAGGCTGCGTCGGCCGCGCTGGGGACCTGCAGGCCCCAGACCGAGCGCGTGCCGAGTGCCACGACGCCGCCCACGATCCAGAACACGCCCGCTATGCCGATCACCGCGCCTGCGGCGCCGAAGAGCATCGGCATCGCGACGCTTGAAGCATTGAGCGTCATCACACGCAGGCCCAGCGCCTCGCCGTGGCGGGCGTGCGGTGTGATCTGGTGCAGCATGCTCATCACCATGGGCTGCACGGCGCCGAGCGCGATACCCAGCATCACCGAACATGCGCCCATGCCGATCGCCGACGACATCAGCGGATAGGCCGCGAACACGAGCGCAGTGATCACGTTGGAGGCGGTGATCACAGTCCGTTCGCTCAGGCGCGAAGCCACCATCGGCAGCACGACGCGGATGCCGGCCGCAGCCACGGCAAAGGCGCCGAGGATGGAGCCGATCACCGAAGCGCTCAGCCCTCGTTCATGGCCCAGGATCGGCAGGACGAAGGTGTGCACGTCCCAGGAGGCGGATTGCAGCCAGTTCACGAACAGCAGGCGACGGAACATCGGCTGCCCCAGGAGATCCCAGGCGCGCGGCTTGGGCGCACCATCGGGCGGTCGTGTCGTCGGCAGCTCATGCGTGCCGCGTGCCAGCATCCAGCACGCGACGGGCAACAGTGCCAACAGCACGAAGGCCACCCGATAGCCGATCAGGTCGCCCGCCGTTGGCCCAGCATGGTCGATTAGAAGCCCGGTGACAAAGGGGCCGACGAAGTTGGCGGCCGCCGGCGCGATCGCGAGCCAGCTGAACACCTGCTTGAGCTGCGTCGGACTGCTCGCCGCACGCCCGACATGACGCTGCAATGCAATCACCGCGATGCCGGTGGCGCCGCCCGTGAGGAGTGCGGCAATGCAAAGCACCGGAAACACGGGAAATGCCGCCGCGAGCCCCGCGCCCGCAGTGGCCGCAGACACGGCAATGAAAAGCGGACGCCGCAACCCATGGCGATCAGCAAAGCGGCCCGCCGGCAACGCCAGGAAGACCTGCGTCAGGGCAAAGAGCGAAAGCAGCACGCCGACCGCCGCGGCGCTGTAGCCCTCGCTCAGCGCCAGCAGCGGTGCCGCCAGCCGGGTGCCCGTCATCGCCGCGTGCAGGCAAACCTGCGCAGCAATGAGCCTGAGCAGGCTCGCGTTCACGCGGTACCGTCGTCCTCGCCGTCGGCGAGCGGCAGCATCCCTTGTGTCTGGGACTCCGGCAGCGCTTCGACCTTGCGCAGCGCAAGCCGCATCTGCTTGGCGCGGGTGTCAGCCTTGTCGATCGTGTCGGATGCCTTCGCCACTTGCTCCTTGATGCGCGCGACCCATTCGCCATAGCGCTCGAACTCGGTCTTGACTGCTCCGAGCACCTTCCAGACTTCGGAAGCCTGATGCTCCAGCGCCAGCGTGCGAAAGCCCATGTGCAGGCTGTTGAGCATCGCCAGCAGTGTGGTCGGGCCGGCCAGCGTCACGCGATGCTGGCGCTGGATGGCATCCATCAGTCCGGGGCGGCGCAGCACCTCCGCGTAGAGGCTTTCCACGGGAAGGAAAAGGATCGCGAAGTCGGTGGTGTGCGGCGCCGCCAGGTAGTTCTCGGCGATGGACCGGGCCTCGGTGCGAATGCGCGCCTCCAGCGCCTTGGCAGCGATTTCCGCCGCGCCAGGGTCGGCCCGTTCGTGGGCATCGAGCAAGCGCTCGTAATCGTCGCGCGGAAACTTGGCGTCGATCGGCAACCAGACCGGGGCACCGTCGTCGCCCCGCCCCGGAAAGCGGATCGCGAAGTCCACGCGCTGTCCGCTGCGCGGCTTGGTTTCGATCTGCTTGGCGTACTGGTCGGTCGTCAGCACCTGTTCGAGCAGCGCTTCGAGCTGAACCTCACCGAACACGCCGCGCGTTTTCACGTTGGTCAGCACCCGCTGCAGGCTGCCGACACCGACAGCGAGCGTCTGCATCTCGCCCAGCCCCTTGTGAACCTGCTCGAGCCGGTCCGCAACCTGCTTGAAGCTCTCGCCCAGACGCGCTTCGAGCGTACTCTGGAGCTTCTCGTCGACCGTCTTGCGCATCTCGTCGAGCTTGGCGGTGTTGGTCTGCTGGAGCTGCGCGAGTTGCGTCTCCATGGTCGCGCGCACTTCCGCCAGCCGCCGGGCGTTCGATTCGCTCAGGCCCTGGAGTTGCGTGTTGAGGGTGTCACCCAGCGTCTTCTGGAGCAGGTTGAGTTGCTGCGCGAAGGCGTCGATCTGCGCGTTTTGCGTGCGCGTGTTTTCGGCGCCCTGATGAACGAGCGCCTGCTGGAACGTGGAGAACGCCTGCGCCGTCTCCTGTCGGGCGCCGCGCGAGGATTCCCCGATCTCGTGGCGCAGTTCGCGCTCGACACGCTCGTTGTTCGCGGCCAGCGTCGCAATCAGCGCGGAGTGATCCGGCGGAGCGGGCCTCCGCACCAGCAGCCAGACGACGAGGATGAAATTCAAGACCGCCAGGGCCAGCAGGATCCAGGTTTCGATCACGGGTCTTGTTGTTTTCTATCGGTTGGCGACCACGGCGGGATTGAGCGGCGTGACCGGTTTGTTGTTGACGAGATAGCCGATGAGGTTGTCCACTGCCAGGTCGGCCATGGCGCGCCGCGTCGGCACGGAGGCGCTCGCGATGTGCGGCGTCAGCACGACGTTCGGCACCTTCAGCAAATCAGGGTGCACCTTCGGTTCGCCCTCGAACACATCGAGGCCGGCAGCGGCGATGCGCTTCTCGCCTAGAGCCGCGGCAAGCGCCGCGTCGTCGACGATCCCGCCGCGTGCGACGTTGACCAGGGTGGCCGTGGGTTTCATCAGCGCCAACTCGGCAGCGCCGATCGTGTGGTGCGACGCAGGGGTATAGGGCACGACGAGCACCACGTGATCGGCGGTCTTGAGCAACTCTTCCTTGCCCACGTAGCTGGCCTTGCACTCGGCCTCGAGTTGGGCGTCGAGCCGCGACCGGTTGTGATAGATCACCTTCATGCCGAAACCCAGCGCCCCGCGCCGCGCGATCCCTTGCCCGATCCGGCCCATGCCGATGATGCCGAGCGTGGAGCCGTGGATATCGGAGCCCGCGAACATGTCGTAGCTCCACTTTTCCCACTTGCCCGCGCGCAGGAAATGCTCGCTTTCCGCGATGCGGCGGGCCGTGGCCATCAGCAGCGCGAATCCGAAATCGGCCGTGGTCTCGGTCAGCACGTCCGGCGCATTCGTGCCGAGCACGCCGTGGGCGGTCATGGCCTCGATGTCGAAGTTGTTGTAGCCCACGGCCATGTTGGCGCAGATCTTCAGGTCGGGGCAGGCGTCGAGCACTTCGGCATCGATGCGTTCGCTGCCGGTGGTGAAGACACCGGCCTTGCCCTGGAGCTTGTCGATCAGCCGGGCCTTGGTCCAGCTTTCGTCGTTCTGGTTGGACTCGACGTCGAAATGCGCTTCAAGTCGCGCGATGGTCTCTGGAAAGATCGAACGCGCGACGAGGATTTTGGGTTTGCTCATGATCAACGGAAGAAGATGAAGGTGGCAAGAACAAAAAGCGGCACCAGGATGGCGCCCGACCACACCATGTAGCCGAAGAAACTCGGCATGCGCACGCCCCGGCTTTCCGCGATGGCCTTGACCATCAGGTTGGGCGCATTGCCGATGTAAGTGTTGGCCCCCATGAACACGGCACCCGCCGATATCGCGGCCAGCGTCGTCGCATAGGTGGTCATCAGCGCCTGCGGATCGCCGCCGGCCGTATTGAAGAACACCAGGTACGTGGGCGCATTGTCGAGGAAGGAGCTGAGAATTCCGGTGGCCCAGAAATACATCGCCGGATTGGGCTGTCCGTCGGGATGCGTGACCGCAGAGACGATCGCGCCGAAAGGACCGTCGACGCCGGCCTTCAGCATCGCGATCACCGGCACGATGGTCAGGAAAATGCCGGCGAAGAGCTTCGCAACCTCCACCATCGGACCCCAGTTGAACTGGTTGTCGGCGTGCACCTGGGGTGCGGTGATCCTGAGCGACAAAAGGATGATCGCGATCAAGGCCACGTCGCGCACAAGGCCAGGCAATCCCATCTCGGTGCCAAGAATGTCGAAGCTGATCGGCGATTTCCAGAGACCGCTCAGCAGGACGAAAAAGACCGTGGCAGCCAGCAACCAGAAATTGACCGCTCCGTCGAAGCCGATGCTCCGTGTGTCCGGCGTCGGGTCGACTGCGTACGTGCCACCGTGCCTGTAGTACCACGCATCGAGCATGTAGAACAGCACCAGCAGGATGCCGACCAGAAACAAGGTCTCGGGAAAGATGTTCCGTGCGGTCCAGAAGAAGTCGACGCCCTTCAGAAAGCCCAGGAACAGCGGTGGATCGCCCAGCGGCGTCAGTGAACCGCCCACGTTCGAGACGATGAAGATGAAGAACACGATCACATGCACCTTGTGCTTGCGATCATCGTTGGCGCGTATCAGGGGGCGGATCAGCAGCATCGAAGCCCCAGTCGTTCCCATGAGGCTGGCAAGCACCGCGCCGATCGCCAGGATCGCCGTGTTGAGCTTCGGCGATCCACGGAGATTCCCGCGAATGTGGATGCCTCCCGAGACGGCGAACAATGCAGCCAGCAGGATGATGAAGGGAATGTATTCGGCGACCAGCGCATGCACGAGTTGCGCAAGCGCCAGCGAGACGCCGAAGCTCGCTGCAAAGGGCAGCAGGAAGGCCAACGCCCACCCCGCCACGACCTTGCCATAGTGGTGATGCCAGAACGATGGCGCCAGCAGCGGCAGCACTGCGATCGACAGCAGGACGCCGGCGAAAGGCACGCCCCACAGTGGCGACAGGCGAGCGCCGTCGAAATCGGCCGCCAGCGCGATCGCCGGCAACATGAGCGCGACGAGTGCAAGCGACCGGGCGACGTTCCTCGTCGAAGCCGCGACCGTCATGCGACGGGCTGGGCGATCTCGAAGACCTGGCGCAGATAGGCCAGGTATCGTTCGTCTTCGCACATGTTCTTGGAGGGCGTGTCCGACAGCTTCGCCACCGGCTGGTCGTTGCACGCGACCATCTTGATCACGATCTGCAGCGGCTCGTAGCCCAGGTCGTTGGTCAGGTTGGTGCCGATGCCGAAAGCGAGCTGGCAGCGGCCACGGAACTGCTGGTAGAGCTCGACGGTGCGAGGCACCGTGAGGCTGTCGCTGAAGATCAGCGTTTTGGTGAGCGGATCGACACGGTTGGTGCTGTAGTGGGCCAGCATGCGTTCGCCCCATTGGAAGGGATCGCCGCTGTCGTGACGCGCGCCATCGAACAGCTTGCAGAAGTACAGGTCGAAATCGCGCAGGAACGCGCTCATGCCGTACACGTCGGAGAGCGCAATACCCAGGTCGCCGCGGTACTCCTTGGCCCAGATCTCGAAGCCGAAGATCTGGCTGTCGCGCAGCCTCGGCCCGAGTGCCTGGCAAGCCTGGAGGTATTCGTGCGCCATGGTCCCGAGCGGGATCACCCCGAGCTTCATCGCATACAGCACGTTGCTCGTGCCCGCGAACTGCGGCAGCTTTGCCTGGGCGTGGGCTTGTTGCGGTGGCGCCGTGACAGCCCCCAGGCGCGCGGCGAGCGTACGCAACACCTCTTCGTGCCAGTCCTTGGAGAAGCGACGACGCGTGCCGTAGTCGGCGATCTTGAGGTCTGCGAGGCCGGCGTCCTGCAACTGCGCGATCTTCGTCTCGAGCCGCCGGCGGCCTTCGGCCATGTCGGGCTGCGGCTGGGTATTTCGGAAGTACACCTCGTTCACGATCGCCAGCACGGGGATCTCGAATAGGATCGTGTGCAGCCACGGCCCCTTGATGCGGATCTCCAACTCACCGGAGGGCTGCGGAACGATGTCGATGTACTTCTCGTTGAGGCGGAACAGTCCGAGGAAATCGACGAAATCACTCTTGATGAACCGCATCGAGCGCAGGTAGCTCAATTCGGCATCCTTGAACTGCAGCGAGCAGAGGTGACGCACCTCTTCCCGTATCTGCCCGGCAAACCGGGCCAGGTCGATGCCGGGATTGCGGCACTTGAAACGGTATTCGACGCGCGCCCCCGGAAACTGGTGCAGCACCACCTGCATCATCGTGAACTTGTAGAGATCGGTATCGAGCAGGCTGTGGATGATCATGATGCGGCGCGCTGGTCTCCGGGTAATCGTTCGGCGTGCGTTCGATTATCACGGGCCGCGTCGGCATGTGCCTACGACCCGTTCCCCGAGCGTCCTACCGGCATTCCGAGGGCATCACGCGACAGTGTCTTCACGCCGGCCCACACGACATCCAGGCCGGTGGCGAAACCTTATCTTGAAGGAGATACGTGATGAACAAAGACACCGTCGAAGGCAACTGGAAGCAACTCAAGGGAAAGGTCAAGGAGCAGTGGGGCAAGCTCACCGACGATGACTTCGATGTCATCGCGGGCAAGCGCGACCAGTTGCTCGGCCGCATCCAGGAACGCCACGGCATCAGCCGGGACGAAGCCGAGAAGCAGGTCGCTGCATGGGAAACCCGTGACGGCCGCACACCTGCGATCTGGATGGAGCGCGTCTGAAGCGGTCAACCGCCCAGACCCGTCCGATCCCACCCATTCAGCAACTACAGAGGGACCAAGCCATGAAAAAGCAACTGCTCATGATCGCCATCGCATCGACTTGCCTTGTCGCCGGCCAAGCCAGCGCGATGACGTCCGATGAATACAAAGTAGCCAAGGAAAAGATCGAGGCCAACTACAAGGTCGACAAGGCCCAGTGCGACACCTTGAAGGACAACGCCAAGGACGTATGCGACAAGCAGGCCAAGGGCAAGGAAAACGTCGCCAAGGCTGAACTCGAACAGCAATACAAGCCCAGCGACAGTCACTCCCGCAATGTCGCCGAAGAGAAGGTAAAGGCCAACTATGAAGTCGCGAAGGAAAAATGCGACGACCAGAAGGGCGCGGCCAAGAGCGCTTGCGAAAAGGAAGCCAAGGCCGAGGAGGCTCGAGGAAAGGCCGAAATCCAGACCATGAAGATGTCATCAAGACAACCATGAGGAAGATGTAAGCGACATCGCTTGCACCACTAAAAAACGGCGTCCCTGGACGCCGTTTTTCTTGAGGCCGTCAGATCCGGAGTTCGTCGATGACCGCGAGCAGCGCGGGCGGAAGTTTGACGGATCGTTGTGTGATCCGGTCAACGTACACATGGACGAAATGCCCCTGGGCCGCCGCCGTCTCTGCGCCCTCGGCGAACAGGCCGATTTCGTAGCGCACACTCGAACTGCCGGCGTGCGCCACGCGGATGCCCGCCTCCACAGTCTGGGGAAACGCGAGCGGGGCGAAGTAGTTGCACTGCGTCTCGACCACGAATCCCACCGTCGTGCCTTGATGGATGTCCAGCGCCCCGCGCTCGATCAGGTACGCGTTGACGGCGGTGTCGAACCAGCCATAGTAGATGACGTTGTTGACATGCCCGTACATGTCGTTGTCCGCCCAGCGCGTCGGGATGCTGCGAAAGGCGCGGTAGCTGCTGCGGTTCTGCGGGGAGGGTCTGTCGTTCATGGCGCGGCATTTTGCCAGCGCCGCCAGTATTCGAACGCCACGCGAAAGGTGCCTAGCTGCACCTGCACGGTCTCCGCGATATCCGCCGCATAGCCGCCCGCCATCGCGAATACCAAGGGAATGCGCCGCTGCCAGGCGAAATCGAACACGCGGCGGTCGCGCGCCTCCAGGCCGTCGAAACTCAGCTTGAGCCGGCCCAGCCTGTCGCGCTCGAAGGGGTCGGCGCCGGCAAGATAGATGACCAGTCCGGGCGTGAACCGCCGTTCGAGTTCGTCGAGCGCCTGTTCGAGGGCGGCTAGATAGTCGGCGTCCCCGCAACCGTCCGGAAGCTCGACGTCGAGGTCGCTCGCCTCTTTTCGGAAGGGGAAGTTCTTCTGACCGTGCAACGACAGGGTGAACACACTTGGGTCATCGCGAAAGATACTCGCGGTGCCGTTGCCCTGATGCACGTCGAGGTCGACGATGGCGACCTGGAGCGGTACGCGGCCGCGCCGCCCGTGCTCCGCCTGCATGAGCCTCGCGGCCACGGCCGCGTCGTTGAAGACGCAGAAGCCGCCACCCTTGCCCGCGCTCGCATGGTGCGTCCCACCAGCCATGTTCGCCGAGATGCCTTCATCGAGCGCTGCGCGGCAAGCGGCAATGGTTGCACCCGTTGAACGGCGAGAGCGCTCCACCATCGCCTCGCTCCATGGAAAACCGATTTCGCGCATCGCCTCGGCGCTGACGCTGCCATCGCTGATCGCGGTGATCCATTGCGGCGTGTGCGCCAATGCCAGTTCACCATCGCTGGCGCGCGGGGCCTGAATCATGAGGACTTGCGGCAGCTCGCGTTCAAGCCCGTCGCGCAGCATGGCATAGCGGCTCATTGGAAAACGATGTCCCGGCGGCAACGGCAGGACGAACTGACCTGAATAAAACGCACGCATCAGAAACATTGTCAGCCTTGATTTAGAAGCAGCGTTCTAAATTGCTGCATGGCAACAAGAATCCTCTTGTTTACAACTCGCGTCTGCCTATACTTGGGCCCATGCTGCACCGCAACATCGCTAGAGGGGCAGCTCACCCGAATCGACCTTTCACCTCAACTGGAGCACCTAAATGGCCCTGACCGCTGACCAACTCATCGCCGCCCAAAAAGCCAACCTCGAAACCCTGTTCGGCCTGACCACCAAGGCTTTCGAAGGCGTCGAAAAGCTCGTCGAACTGAACGTGACCGCCTCCAAGGCTGCACTGACCGAAGCCGCCGGCACCAGCCAGGCCCTGCTGAACGTCAAGGACGCGCAAGAGCTGCTCTCCCTGCAAGCCAGCCTGTTCCAGCCCCTCGCCGAAAAGACCGCCGCCTACAGCCGTCACCTGTATGACATCGCCCAAGGCACCGGCGCCGAGTTCACCAAGGCTTTCGAAGTGAAGGCCGCTGAAGCTCAGCAAGCCTTTGTCGGCCTCGTCGACAGCGCCGCCAAGAACGCCCCGGCCGGTTCGGAAACCGCCGTTGCCGTGATGAAGAGCGCCGTGGCTGCCGCCAACAACGCTTTCGAATCGGTGCAGAAAGCCGTCAAGCAAGCGACCGACGTCGCTGAAGCCAACTTCCAGGCCGTGTCGACCACCGCCGTGAACGCAGCCAAGAGCACCGCTCAAACCGCTTCGCGCAAGCGCTAATTCATCAAAGTCATTCAAAGCCCGCTTGAAGCGGGTGTCGATTGTCTCCTTGGGTCCTTCGGGATCCAATTCAGGGCCCTCGTCTTCGGACGGGGGCTTTTTTTTGCTCGCCCCCAGGTTGGCTCACTTCGTGTAGCCGCCCACCCCCTGCCGGGGGCAACACCAGCGGCCCGGCGAAGCCGGTTCCGCGGTGTTTCCCGAACTTGCGGCCTTTGGCCGCGGTGGGTCTTTGATAATTGGCGGCTTATCTTTGGAGACTTACATGCAAATTGACGGCAAGGTTTTTATCGTGACGGGCGGGGCTTCGGGCCTTGGCGAGGGTACGGCGCGGATGCTGGCGGCGAATGGGGGCAAGGTGGTCGTTGCCGACATGCAGGCCGACAAGGGCGAGGCGGTCGCCAAGGATATCGGCGGAGTTTTCGTCAAGTGCGACGTGAGTCAGGAAGCGGATGGGCAGGCGGCCGTGGCCGCGGCGCTGAAACTGGGCAAGCTGATGGGGCTGGTCAACTGCGCCGGCATCGCGCCGGCCGAGAAGACGGTTGGCAAGACCGGGCCGCATGCACTCGCCGTCTTCAGCAAGACGGTCACGGTCAACCTGATCGGCAGCTTCAACATGATCCGTCTCGCGGCGGACGCCATGAGCAAGAACGAACCGGAAGCGACCGGGGAACGCGGCGTGTTGATTTCCACCGCCTCGGTCGCGGCCTACGACGGGCAGATCGGGCAGGCTGCCTACAGCGCGTCGAAGGGCGGCGTGGTGGGCATGACGCTGCCGATCGCACGTGACCTGGCGCGCAACGGCATCCGCAACATGACGATCGCACCCGGCATTTTCGGGACGCCGATGCTTTTCGGCATGCCGCAGGAAGTCCAGGATGCGCTCGCTGCGAGCGTGCCCTTCCCTTCGCGCCTTGGCACGCCGGACGACTACGCCAAGCTCGCCAAGCACATCATCGAGAACGACATGCTCAACGGCGAGGTGATCCGACTCGACGGCGCGATTCGTTTGGCGCCGCGCTGACGCTGCCGAGGGCGCCTTCGGTGTCGTCCTCCGGCAGCAGGCTACCGGTGCGCTCCAGGCGCTCGTATTGCGCAATCACCTGGGCTCCGAAGAGCACCAGCGTCGCCGCGATTTCAAGGCTCAGCAAGACCACGATCGCGGTTGTCAGCGAACCGTAGACGACGTTGACCTGCGACAGCGTCGCAAAGTAGAGCACCAGCAACCGGCGCGTGACTTCCCAGAGCAGCGCCGCGGTGACTCCGCCGAGCAGTGCATGCCGCAGCCTGAGCTGGCCGACGGGCATGACCAGGTAGAGCGAAGTCAGCATCAGGATCTCGCCGGCCAATCCGAGCAAATACAGCAGCAGCCCCGAAACCCCCGAGAGCGACCAGCGGTGGCCGAACAAATCGATGGTCTCCTCGCCGATGACCTGCAATGCCCCTGACACCAGCGTGACCAGCAGCAGCCCGAAGCACAGGCAAAGGATGTAGATATACGGCATCACCACCGACACCAGGAAATGCCGCGAATGATCCGCCTTGCGATGATGAAAGATCACCGCCATCGCGCTTTCGAGCACGGTGAAGGCGAGCGAACTGAAAAAAATCATCGTCACCAACAACACCGGCCCGAGGACATCCGCATGGGCGAGGAAATTCGACAACTCGGCGACGATGGCTCGCGACTGCCCCGGCAGCAGCCATTCGAGATAGCGCCCGACAGCCTCGAGCAGCGCGGATTGCTCGATGAACCGGGAGAGCGTGATCACGCTCACGATCAGGAGCGGAACGATCGACAGCAGCGCGTAATAGGCGACCGCACCGGCGAGCAACAGCCCCTGGTTGGCCTTGAAGCCCTTGAGGGCCTCCCAAATGAATCTCAACGGATGTCGAAACAAGGGCGGTGCATGGATGATGGTTCGGCGAATCATGCGTCGATTCCGGGAAGGCCAGTATGCCGCCGGCCGGCGACTGATTGATGGCTTGCGTATCATCTGCCGCTCTCCGCCTACATGACCATCCCCGCTTCATTCATCCAGGAACTGATCGCACGCGCCGACGTGGTGGAAATCGTCGGGCGCTACGTTCAGCTCAAAAAGGCGGGCGCCAATTTCATGGGGCTTTGCCCGTTTCACGGAGAGAAGTCTCCCTCGTTTTCGGTCAGCCCCACCAAGCAGTTCTATCACTGCTTCGGCTGCGGTGCGCATGGCAACGCGATCGGCTTCCTCATGGAACACGGCGGAATGGGATTCGTCGAGGCCGTGCACGATCTTGCCGGCCAGTACGGCATGCAGGTTCCCGAGGACGACGCCTCCCCCGAAGAACGGGCCCGGGCCGCCGGCCAACGCCAGAAGCAAGCCACCTTGTCCGAAGTGCTGGAAAAGGCCGGCGAGGCCTATCGGAAGCATCTGCGGCAGGCACCCGGCGCGATCAGCTACCTCAAGGGCCGTGGCGTGTCCGGCGAGATCGCGCGACAGTTCGGCATCGGCTACGCGCCGGCCGGCTGGCGCACGCTGGCCAGCGTGTTTCCCGACTACGACGACCCGCTGCTGGTGGAAACCGGCCTGGTGATTGCCGGCGAAGCGGACGACAACGGGGAAGGTAAGCGCTACGACCGCTTCCGCGACCGGGTGATGTTCCCGATTCGCAACGTCAAGGGGGAATGCATCGGCTTCGGCGGCCGGGTGCTGGGCGACGAGAAGCCCAAGTACCTGAATTCGCCGGAAACACCGGTTTTCAGCAAGGGGCGCGAGCTGTATGGGCTTTACGAAGCCCGTGCGGCCTTCCGCGACCGGGGCTACGCTCTTGTCACCGAGGGATACATGGACGTGGTCGCCCTCGCGCAACTCGGCTTCCCGAATGCCGTCGCGACGTTGGGAACCGCTTGCACGCCCGAGCATGTGCAAAAGCTGTTCCGCTTCACCGAATCGGTCGTTTTCAGTTTCGACGGCGATGCCGCCGGCCGTCGCGCCGCGCGCAAGGCGCTTGACGGCGCGCTGTCGTACGCGACCGACGTGCGCAGCATCAAGTTCCTGTTTCTGCCGACCGAACACGATCCCGACAGCTTCATCCGGGAATTCGGCGCCGACGCCTTCGCACGCTTCGTGAACGACGCGACGCCGCTGAGCCGCTTCCTGATCGAAGCCGCCAGTGATGGTTGCGACCTCGGGACGGCGGAGGGCCGCGCCCACATGGCAAGCAACGCGCGGCCGCTCTGGACCGCCCTTCCCGAAGGCGCCCTGAAACGCCAATTGCTCGGTGAAATCGCCTCCCTGGTGCAGTTGAGCGGACAGGAATTGGAGCAATTGTGGGCGCCGGCGCCGGCAAGAACCCATGCCCCCGCGCCTCAATCGGCCCCTCCGGATGAGGACTGGAACGGGTGGAATGATCGAAACGAGTGGATCGACAATCAACCCCGGCCCGCCTCCGAAAGACGACGCTTCAAGTCCTCCCGGGCGCCGGTGCCTCGTCCGCCGCCCGGCGGGCGCAAATTGCCGACCAGTCGCCCCGACGTCGCCGCAAGGCTCATCCTGTCGAACATGGCCGAGTGGGAAGGCCTGTCCCATGAGTTGCACGCCCTGCTCTGCGACCTTCCCGGCGATCACGGGCTGCTTTTCGCGTGGCTCGACAGCCAGTTGCACGAGCACGGCGTTCAATCCTGGGCCGCGTTGCGCGAGGGCCTGCGAAACCAGCCGTTCGAAACCCTGGCCCTCCGTGTCATGACCGGCCCCGACGGCAGCCCCATCGGCAATGCCGAAGGCGAACAGGCCGCCGACGCGATCCGGGAATTGCGCAACGTGCTCGACTACATGCTCGACGACCTGCTCAAGGCACAGCAAACCGAGGCCGTCGAGGCGGCAAAAATCGACCCGCGGGCATTGGAGCGCTACAAGGCGCTGGAAGCCCGCCGGCTCGAATTGCGCCAGCGCCTCAAGCCGAGCACGCCAAATGGAGCTTGAAAAATCTGTAACACGCTATAATGTGAGGCTTCGCTAGAACGCGAATTAGGCAAGAGCGACAGCAGCACCTCCGGGCCGACCCCAAGCGCAATGCACTTCCCGACGGGAAACGGGTCAATACACCGCAAGGACTGCACACCAAATGTTCGCCCGACATCTTGCCTTTTGACGGCCGTTCGAGGACCTCGAGTCCTCGTCGCCTCATTGTTTGTGCTCCTGCCTGCGCCGGGTTTGTGGCGCTTTGATTCCGCTTGGTCCATCTTGTTGTTCGAGGTCTTATGCCCAGTTCAAAGAAGCCTGCCGTGTCTACCGCCAAGAAGCCCGCTGCAGAAATGCCGTTGAAAAAAGCCGCGCTGCCGGCAACCAAGACGGGCGCTGCCGCGTCCAAGGCGTCTGCAGCAACGAAAGTGAAAACCGTGCCCACGAAAACGACCACCACCGCTGACACCCCGAAACCCGCCGCCAAGAAGGTCGGCCGCCCCCCCAAGGCAGCCGGTACGCCTGCCGCAGCCGGCGGCGCCAAACGCGGCCGCAAGCCCAAGGCCGGCAACGAGCCCGTATCCAGCGACATCGATTTGTCCGACATCGAGGACGATCTGGCAGGTGAAGAACCGGCGGTCGCAGCGACCGAAGAAAAGGTCAAGCCGCTGCGAATGAAGATCAGCAAGGCGAAGGAACGCGCCTTGATGAAGGAATTCGGCCTCGACGAGACCGTGCTTTCCGAGGAAGACCTTGCCAAGCGCCGCTCGCGCCTCAAGACCCTGATCACGCTCGGCAAGACCCGCGGCTATCTCACCCATGGTGAAATCTCCGACCACTTGCCCGACAAGCTGGTCGACGCCGAGACCATGGAAGTCGTGGTCACCATGCTCAACGACATGGGCGTGGCCGTCTACGAGCAGACGCCCGACGCGGAAACCCTGCTGCTGAACAACACCGCCCCGACCGCCACCACGGTCGAGGAAGCCGAGGAAGAAGCCGAAGCCGCCCTTTCCACGGTGGACAGCGAATTCGGCCGCACCACCGACCCCGTGCGCATGTACATGCGCGAAATGGGCACGGTCGAATTGCTTACGCGTGAAGGCGAAATCGAAATCGCCAAGCGCATCGAAGGCGGCCTGATGGCCATGATGGAAGCCATCTCGGCTTCGCCCGCGACGATCGCCGAGATCCTGCGCCTGGGCGAAGACATCCGCGAGGGCAAGGTCGTCATCTCGACCATCGTCGACGGCTTCTCGAACCCCAACGAGGCCGACGACTACGTGGCCGAAGAAGACTTTGACGAGTTCGACGAGGAAGACGACGACGACGGCAAGGGCGGCTCCAAGGCGCTGACCAAGAAGCTCGAGGAACTCAAGCGCGACGCGCTCGAGCGCTTCGACCGCATCGCCGTGCTGTTCGAGAAGATCCACAAGATCTACGACAAGGAAGGCTACGGCACGCCCGGCTACCAGAAGGCACAGCATTCGCTCTCCGAAGAGCTGATGACCATTCGCTTCACGGCCCGCACGATCGAGAAGCTGTGCGACCTGGTACGCACGCAGGTCGACGACGTCCGCAAGAAAGAGCGCGAACTGCGCCGGATCATCGTGGACAAGTGCGGCTTCCCGCAGGAAGAGTTCATCCGCGACTTCAGCGGCTATGACAAGAACGGCAATCGCGTCGCATCCAACCTGCTCAACCTCAAGTGGGTCGAAAAGCAGGCTGCCGCCGGCAAGCCCTGGAGCGCCGTGCTCTCGCGCAACATCCCGCCGGTGCAGGAACTGCAGCAGCGCCTGGCTGACATCCAATCGCGCGTGGTGGTGCCGCTCGCCGAGCTCAAGGACATCAACAAGCGCATGAACGAAGGCGAATCGTCTTCGCGCGATGCCAAGAAGGAAATGATCGAGGCCAACCTGCGTCTCGTGATCTCCATCGCCAAGAAGTACACGAACCGCGGCCTGCAGTTCCTCGACCTGATCCAGGAAGGCAACATCGGCCTGATGAAGGCGGTCGACAAGTTCGAATACCGTCGCGGCTACAAATTCTCGACGTACGCGACGTGGTGGATTCGCCAGGCAATCACCCGCTCGATCGCCGACCAGGCGCGCACCATCCGCATCCCGGTGCACATGATCGAGACCATCAACAAGATGAACCGCATCAGCCGCCAGCATCTGCAGGAGTTCGGCTTCGAGCCCGACGCCGGCATCCTGGCCGCGAAGATGGAGATCCCGGAAGACAAGATCCGCAAGATCATGAAGATCGCGAAGGAGCCGATCTCGATGGAAACCCCCATCGGCGACGACGACGATTCGCATCTGGGCGACTTCATCGAGGACAGCAGCAACACGGCGCCGATCGAGGCCGCGATGCAAGCCGGCCTGCGCGACGTGGTCAAGGACATCCTCGACAGCCTCACGCCGCGCGAAGCCAAGGTGCTGCGCATGCGCTTCGGCATCGAGATGTCGACGGACCACACGCTGGAAGAAGTCGGCAAGCAGTTCGACGTGACGCGTGAGCGCATCCGCCAGATCGAGGCGAAGGCACTCCGCAAACTCAAGCATCCGTCGCGTTCCGACAAGCTGCGCAGCTTTATTGATACCCTGTAGGCTCGCACTCGCTGCAAGCAAGAGAAGAAGGCGCCCTCGGGCGCCCTTCTTTTTTCAGAACACCAAGAATCGACCGGAGACATCGCGCATGAACCCCGACGCCCACAAACTCTGGCCGGCCCCGCGCTGGGCGCTGGCCGTGCTGCTGGCGGTGCTGGGCATGCTCGGTCCGTTCTCGATCGATACCTACATCCCCGCTTTCTCCGGCATCGCGCACTCGATCGGCGCCACGCCGGTGGAGATGCAGCAGACGCTCTCGGCTTATCTCTTCGGCTTCGCGTTCATGAACCTGTTCCACGGGGCACTGTCGGACAGTTTTGGCCGCCGTCCGGTGGTGCTCTGGGGCCTCGTCGTCTTCACGGTCGCGTCGCTGGGGTGCGCGCTCTCGCAGACCATCGGGCAACTGGTGCTGTTCCGCGCGCTGCAGGGGTTGTCGACAGGGGCCGGCATTGTGGTTTCGCGGGCAGTGATCCGCGACATGTTTCCGCCGGCCGAAGCGCAGAAAGTGATGAGCCAGGTCACGATCTATTTCGGCATCGCGCCGGCGATCGCGCCGATCGTGGGCGGTTTCCTGTTCGTGAACCTCGGCTGGCACAGCATTTTCTGGTTCCTGGTCGGAGTGGGCGTCGTGCTGTTCGTCGCCAACTACAAGCTCCTGCCCGAGACGCTGCACCCTGAACACCGCCAGCCCTTCGAGGTGAAGCATCTGTTGCGCGGATATTGGGACCTGTGCTCCGACCCGCGCTTCCTGCTGCTGGCGCTCGCGAGCGGCGTGCCCTTCAACGGCATGTTCCTGTACGTGCTCGCCGCGCCCGCCTTTCTTGGCGAGCACCTCGCGCTGGCGCCCACGCAGTTCTTCTGGTTCTTCCTGCTGACCATCGGCGGCATCATGGCCGGCGCGTGGGCGAGCGGACGCATGGCCGGCAAGGTGGCGCCGAAGCGGCAGATCCGCGACGGCTTCGTCATCATGCTGGCGACTTCGGTCGTGAACGTGATCGCGAACGCCTTGTTCACTCCGCATGCCGCCTGGGCGTTGTGGCCCCTGGCCGTGTTCGCCTTCGGATGGGCGCTGATGGTGCCGGTGGTCACGCTGCTGGTGCTCGACCTGCACCCGGAGCGCCGCGGCATGGCCTCTTCGCTGCAAGCCGTGATCGGATCGACCGCCAACGGAATCGTCGCAGGCGTGATCGCGCCGCTGGTGATGCATTCGACGCTGGCCCTGGCCGGCACCTCCATCCTGATGCTGGGCATCGGCCTGGTCGCCTGGGTCTGGCTGCACGGGCGATGGCCGGAAATCGGGCGCCTCGTCGCCGGCGGAGCCGCCTGATGGTCATGCGGCTCGAAGCGTTGTCGACTTTTGCCCGCGCCTGGATCCCGGGGCGCACGTCCGTGAATGGCCGCGAGCGCCTTCGGGCCGCTTCCGGCGCCTTGGTCGGCCTGGTCGTCACGGCGCTGCTGTGCCAATGGATGCTTCACCTCACGTGGGGCAGCACGTGGCTGATCGCGCCGCTGGGCGCCAGCGCCGTGCTCGTGTACGCGGTGCCGGGCAGTCCGTTGGCGCAGCCCTGGTCGGTGATCGGCGGCAACACCGTCGCCGCGCTGGCGGGTGTCGCCTGCGTTCAATGGCTGCCGGACGGTGCCTGGGTCGGCGCGATCGCCGTTGCCCTGGCCATCTCGCTGATGTTCGCGCTTCGCTGCCTCCATCCACCGGGCGGCGCGGTCGCGTTGCTGGCGGTGTTGACGCACGCCACAGAGTTCTCGTTCGCCCTCTTTCCGACCATGGTCAACTCGCTGCTGCTGGTGCTGGCGGGTGTGCTCTACAACAGCCTGACGGGGCGACGCTATCCGCACGTCCAGATCGCGCCGCGTCAGCCCGCTACGGACAGCCGCTTCAGCTCGGCCGACGTCGACGCCGTGCTGGCGCGCTACAACCAGGTGCTCGACATCAGCCGTGACGATCTCGAATCGCTGATTCGCGAGACTGAAGTCGAGTCGTGGCACCGAAGGCTCGACACGGTGCATTGCGTCGACATCATGTCGCGCGATCTCGTTTTCATCGAATTCGGCACACCGCTGCAAGAAGCCTGGTCGCTGATGCACGCCCGACGCATCAAGGCACTGCCGGTCGTCGACAGGACCCGGCGCGTGGTCGGGATCGTGACCCAGGCGGATTTCTTCAAACACATCGACCTGCAGCACCACGAAGGCCTCGGCGGTCGTCTGCGCGACTTCATCCGCGCGACGCGCACCGTGATGTCGAGCAAGCCCGAGGTCGTGGGGCAGATCATGACCCGCGAAGTGCGCGTGGCCAGCGAAGACCGGCCGCTGGCCGAACTGGTGCCGTTGTTCTCCGAAGGCGGCCACCACCACATCCCGATCATCGACAGCGAAAGGCGGCTCGTCGGGATGATCACGCAGTCCGATTTCGTGCGCGCGTTGTATCGCGCCGTGGGGCCACAGGACTGAACGGCCAATAGCCTGGATCGGAGAAGCGCTCTACCAGCAGGTCGAGCAGCGCGCGCAGCGACGCCGGCATCTGGCGCCTCGATCCATAGAGACCATAGACGCCCAGCGCCTGCGGCACGGCTTCGGGTAGAAGTGCCACCAGCCGCCCTTGCGCAATGGGCCCGCGCGCGGCGTACACCGGCTGCATCGTGATACCCGCGCCCTCCATGGCGGCGGCAAGCAACACCTGTGATTCGTTCGCGCTGAGATTGCCGCTGACCGGCACGGCAATGCGCGCCCCGGCCACATCGAACTCCCAAAGACTCTTGCCGAAGTAGGAGTAAGTCAGGCAGTTGTGCGTCGCGAGGTCTTCGACCCTGCGCGGACTTCCGTGCGCGGCCAGATAGATCGGCGCAGCGCAGATCACGGAATCGCAACGACCCAGCGGCCGGGCGATCAGGTTGGGATCGAGGTCGTTGGTGATCCGGATCGCAAGGTCAATGCGCTCTTCGACCAGGTTCACCGACCTGGGACCGATGTGAAGATCGATGGCCGCGAGCGGGTAGCGACGCAGGAATTCGGCGACCGTGGCGGCAAGCACCTCCTGCGCAAGCGACTGCGAACTGGCCACCCGCAACAGCCCACGAGGCGTTCCGGCTTCCGAAACTGGCGCCACCGCCATCTCCGCGGCAACTTCAAGCATGCGGCGGCAGCGGGCGAGCGTTTCCTCGCCAGCCTCCGTGAGACTCAATCGCCGCGTCGTGCGATGCAGCAGCCGGGCGCCGGCCCATTCCTCCATCTGCGCAAGGTAGCGCGTGACCATGGCGCGCGACATGTCGAGCGCCTCGGCCGCCGCTGTCATGCTCGCGCGCTCGGCGATTGAAACGAAGACCTCGGCGGCAGTGACACGATCCATATTCGATCGAATTCTGCAACAAAGATGACCATTTGGCGGGATTTTTCGATCGACCCAGGAAACATACGATGGCCGCCATGACAGCACCGAATCCCAACAAGCAACGCGCGACGCTTCACTACGTTTTCGATCCTCTCTGCGGCTGGTGCTACGCCGCCGAGCCGCTGGTCGAGGCCGCACGTGGCGTGCCGGGTCTGTCGGTCGAGTTCCACGGCGGCGGGATGATGACCGGCCCCAACCGCCGCACGATCACGCCCGAATGGCGCACCTACGTGATGCCACACGACCATCGGATTGCGCACCTCAGCGGACAGCCTTTCGGCGCGGCTTACTTCGATGGCCTGCTGAACGACAGCGGTGCGCTCCTGGACTCCGCCCCACCGCTGACCGCCATCCTGGCGGCGCAGGCCGAGGCCGGTCGCGGGCTCGACATGATCCGGAGGGTGCAACGCGCCCACTACGTGGAGGGTCGCCGCATCGCCGACTCGGTCGTGCTGCAAGACCTTGCGACGGAGATCGGGCTGGACCCCGCGGCGTTCGCGGAAGCCTTCGACTACCTGTCTGGCGAAGCCACCCAGCGCCACATCGCCGACAGCCGCCGCTGGCTCGCAAGGGCCGGCGGGCAGGGGTTTCCGACCTTCGCGCTCGAATTGCCGGCCGGCCGGCTCCTCGCGCTGGACGCCGGCCGCTATCTCGGCAAGCCCGACGCCTGGGCGACGCAACTGCGAACCCTCATCGCCGAATCGACTTCCTCTTCAACCGCCACAAAGGCCACATCATGAGCAAGATTGCCGTCCTCGGTATCTCCGGCCACGCCGGCTCGCGCATCGCCAACGAACTGCTTCAACGCGGCCACACGGTCACCGGGATCGCCCGCAAAGCGGAAAGCGTGCCGCAACATGCCGGACTCACCGTGAAGACGGCGGATGCCACGTCGCTCGACGCGCTGGTCCCGCTTCTTCGCGGACACGACGCGGTGATCAGCGCGACCCGCTTTGTCGGCGGCAGCGACGCCGCCACACTCATCGCCGCCACAAAGAAGGCCGGCGTGCCGCGCTTGCTGGTCGTCGGCGGCGCGGGCAGCCTGGAAGTCGCGCCGGGCAAGGCCTTGATCGATACGCCGAATTTTCCGGAGGCCTACAAACCGGAGGCCAGCGCAGGCGGCAGGCTCCTCAACGCGCTGCGTGGCGAGAAGGAGCTGGACTGGACGTTTCTTTCGCCCTCCGCGCTGTTCGCGCCCGGCGAGCGCACGGGCAAATTCCGCCTCGGCGGCGACGCGCTGTTGACGGATGCAAACGGCAAGAGCTGGATCTCGATGGAGGACTACGCCATTGCGATGGCTGACGAGGTCGAATCACCCAAGCACTCGCGGCGCCGCTTTACCGCTGGGTACTGAGCGCCTCAGCTCGTCTTCAGGCCTGAGCCTCGAGGGTGTGCTTCATCGCGCGCATACCCTCGTCGATCATGGCGCCGATCGGCTGCGCCATTGCGTGCGGCAGCAGGTCGGCGATCCAGACAAGGCGGCTGTGCACGGCGTCCTCGGCGAACACTTGCAGCGAGGCGTTGTGATGCGTGAGCCGGCCGCCAGTGGCAGACCAAACGATGCGCCGCGCCGCATTGTCGACATCGACGATCACCTCGCGCGCCACGATGCCGTTGGCGAAAGTGACGATCCGTGCGTCGGCCTCCAAGCGACAGTCCATCACGAAGCCCGGCACCAACCTGCGGTGAATTTCGCCGACATCACGAACAGCGTCCCAGATGGCGTCGGCGCCTGCCTCCACCTGCATCTCGCGTCGAATGGAAGCCATGAGCAGATCTCCTATCAACCGAACGGGATTACGGCCCGCCAGTGTAGGCCCGAAAGTGGGCGAGGCTGGGGGTTAGCGTGGCTAGCGCGAAACCCCCAGCAGCCGCTCCAACACTTCGGGCTGCGTGCGCAGCGTGGCCGCGTTGTCGGCATGGACGACGGTGCCGTGGTCCAGCACCACTGCTTCGTCGGAAATCGCGAGGATTGCCTGGGGATGCTGCTCGACGATGATCGCCGACAGTCCTTCGCCCTGCGTGATGCGGCGAATGGCGCGCAGCAGTTCTTCCACGATGATGGGCGCCAGCCCTTCGAGCGGCTCGTCGAGCAGCAGCAGCGCAGGGTTCACCACGAGAGCGCGTCCAACGGCCAGCATCTGTTGCTCCCCGCCCGACAACTGGGTCCCCAGGTTGCCCTTGCGCTCGGCCAGCCGAGGGAACATCTCGTACACGCGCTTGGGATTCCACTTGCCCGGTCGCGCCACGGCGGTGAGGTTCTCGTCCACCGTGAGCGACTTGAAGATGTTGCGCTCCTGCGGCACCCAGCCGATGCCCGCTGCGGCGCGCTGGTGCGACGAAAGCTTGTGGAGCGCCACGCCGCCAAGCGTGATGCTGCCGCCGTGCTGGCGCGTGGCGCCGGCCAGGGTGTTGATCAACGTGGTCTTGCCGGTGCCGTTGCGGCCCAGCAGCGCGAGCGTCTGGCCTTCTCCGATCGCGAGATTGATGTCGTGCAGCACGACTGCCTCGCCATAGCCGGCGCTCAGGTTTTCAATGCGCAGCAACTCAGACATGCTCGGCTCCATGACCCAGGTAGACCTCTTTCACCTTCGGGTCGTTGGCGATCGTGTCGGGGTCGCCTTCGGTCAGCAGCGTGCCGTTGACCAGCACAGTCATTCGATCGGCAAAACTGAAGACCAGGTCCATGTCGTGTTCGATGAGAAGAACCGAGACATCCGCAGGCAACGCGGCGACCGTTTCGAGCAGTTCTTCGCGCTCGCCCGCCGGCACGCCAGCCACAGGTTCGTCAAGCAGCAGAACGCGCGGCTCGCAGGCCAGCGCGACGGCGATTTCCAGCAACCGGCGCTTGCCGTACGCAAGATGCTTCGTCTGCTGCCGGGCCACATCGGCCAACCGGAACTGCTCCAGCAGTTGCCCTGCCCGTTCGGCCACCTGCTTCGATGTGCCAAGCGGCCGCCACCAATCGGTGCCCGCGCCCGTGTGCTGCGAGACCACCAGCGCGAGCGTCTCCAGCGGCGTCATCGAATCGAACAACTGGTTGATCTGGAAGGTACGCACCATCCCGCGTGCCACACGGCGGTGCGGCGCGAGACGCGTGATGTCCTCGCCTTCGAGCACGATGCGGCCCTCGGTGGGCGTGAGCACCCCGGTCAGCAGATTGATCAGCGTTGTCTTGCCGGCGCCGTTCGGTCCGATCAGCGCGTGTCGCGCGCCGCGCCGCAGATTCAGCGTGACGTTGTTGGTGGCCGTGATGCCGCCGAAGCGCATCACGAGGCCGGTCGCAGATAGGACGATGTCTTTCACGGTATCGCTCATGACCTGGCTCCCCCGCGGGCGTCAAACCATGTCCAGGGCTTGAACAGCCGCTCACGGCCAACCAGTACCATCAGCACCAGGATCAGGCCGATCCAGAACATCCAGTATTGCGGCGTGACGGTGGAGAGCGTGTCCTGCAACAGCTTGAACACGATCGCGCCCACGACGCCGCCATAGAGCCAGCCCACTCCGCCGATCACCAGCATCAGCAGCACATCGGCCGAGCGGTCGAACGAGAGCACGTCGAGCGACGCAAAGCCGGTGGTCTGAGCGAGCAACGCGCCCGCCGCGCCGGCCACCGCGGCGGCGACCGTGTAGATCACGGCCAGCCGGGAGACGACAGGGATGCCGATCGCCATGGCGCGCAGACGGTTGTCGCGCACAGCCATGAGCGTGGCGCCGAAGGGCGAATGGACCAGTCGCCGCATCAGCAGGAAGAGCAGCAGCAGCACAGTCATCGAATACCACGCGGCCGTGCGGCCGAACAGATCGAAGTCGAAGAGACCAAGCACCGGCCCCATCACCACGCCCTGCAAGCCGTCGGCGCCCCCCGTGAGCCAGTCGAGCTTGTTGGCAAGCTCGAGCAGCAGCAACGCCGTGCCGAGCGTCACCATCAGGCGGGTCAGGTCGGTGCCGCGCAGGATGGTGACGCTGGCCAGCGCACCGACGATGGCGCACATCACGATCGCCACCAAGAGGCCCACGGTCGGATCGGGCATCACATATTTGGCGAAGAGCGCCGCCGTATAGGCACCCAAGCCGAAGAAGCCCGCATGCCCCAGCGAGACGATGCCGGTATAGCCGAGGATGAGATCGAGCGACATCGCGAATAGCGCGACGATCGCGATCTCGTTGATCATGAGCGCGCGCGAGGGCAGCAAGAGCGGCAGCACGAACGCCACGGCCCAGACTGCGAACTCCCACGGACGCCAGCGCGCCTTGCGCAGCAGCGGTTGCTGGAAATCCATGTCAGCGCGCTCCCTTGCGCGTGAACAGGCCCTGCGGCCGCCACATCAGGATGAAGATCATCAACAGGTAAACCGTGAATGCGCCCATCTTCGGAATGAAGTACTTGCCGGCCACGTCGGCAATGCCGAGCAGCAGGGCGGCCAGGAGCGGCCCGGTAATCGATGAGGTGCCGCCGACGGACACCACGATGAGGAAGTAGATCATGTACTTCAGCGGAAAGGTCGGATCGAGCCCCAGGATCTCGGCGCCCAGCGCTCCTCCCAGGCCTGCAAGGCCGGAGCCGACCGCGAAGGTCAGCAGAAACACGACGTTGACATTGATGCCCATGCCGGCCGCCACGCGCGGATCGTCGACCGCTGCACGAAGCCGGCTGCCGAAGCGCGTCTTCGTCAAGATGAGCTGAAGCACCACCGTCAGCACCGCGCACACCGCGATGATGAAGATCCGGTAGTGGCCCATGCCCAGCAGCAATGCGCCGTCACCGATTTCGCTGCGGCCTCGCAGCCATTCGGGCAGGTGAATGTTCTGCTGCGAGGAGCCGACGAAGTAGTCGATTGCTGCAACCGCCATGAACGCAAGCCCGATCGAGAACATCACCTGGTCCAGGTGCGGCTTTCCATACATCGGCCGGTAGAGCGTGCGCTCGAGCAGCGCGCCCGCGGCGCCCACCACCACGAACGCCAGCGGCAGGCAAAGGAGGAAGGGCACGCCCAGCTGCTGCATGGCGAACACCGTGAGGTAGCCGCCGGCCATGGCGAAGGCGCCATGCGCAAGGTTGATGAAGTTCATCAGCCCGAGCGTCACGGCCAGCCCGACCGCGAGCACGAACAGCAGCATGCCGTAGGCGATGCCGTCAAAGAGAATGGTTAGCAAGGCTCGCCCCCAGGTTGCCCGCACTTCGTGTCGGGCGCCCACCCCCTGCCGGGGGCAACACCAGCGGCCCGGCTAAGCCGGTTCCGCGGTGTTCCACGGCAGACGCTTGGTGGGATCTTTGCGTCAATGTCGGTCAATGGCTGGTGGTGAATCACTGCTTGGTCTTGCCGGGGTCTTTCACGCCCTTGATGACGTCGAACTCGACGTTGTAGAGCTGGCCGTCCTTCTTCTCGACCTTGCGCAGGTACACGTCCTGCACGATGTCGCGGGTCTGGGCGTCGATGAGCACCTGGCCGCGCGGGCTTTCGAAGACCTGGCCCTTCATTGCCGCGAGCAATGCCTCGCCGCCGCCCTGGCCCTTCGTGGTCTTGAGGGCGTCATAGATGACGTGCATGCCGTCGTAGCCGCCGACCGCCATGAAGTTCGGGCGCATGTTCTTGTTGGCCTTCTCGAAGGCTTCGACGAACTTCTTGTTCATCGCCGACGGATGGGCTGCCGAGTAGTGGTGCGAGGTGACGACGCCCAGCGCGCCGTCGCCCATGTCGTTGAGTTGATCGTCGTCCGTCACGTCGCCGGTGGCGATCAGCTTGATGCCGGCCTTGTCCATGCCGCGTTCGAGGAACTGCTTCATCACGGCCGAGCCCGCACCCGAGGGCACGAAGACGAACAGCGCGTCAGGCTTGGCGTCGCGCACCTTCTGCAGGAACGGCGCGAAGTCCGGGTTGCGCAGCGGCACGCGCAGCGAATCGAGCACCTTGCCGCCGTTGAGTTGGAAGCGCTCCTTGAAGTACTTCTCGGCGTCGTTGCCGGGGCCATAGTCGGAGACCAGTGTGACGACCGTCTTGATGCCGTTCTTGGGCGCCCAGTCGCCCATTGCCACCGACACCTGCGGCAGCGTGAAGCTCGAGCGCACGACGTACGGCGAAGCTTCGGTGATGCTCGACGTGGCGGCCGCCATCACGACCAGCGGCGTCTTCGACTGCGTGGCGATCGGTGCGACCGCCAGCGCGGACGGCGTGATGCCCATGCCGGCGAGCACGTCGACCTTGTCGTTGACCACCAATTCCTGCGCCAGGCGCTTGGTGACATCGGGCAGGCCGGTGTCGTCCTTGACGATCAACTCGACTTTCTTGCCCGCCACGGTGTCGCCGTTCTGCGCCATGTAGAGGCGCGCTGCCGCCTCGATCTGGCGACCGGTGGAAGCTTGCTGACCCGTCATCGGAAGGATCAGGCCGATCTTGAACGTGTTGTCCGCGGCGTAAGCCAACGGCATGGCCAGCGCGATGGCAGTCAGACTGGCAGCCTTGACGAGATGGCGACGAAGCATGGAGCTCTCCTTTTTCGGTAGGTGCTGAAATGGTGAAACGGGGGGTATTGTGACGAGATGCAAGCGCGCCGGGGCGTCGGCAAACACCTAGCTTGCCAATGAAGCGATGGATTTCTGCGCGATCAGAGAATACGGCGCGCGATCATCGCGCAATGACTTGAGAACGAGGCGAGGTATCCAGGATTCGTTGTGTTGACGGGCATGTTCAGTTTCGTCGGCGGATGAGATTCACGCCCGGCAGGGGATGGGCCTGCACGCCGTGCAGCGCTTCGCGGAGGTTGCGCTGCGCGATGCGGCTGTGCTCGCGCATCAGCGCCTCGGCGCGGGATCCCTCGCGATTCTCGATCGCGTCGAGCACTTGCCAATGCTGGTCCTGCGCAACGAGAAGCATGTCGCGCGCGGCGGGTGCGTTCGCCTGCACGACGACGAAGGCGGAAGGCGATGCGAAAGGCAAGTTGGTCACGCGTTCGGTTTGCAACGCAATCAACGGACTGGCCGAGAGTTCGGACAGCAGGCGATGGAATTCCTCGTTGAAGGCCACGTAACGTGAGAACGCCGCATCGTCCAGCGCGGGCTCGCGCAACAGTTCATCGATGCGTTTGAGGCAGGCGCGCGCCTCGCGCAACACCACCGGCGACACGCCGCGCTCCGCTGCAAGCCGGGCCGACAGGCCTTCGAGCGTGCCGCGCAGTTCGATCGCATCGGCCACGTCGCGCTCCGAAAAGGTCCGGACGGCATAACCGCCGTTGGGCAGCGCTTCCAGCAAGCCCTCTTGTTCGAGACGCATCAGCGCGCTGCGCACCGGCGTCCGCGACACGCCGAGCATTTCAGAGATCGCCACTTCGGCGATGCGTGCACCACCGGGCAATTCACCCGCCAGCACCATCTCGCGCAACCGCAACTGGGCCTTCACCGCCTGCGAGCCGCCGGCTTCGACCGGTTCGACGCTCAAGCCGGTTGCGACCGAAGCGGCATGGGTGCTTACTGGAAATGCGGGGGTGCTCACAGGATACGGACTGTATACATGAATACCAACAATTTCGGTCCTCTGCCCTGAATCGAGGGTAAACACTCATGCCCATGTATCCGCTCTCCCCCTGCCCTGTGCGGATACGATCGACCGTTCTATTCCAGATTTCGACGGAGCCAATCCCCATGTCACAGCATGCCCAACTGCCTGCCCGATACGACCACGTCGGCAGCTTCCTGCGCCCCAAATACCTGCTCGAGGCGCGCGAGCAGAAAGCCAACGGCGAGATCACGCCCGAGCAGCTTCGCAAGGTCGAAGACAAGGCGATCACCGAGATCGTCAAGTTCCAGGAAGACATCGGCCTCAAGAGCATCACGGACGGCGAGTTCCGCCGCACCTATTTCCACATCGACTTCCTCGAACAGCTCGGCGGCGTGAAGACCGACATCCCGGTCACCATCCGCAAGCCCGATGGCACCGAGGAATTGGCCCCGCCGGTGATGCGCGTCATCGACAAGGTGCGCCACGCCAAGAACATCCAGCTGGCGGACTTCCAGTACCTCAAGAGCCAGGTGTCGGCCGGCAACACGCCCAAGGTCACGATCCCCTCGCCCACGATGCTGCACTTCCGCGGCGGCCGCGCCGGTATCAGCAAGGAGGCCTACCCCGAACTCGACCCGACCTTCTACGACGATGTCGCGAAGGCCTACGGCGACGAGCTGCGCTCGCTGGCCGAAGCCGGTTGCACCTATGTCCAGATGGACGACACCAACCTCGCCTATCTCTGCGACGAGAGGATGCGCGAAGCCGCCCGCCAGCGCGGCGACGACCCGAACGAACTGCCGCACCGCTACGCCGCCTTCATCAACAAGGTGGTGGCGCAGAAGCCCGCCGGCATGACGCTGGCGATGCATCTGTGCCGCGGCAACTTCAAGAGCACGCACGCCGCGGCCGGCAATTACGAGCCGGTGGCCGAGGCACTGCTCAAGGAAATGGACCTCGACGCCTACTTCCTCGAGTACGACGACGCGCGTTCGGGCGACTTCCGTCCGCTGCGCTTCCTGCCCAAGGGCAAGACCGTCGTGCTCGGCCTGGTGACCACCAAGTTCGGCGAAATGGAGGACAAGGACGAACTCAAGAGCCGCATCGAGGCCGCCGCCAAGTACGTCTCGCTCGACCAGCTCGCCCTGTCGCCGCAATGCGGTTTCTCGAGCACGGTGCATGGCAACAACATCGCGGTGGAAGCCCAGCGCGCCAAGCTGCGCCTGGTCGTCGAGACTGCGCAAGAGGTCTGGGGCTCGACCTGAAGGCGTAACCGTGGTGAAGTAGCGTCATGTCCATGAAGCTCTTCACCGGTCCCCTCAGCATGTTCGGCGCCAAGGCGCAGATCGCGGCCCTTGAAAAGGGGCTCGCGTTCGAATGCATCATGGTGCCCTTCGATCGGGACGACAACTACGAGCCCAGGCACCCCGAGGTGCTTCGGGTCAATCCCAAGCGACAGGTGCCGGTGCTGATCGACGGCGAGGTCGAGCTGTTCGATTCGACGCAGATCTTCGAATACCTCGAAGACCTTGTTCCCGATCCTCCTCTATGGCCCGCCGGCGTCGCAGCGCGCGCCCGAGCACGGCAGCTCGAGCTCAAGTCGGACGAGGTCTTCTTTCCTCAGGTGGTGAAGCTCTTCGGCCTGCAGAACGACATGCAGAGTCCTGCGGCCGTGGCGGCCTGTGCCGCTTGCGATCGCTTCGGCAAGGAACTGGACCTGCTGCTCGAAGGCCGCGACTACCTCGCCGGCCCTTATTCATACGCCGACATCGCCTTCTACATGGCGCACGTATTTGCGGACCGCAAGGGCGCAGGCATGACCTCCTCCACACCACGGCTGGTGGCCTGGCGCGATCGCGTCGGCGCACGGCCGGCGGTGCGCGAAGTGGTCGGCGCCATGATGCGCTTCCTCGCATCGCAGGGGCGTCCGGTCCCTGCATTCCTGCAGTCGCACCTCCGCACGTGAACCAGATCGACGACCTGCTCGACTGGCTGCCCTCGCCGTCGCAGCATTTGCTTGTCGTCACGATTGCGCTGCTTGTCTATGTGCTGACCACGCGCGCCCGGCGCGAACAGCGGGCGCCCTCGACAGCGATCGCGTGGGTCATGGGATTCGCGCTGATGCCCTACATCATCCTGCCGATGTACCTGCTGTTCGGCCAGCGCAAGCTGCGGCCGCCAGGGTCGCCGCGGCCGCCGCGCACGGGTCCGACGGGACATTGGGCTGCCGATCTGATCGAGAGCTTCGGCCTGGCGCCGCCCGGCCCCTGCGAGATTCACTTCCATTCCGACGGCGCGGCCGCACGCGACGCGCTCTTCGCTGTGATCGAAGGCGCGCGGACGCGGCTCGATGTGGGCACGTTCATCATCGGCGACGACGCGCTGGGCCACGAGGTCATCAACAGGTTGTCGCGGCGTGCGCGCGAAGGCGTGGCGGTGCGCGTGCTGCTCGACGGCTTCGGCGCCCTTTCGCTGCCGCGCTCGCACTTCGACACGCTCCGCGAAGCGGGTGCCGAAGTTGCCGTGTTCCGCCCGATCTTCAGCCTGCGTCGTACCGGTCCGCGCAATCTGCGCAACCACCGCAAGGTCACGATTGCGGACGACGGCTGGCTCTGGTCGGGCGGCCGCAACCTCGCCGGCGAATACTTCACCGGCAACGACGAGCACCCGGTCGCATGGCGCGATCTGTCCTTCGATCTCCGGGGCAGCGTGGCCGCCGCGGCAGCGCGGCAGTTCGACCATGACTGGTCGTCGGTGCGCAAGCGCAAGGCGCGCGCTGCGGCCGCCGTGGACAAGCCGGCCGAGGGCAACCTCGCGCAGTTCCTGCCGAGCGGCCCCGACCAGACCGAGGACACGGCACATGCGCTGCTGGTTGACGCCTGCTTTCGCGCCGAACAACGCTTGCTGGCCATCACGCCTTACTTCGTGCCCGGCGACGGCCTGCGCGACGCGCTGCGTCTGGCCGCGCGGCGCGGTGTGCAGGTGACGATCGCGATTCCAGCGCATTCGAACCACCGCCTGGCCGACTTCGTCCGGGCACGCGCGATGCGCGACCTCGCGCGCGCGGGGGTGACATTCCGGATGCTGCCGTTCATGGCGCACGCCAAGGCGGTGGTCGTGGACGAGGATCTCGCGATGTGCGGTTCCATCAATCTCGACTTGCGCAGCCTGCTGATCAACCACGAGGCAGCCGTGGTGTTCTACGGCCATGACCAGGTCGACTGGCTCGCGCAGTGGATCGAAACGACAGCCTCCGCCGGCGAGAACTATCGCGCGCGCCGACCCGGCATCCTGCGTGACTTGGCCGAAGGCCTCCTCCTCACCATCGCCTTCCAGCTCTGATCGAACTCGCCGGCCGGCGTGCCGACGACGCCGCCTTGTCAGATACTCGCCTTCTCGATCTCGAACACTTCAGGAGAGATGCATGGGAAAGCTTGTCCAGTTCAACCGTCCGGACGGCGGCGCCGTTCAAGGGTATCTCGCGGAGGCCGACAAGACCTTCGGCTCGGTGGTGGTGATCCAGGAATGGTGGGGTTTGAACGACCAGATCCGGGGCGTGGCCGAACGCTTTGCCAGGGCCGGCTTCACGGCCCTGGTGCCCGACCTCTATCGCGGGAAATCCACCGTCGAGGCCGAGGAAGCCCATCACCTGATGGACGGCTTGAACTTCGCCGACGCGGCCTCGCAAGATGTGCGCGGCGCGGTGCAGTTCCTGAAGGCGCGCGGCGGCAAAGTGGGCGTCACCGGTTTCTGCATGGGCGGCGCGTTGACGGTGCTGGCCTCGACGATGGCACCTGAAGCCGACGCCATCGTCGTGTGGTACGGGTATCCGCCGCTGGAGTACGTCGATGCATCGAAGATCTCCGCACCGGTGATGGCGCACTGGGCCACGCAGGATGCGGCCTTTGCCATCGCGGGTGCCGACGCGCTCGAAGAGAAACTGCGTGGCGCGGGCGTGCGCTATGAAGGCCATCGCTACCAGGCGCAGCACGCCTTTGCCAATGAAGACGCCCAAGGCCCGGGGCGCATTCCGATCACGCAATACGACGCCGTGTGGGCACAGCGTGCGTGGGATCGCACCGTGCGATTCTTTGGGCGCGAACTCGCCTGAGGGCGCGGCCGCTTCAACGCTTTGCGGTCGCCTTGTCGGCCTTGCTGGCCTTGTTGGTGTAGCTCGCGTTGCCAAGCCCGGTGCCGATGGTCAGGACGGCCCAGCGCTTCACGTCCTGCATGAAGGGCAACTCGCTCAGCCCCTGGACGACCGCGTCGTTGTGCATCAGCGCGACGGTGGGGTCGCCGTCGATGAGCGGGAGCCTCTTGCACAGCTCGCTCGGCAGATGGAAGTTTTCGCTCTCCCAGTCGCCGGGGAGGTTCTGCGCACCGCGTGAAATCGATCCGTCCTTGCGAATCAGCCCGGGGCAACCGATGCCGACGAACGGCGCGAGTCGGATGCCTTTCTTCTTGCAATGGCGGATCTGCTTTTCAAGCATTTTCGCGAGCCGGTCGACCAGCGCCTTGCGGCTCGGGCCATCGTCGGCATGGCGCCATTTTTCGCGGTGGATCACTTTGGCGTGCGAGAGGTCGGGCGAACGTCTGATCCGCGTCTTGACGATGCCGCAGCGCACATTGGTGCCGCCGATGTCCAGCGCCAGGATGGCGTCGCGGCGCTTCAGCAGCGGCGGCGGCACGAGGTGCACCCAACCGAGCAGGCCGCCATCGTCTGTCGCATGGCTGATGCGCCCCAATTGCACCGACTGATTCATCTCCTGCAACATGGCCGCTGCCTGCAGGATCGCCCGCTCTCCGACGTCACTTTCGGGGAAGCCGCCGCCGATGACGACGCGCTCGACACCTTTCCATGACGGCTGGCGCATGAAGCGATCGATCACCGAGGCCAGTTCTTCCGCGAATTCCTCGATGACCGCGTGGACCACGTCCGCCGCCTCGGACGCCTTTTCGCCGAGCGCCTGGTCGAGCATCTTCTTGCTCATCTCCCTGGAATGAAGACCGCCCAGCGGGTCGTTTCCCTTCTTTCGGCGACGGCGGCGCCAGCGTTCCAGCAGTTCCCTGAAGGCGGTCTGGCTGGCCTGGTCGCCGATGAAGCCGTCCTTGTCGTGCAACTGGAGGCTGTAGCCCTCGACCACGACCGAAGGCAGTTCGCGTGCGCCGTGCACGTCGGCCAGAGGATGCGCGTCTTTTTCGACTTTCTCTTTTGCCATCGTGTTTCCCGGATGCGCCGTTCAGTCGGCCGTGGTCGCAAGTATCAGGCGTGCGGCTTCCTCCGGCGCATCCCAATGCGGATAGTGGCCGCATCGCTCGAACCAATGGATGTGCGCATCGGGGAAAAGCGCCTGCGCGCGAGCGGCCTGCCTCGGGAAGCAGATCCGGTCGAAGCGCCCCCAGCCGATCACGAGTTGCTTGTCCAGGCTCCCGGCCGCCACGCCTTCTTGCGGCGACCCTTGCACCAGGCTCTTCAGCATCATGCTGAACGACGATGCCGAGGCCCAGTTGCGCATTTCGTCCAGAACCATCGAAGGCGAAAGGCCGGCGGCTTGGGCCGATACCTGCCTCAGCAGGAGCACGCGCGACCATTCGTGCGTCGTGATCGCCGGCATCGCGAACTGCAGCGCGCGCGCCAGCCGCCACGAGAGGCAGACGGAGGCCCGGTAGGCGTGGCGCTCCCATCCTTCCCAGAAGCCCACAGGCCCCAGCGAGACGACCGCCCCCAGCACGCCGCCGCGCCGCGCCAGTTCCAGAATCAATTGCGCCCCCACGGAACTGCCGGCGGCGTCGATGCCCATCAGGTCGTGTTCATGCAGAAACTGAGCGACCGCGTCGCACATCGTGCGAATGGAGACTTCGCCTTTCAGCTCCGGACTCTTGCCGAAACCCGGCAGATCGATCGCCACGACACTGCGCTGTGCGGCCAACGGCGTCAGCACGGTCCGCCACGACCGCCAGGTGCCGCCAAGGCCGTGGACCAGCAACAGGGGCTTGCCTTCACCGCGTCGAACATAGTTGATCCGCACTTGTTCATTCTGCGTTCATCCGCTGCAGCGCAGCATCGGCACGGCGCACGATCCTTTGTAGGAGAACGAGCCTGCGCATCGGATGGTCCTCGCCGCCATGACGCCGATACACTGGGTCGATGCGTCCACTGCGCCGAATCTGGCTCACCTCCCTGGCTTGCCTGGGCCTGCTGGGCCTTCTGGGCAACCCCATGCCGTCGCACGCGCAAGGCGGGGCCGACGAACTTCGCATCGGCTCCAAGCGATTCACCGAGTCGTACATCCTGGCAGAGGTTCTCGCGCAGACCGCGGCGCCGCATACCGCCGCCCCCCCGGTGGTCCGGCAGGGACTCGGCAACACGGCCATCGTCTACGAGGCCTTGAGTTCCGGCAGCATCGATCTCTATGCCGAATACACCGGCACCATCGCCCTGGAGATCCTCAAGAGTCCTCAGTCGATGACGCTCGAGGACATGAACGCGGCGCTCCGGCCGCTGGGCCTGGGCGCCGCGATTCCCTTCGGGTTCAACGACGGCTATGCGCTCGCCATGCGCGCGGCCGATGCGGACCGCCTCGGCGTGCGAAGCCTGAGCGACCTCGCCAGCCATCCTGAACTGAAGCTCGGACTGTCGAACGAGTTCATCGGCCGCGCCGACGGCTGGCAAGGGTTGGCTGCGCGATACGGTTTCACACAGACGCCGACGGGGCTGGATCATGGGCTCGCCTACGACGCCATCGCGGCGAAGCAGATCGACGTCACCGACATCTACACCACCGACGCCAAGATCGATCATCTCGGCCTCCGTGTGCTCGAGGACGACCGCCAATATTTCCCTCGCTACGACGCGGTGGTGCTCTACCGGCTCGACGTGCCGACAAGATTGCCCAAGGCGTGGGCGGCACTGCAGAAACTCGAAGGCCGCGTCGACGAGCACGCCATGATCGCAATGAATGCGCGTGCCGAATTGCAGGGCGTGGCGTTCGACGCGATCGCGCGTGACTTCCTGGCGCAGAGCAAGATCGTCGCCCAGGCACCCGCCGCCAAGACAACCGGCTCCGCCCTCCCCAAGGAAGCCGCGGCACGGGGTTTCCTCGCCAAGCTGTTCGGCCCCGACCTTGTCCGCCTCGCGCGTCAACATCTGCTCCTGGTGGCGGTCTCGGTCGGGGTCGCCATCCTGATCGCGGTGCCGGTGGGAGTCCTCGTTTTTCCGCACCTGAACGCGCGTGCGCTCGTCCTGGGGCTCACGGGCCTGCTGCAGACCATTCCCTCGCTCGCACTGCTGGCGATCCTGATCTCGGCCGTCGGCGCGATCGGCCTGGTGCCGGCGCTGATCGCGCTCACGCTCTATTCGCTCTTGCCGATCATGCGGAACACAGTCACCGGCCTGGCCGAAGTCCCGGTCGGGTTGCGGCAGGCAGGGACCGCGCTGGGAATGACCGGCGGCCAGACCCTGCGGGTGGTGCTGCTGCCGCTCGCGCTCCCCACGATCCTTGCCGGCGTGCGGACGGCGACGACCATCGCCATCGGCACCGCGACGATCGCGGCCTTCATCGGCGCGGGCGGTTTCGGCGAACGCATCGTGACCGGCCTGGCACTCAACGATCGCGAACTGCTGGTCGCCGGGGCCATACCCGCGGCGGTGCTGGCCCTGCTCAGCGAGGCATTCTTCGAGTGCATCGAATACCTGATGCGTCGCAAATACTGAAACTTGAAACTGAACGCATCGACAGGCTTCTTCCGGTGCAGCAACTTCACTGAATTCGCCGTTGGGCACGCCTTCGATCCCTTACACTCGCGCAGTCAGGAGAGAGCCCCGCCGCGTCGGGGCCGCCGAAGGCGCAGGTCCCATCGAAGCACGGGCCCGAACGCTCAGGCAAAAGGACTGGCGAAGCGCCCGCATTCAGGGCGTTTCCTTGCTGGAGAGAGACGACCCGTCGCGACGACGGACTCGTCCACCGAAGGAGCAAGCCCCGATCGTGGGGTGAATCTCTCAGGTAAAGCGGACAGCAGGGGTGGCCCATGGCTTCGGCCATGGATCTGGACTGCCCCCTTTTGGAGAGTGCCTTGGCCTCCGCATCGACTGACGATCTTCTGAAGACCCCGCTTCACGCACTGCACGTGGAGCTTGGCGCGCGCATGGTGCCTTTCGCCGGCTACTCGATGCCCGTGCAATACCCGGCGGGCCTCATGGCCGAACACAAGCACACGCGCGAGGCTGCGGGACTCTTCGATATTTCCCACATGGGCCAGTTGCGCCTGTCGGGCCCCGATGCCGCGGCCGCCTTCGAGACGCTGATGCCGGTGGATGTGATCGGCCTGGCGCCCGGCAAGCAGCGCTACGGACTGCTGCTCAATGACGACGGCGGCATCCTCGACGACCTGATGTTCTTCAACGAGGGCAACGACTCGCTGTTCGTGATCGTCAACGGCGCCTGCAAGCAGGCCGACATCGCGCACATCACCGCGAAGATCGGGCACCGTTGCCAGGTCCTGCCGATGCCCGACCACGCGTTGCTCGCGCTCCAGGGACCGCAGGCTGGCGCGACGCTGGCGCGTCTGTCGCCCGGCGTCGAGCGCTTTGTCTTCATGACCGGTGGCGCCGTGCAGATCGGCGGCATTCCGGCTTTCGTGACCCGCAGCGGGTACACCGGCGAAGACGGCTTCGAGATCTCCGTCGGCGCCGCGGACGCCGAACGCCTTGCGCGGCTGCTGCTCGCGCAACCCGAGGTCAAGCCCATCGGCCTGGGAGCGCGCAATTCGTTGCGGCTCGAAGCCGGGCTTTGCCTCTACGGCAACGACATCGACGAGACGACCACGCCAGTCGAAGCCTCGCTCGTCTGGGCCATGCAGAAAGTGCGACGGTCCGGTGGTGCGCGCGAAGGCGGCTTCCCGGGCGCGGCCAAGGTGCTGGCGCAACTCACTGCCGCGGACGGCACGGCGGGCCATCTCGACCACGACACCCTCAAGCGCAAACGCGTGGGCCTCGTCGCGCTGGAGCGTGTTCCGGTGCGCGACGGCACGCTGCTCGAATCCTTCGAAGGCCTCGCCATCGGCCAGGTGACCAGTGGACTGCTCGGTCCCACGGTCGACCGGCCCGTCGCCATGGCCTACGTTGCGCTGGCCTATTCCGAGCCCGGCACGCGCATCCAGGCGATGGTGCGCGGCAAGCCGGTGTTGATGGAAGTCAGCACCATGCCTTTCGTCCCGGCGCGCTATTTCCGCGGCTGAGACCCGATCTTCAAGTCCTGCCGATTTCGTTCCGATTTCTTATCTCAAGGAGCTTTTGTTCATGACCACCAAGTACACCAAGGATCACGAGTGGGTTCGCCAGGAAGCGGACGCGACGCTCGTCACCGTCGGCATCACCGTCCACGCGCAGGACGCACTGGGTGACGTGGTCTTCGTCGATCTGCCTGAAGTGGGCAAGACTTTCGCCCAGGGCGAGGTCGCGGGTGTGGTCGAGTCGGTCAAGGCCGCCGCCGACGTCTTCATGCCGGTCTCCGGCGAAATCACTGAAGTCAACGAAGCGCTGCGCGCCGACCCCTCGCTCGCCAACAGCGCGCCGATGGACGCAGGCTGGTTCTTCAAGGCGCGCGTCAGCGAGGTGACGCAACTCGAAAGCCTGCTCGACGACACCACGTACGAAAAGTTCGCAGCCGAAAACTGAGCTAATCCCAGTCCCCTGCCCTCCTGAGCCCTCCATCCATGTCGACATCCGTCCTGCCCCTCTTCCCTTCGCTCAGCGAGCTTGAGAACGCCGAGGAATTCATCGCGCGCCACATTGGCATCGAAGCTGCTGACGAATCGCGAATGCTGTCGGCGATCGGCTCGGCCACGCGGGCCGAACTGATCGACGGCATCGTGCCGCCGGCCATCCGGCGCGCGCGGCCGATGCGCTTGCCTGCGCCGGTGACGGAGGCCGACGCGCTGGCCGAACTCAAGGCCATCGCCGCGAAGAACAAGGTGGCGAAGAGCTTCATCGGACAGGGCTACTACGGCACCCACACGCCGGGCGTGATCCTGCGCAACGTGCTGGAGAACCCCGCCTGGTACACCGCCTACACGCCCTACCAGGCCGAAATCTCGCAAGGTCGCATGGAGGCGCTGGTCAATTTCCAGACGATGGTTTGTGACCTGACAGGCATGGCCATCGCGAATGCGTCGATGCTCGACGAGGCCACCGCGGCGGCCGAGGCGATGACGCTCGCGCGCCGCAGCGTCAAGAGCAAGAGCAACGTGTTCCTGGTGTCGGGCGACTGCCACCCGCAGACCATCGAGGTCATCAAGACGCGCGCGGCGCCGCTGGGCATCGAGGTACGGGTCAGCACGGTGTCGGAGACCCTGCCCCACCTGATGGCGAGCTGCGAATTCTTCGGCGTGCTGGCGCAATACCCCGCCACGACGGGTCACGTACACGACCTGCGACCGCTCGCCGGCCACGCGCACCAGTTCGATGCAGCCTTCTGCGTAGCGGCCGACCTGCTCGCGCTCACGCTGCTCGCACCGCCCGGCGAATGGGATGCGGACATCGTCTGCGGCAGCACGCAGCGCTTCGGCATGCCGATGGGCAACGGCGGCCCGCATGCCGCCTACCTGGCATGCCGCGATGAATTCAAGCGCTCGCTGCCCGGGCGCATCGTGGGCGTCAGCGTCGACACGCACGGCGAGCCCGCCTACCGCCTCGCGCTGCAGACACGCGAGCAGCACATCCGGCGCGAGAAGGCGACGTCCAACATCTGTACCGCGCAAGTGCTGCCCGCGGTGATCGCCAGCATGTACGCGGTCTACCACGGACCCGAGGGCATCCGTCGCATCGCGCAGCGCGTCGCGTCACTCACGTCGATCCTCGCGCAAGGTCTCGAACAGATGGGCCGCGAGTTGATCAACGCGACGGCGTTCGACACGCTCACCGTCAAGACCGGCGAAGACACCGCGAAGATCGTGGAACGCGCCGAGGCCGCCTGCATCAACCTGGGTCTGCGCGTGCAGAACCACCTGGGCATTTCGCTCGACGAAACCACGACGCGCGCCGACATCGAGACGCTCTGGGCGCTGTTCGTGCCCGCGGGCACGCCGATGCCGCGTTTCGACGAACTCGCCGGCCGGATCGCCTCGCGCATCCCCGAGGACTTGCGCCGCACCAGCGCATTCCTGACGCATCCGGTCTTCAACACGCACAAGAGCGAAACCGCGATGCTGCGCTACATCCGCAGCCTCGGCGACAAGGACCTCGCGCTCGATCGCAGCATGATCCCGCTCGGGAGCTGCACCATGAAGCTCAACGCGACGAGCGAGATGATCCCGATCACCTGGCCCGAATTCGCGAACATCCATCCCTTCGCGCCGGCTGAACAGCTCCAGGGCTATGCCCAACTCGACAAGCAGCTGCGCGCATGGCTGTGCGAAGCCACCGGCTACGCGGGCATCAGCCTGCAGCCCAACGCGGGCTCGCAGGGCGAGTACGCGGGCCTGCTTGCGATCAAGGCCTTTCATGAAGCCAGGGGCGAAGGCCATCGCGATGTGTGCCTGATTCCCTTCTCGGCGCACGGCACCAATCCGGCCAGTGCCCACATGGCCGGCATGAAGGTGGTGGTCACGGCCTGCGATGCCGAAGGCAATGTCGACATCGACGACCTCAAGCGCGCATGCGGTGCCCATGGCGACAAGCTGGCCGCGGTGATGATCACCTACCCCAGCACCCATGGCGTCTTCGAGACCCGTGTGAAGGAGCTGTGCGAGATCGTGCATGCGCACGGCGGTCGCGTGTACGTGGACGGCGCCAACATGAATGCGCTCGTCGGCGTGGCAGCGCCCGGCGAGTTCGGCGGCGATGTGAGTCACCTGAACCTGCACAAGACTTTCTGCATTCCCCATGGCGGCGGCGGTCCGGGCGTCGGCCCTGTGTGCGTGGTCGAGGACCTGGTGCCGTATCTGCCGGGCCATGCGACGGGCGGCATCGCCTCACACGGCGTGGGCGCGGTGTCGGCGGCACCGCTGGGCAATGCGGCCGTGCTGCCGATCAGCTGGATGTACTGCCGCATGATGGGCGCGCCCGGCTTGAAGGCGGCGACCGAGACCGCGATCCTCAGCGCCAACTACATCAGCGCGCGCCTGAAGGATCACTATCCCACGCTCTACGCAAGTCCGAATGGCCACGTCGCGCATGAGTGCATCCTCGACTTGCGTCCCCTCAAGGATGCCAGCGGCGTGACCGCCGAAGACGTCGCCAAGCGGCTCATCGACTACGGCTTCCATGCACCGACCCTGAGCTTCCCCGTGCCCGGCACGCTGATGGTGGAACCCACCGAAAGCGAACCGCTCGCCGAACTCGATCGCTTCATCGACGCGATGATCGCCATTCGCGGCGAGATCCGCCGCATCGAGGAAGGCGTCTGGCCGAAGGAAGACAACCCGCTCAAGAACGCACCCCATACTGCCGCCAGCCTGCTCGGCAGCGAATGGACGCGACCCTATTCGCGCGAACTGGCCGCGTTCCCGCTCGCGACGCTCAAGGGCGCCAAGTACTGGCCGCCGATCGGAAGAGTCGACAACGTCTACGGCGATCGCAACCTGTTCTGCAGTTGCGTGCCGGTGGGCGATTGGGCGGCCGCTCGCTGAGCTGAACGCGCGCGGGCCGACGGGTTCAGTTCATCGCGCGCAAGACGCGTCGGATCTCTTCCTCGTCGACATCTCGCGCTGCTCCGAATCCGGCGATGTGCCGGCCGCCTGTCACGCGAATGGCGACGAACCGGAAATCGCCGAGCTGTGTCATGGGCTCGGCCTCGGGAAATCGCTTCAGGTACGCGTCACGGCACGCTTTCCACTCGGGACTGCCGGGTTCCAGCCGTCCCGCCGCCCCATCGAGGGTGACGCGCGGCAAGGCATGCACGGGCTTGCCATGCACCTCGCGCGCCGTGACGAGAAGCGACAGTCCCGGCCTCTGTTGAAGATGCCGGCTGTGGGCGGCCAGTCCGCTCACATGGATGACAAGGCAAGCTTGCGAAGGCTCCACGGCGAAAGGAACCATCGAGACAAAGGGCGAGCCATCGTCATCGATGGTCCCCAGGGCAGCGGTGCGACGGGCCTTCAAGAGGGCCCGCATCTCTCGCGTCAGCCTGGCTTCACGAGGCGGCGTGGCCTCGCGTTGCCCATCGCTCACCAACGTTGCTGCTGCCTGCCACCGTGGATATTGCCGGCGACACCACCCGCAAGTCCGCCGATGGCCGCACCGGTCCAGGCGTCGCCTCCGGAGATCGCGGCGATGCCTGCGCCGGCCGCCGCGCCCATGGCGGCGCCACTCATCGTTCCTTGTTGCTGCGGGGTCATGTCGGTACAGCCCACGGCGAGCACCGCGGCAGCCACGGCCAGTGTCCAGTTGAGTCGTTTCATGATCCGTTTCCTTTCACTTCTTCTGAAGACCGGGAACGGCCATTTCAAACCAGATGATGTCGAGCACCGGACGCTTGAGCTTGTCGGGGTTCGCCGCATACCACTTGTCGATGCCGGAACTCACGCCGTCCAGCGTCTGCCCCTGCATTCCCTTCGCCAGTCGCGGAATGAAGCTCTGGGCATCGCTCGGCGGGTTTCTCGACGAATAGGCCGCCTCGACCTGAACCAGATTGGCGAGCCCCACGAGATACGCCTTCTTCACGGCGGGGTTCGACGTAGTCCATTGCTCGCCGGTCACAACCGGGATTTCGGCCGCCTTGGCTGGTACGCACGTCAGCGCCAGAGCCATGCACGCCGCCGACAGGGTCGCACGTACTTGCAGTTTCGATGTCATTGCGTTCTCCAACGGATTCCCCTCGTGTGAATGGACACATCGCGGTCCACGGCACGCATGCCCGGCCGCGCACGCATACAGCCGGATTGGATGCTCTTCTTCCGGCTGCGATGCATCGTGCGCTGCGACGTCGAGGCATGTCAAGCGCGTCGATCAAGGGTTGAAGCCCCAGATTTCGGTGAGTACTTTCGTCCCACTTCGCGTGTTGTTGTCTCGCAGAAGGAACACAATAGACGCACCATGCGCAACCTTGTCCTTCTTGCGGTTCTGTTCGCGGTCGGCCCGATGGCCGGCGCCGACGTGATCCGCTGCGCGGACGCGGCGGGCAGGGTGAGCTACACCGATGGCACATGCCCGGCGGGCGCCAAGAAGGTGGCGCGCGTGTCGACGGTGGAGCCGGTCAGCGTCGTGCGCGGGCCCAATGACCCTCGGCCCGAACAGAGCATCGACGCCGGCGCTCCACCAGGCGATTCGAGGGAGGTCGCGGCAATCCCGCCTCAAGCACCTTCGGGCCCCATCATCATCGACGGCCGCCGCGACGGCAATGGCGGCAGCGCGCTGCCGAGCGACTCGCGCTGGAGCGATCGCGGCGTGGACTCGATCGTGATCGACGACGGGCTGTATCCCGCGCCCGGCATCTCCCGCCCGTCCCGGCCACGCGACATGCGGCCGCGCATCCGCAATTGCGGATCCAGAACCTGCGAAGACATGCAGGGCAACCACTTCACCCACTCCGGTCAACTCGACCGCTTTCGCAGCATCGATGGAAGAACCTGCCAGCCGGTGGGAACGACCGTGGTCTGCCGCTGAACCGGCGGACGGCACGGCGCTGAAAACGCGCCTTGCCGGCTGAACAACATTTTTTTACAGCGGCAGGCGTCGAGCCTGTCGATTTCGTCGTCGCTGCTTCGACGTGCATGCAGAGGCCGGAAAATCGCCGTCATATCGATAGGCAACCGGACTCGCAACCTCGAAGGAGCAACGACATGCGATACATGGTGATCGTCAAGGCCAGCAAGGAATCCGAAGCAGGCGCAATGCCCACGGAGCAGATGCTGACCGACATGGGCAAGTACAACGAGGAGCTGGTCAAGGCTGGCGTCCTGCTCGCGATGGATGGGCTGCACCCGAGTTCGAAGGGCGCACGGGTGCGCTTCTCCGGCAAGCAGCGCACGGTCATCGACGGGCCTTTCAGCGAAACCAAGGAACTGGTGGCCGGATTCTGGCTTTGGCAGGTGCGCTCGCGGGAAGAAGCCATCGAATGGCTCAAGCGCGCGCCCTTCGACGACAACACCGAAGTGGAGCTGCGCCAGGTCTTCGAGTTGGACGACTTCGGCGCCGAATTGACGCCCGAACTCAGGGAGCAGGAAGAGCGCCTGCTCGCGGAAGTCGCCGCGAAGAAAGCCTGACCTCGCGACGCATCCAGAAGACACCCAGGAGATCCAGACATGAAGTTCATGATCATTCGCAAGGCCGACAAGGACACCGAAGCCGGCATGATGCCCACCGAGCAGCTCGTCACCGACATGCTCAAGTACAACGAAGAGATGATCAAGGCCGGCGTGATGTTCGACGGCATGGGCCTCCAGCCCAGCTCGAAGGGAGCGCGCATCAAGTTCAATGCGGGCAAGCCGACGGTGATCGACGGCCCCTTTGCGGAAGCCAAGGAACTGGTCGCCGGCTTCACCCTGATCCAGGTCAAGTCGAGGGAAGAAGCGCTCGAGTGGGTCAAGCGCTGGCCGCCCATCGACGGCGACGGCCATGTCGAGCTGGAGTTGCGCCAGATCTACGAACCAGAGGACTTCGGCGCCGAGTTCACGCCCGAGATGCGCAGGCATGAAGCGCTCCTCCGCGAGAGGAAATAGATGACGTCGATCGCGCCCGCCGACGAGGCGCATCGCGCCCTCAATGCCGTCTGGCGCATCGAATCCGCCAAGATCATCGGTGCGCTCGCGCGCATGGTGCGCGACGTCGGCGTGGCGGAAGAACTTGCGCAGGACGCGCTGGTCGCTGCACTCGAACAGTGGCCGCGCGAAGGCATTCCCGAGAATCCCGCCGCGTGGCTCACGGCCGCCGCGAAGCACCGCGCCATCGATCTCCTGCGCAAGCGGAGCCTGCACGCCGGCAAGGAAGCGGAAATCGGTCGCGAACTCGATGCGCAGCACGCCATGGCGGCGTCGGATTTCGCCGAGGCGGTCGACGCGGCGCTCGACGACCAGGTGGGCGACGACATCCTTCGCCTGATGTTCACGGCCTGCCATCCGGTCCTGCCGCGCGAAGGGCGGGTCGCCTTGACTCTGCGCTTGCTCGGCGGACTCACCACGGACGAGATCGCGCGTTCCTTCCTCGTGCCCGAGCCGACGATCGCCCAGCGCATCGTGCGGGCCAAGCGCACGCTGGCCGCGGCGCGCGTACCTTTCGAGGCGCCTCGCGCGAACGAGCTCGCGGCCCGGCTGTCCTCGGTATTCGAGGTCATCTACCTCGTGTTCAACGAAGGCTATTCGGCCACGGCCGGCGACGACTGGATGCGACCCGCGCTTTGTGAGGAAGCGCTGCGCCTCGGCCGCATCCTGGCCGAACTGGTACCGGACGAACCCGAAGTCCACGGCCTGGCCGCGCTGATGGAAATCCAGGCTTCGCGCGCCTCGGCGCGCGTCGATGCGCAGGGCGATCCGATCCTGTTGCTCGACCAGAACCGCGCACGCTGGGACGGCCTGCTGATTCGCCGTGGCCTCGCCGCGTTGGAGCGCGCAGAGAAGCTCGGCGGAGCGCTCGGCCCGTACGCGCTGCAGGCCGCGATCGCCGCCTGCCATGCGCGTGCACGCACCGCCGCGGACACGAACTGGCCGCGCATCGCCGCGCTTTACGAGGCGCTCGCCCAGCTCGCGCCCTCTCCCATCGTGGAACTCAATCGTGCCGTCGCGCTGTCGATGGCTTTCGGCCCGGCCGTCGGTCTCGAACTTGTCGACACGCTGCTTTCGGAGCCTCAATTGCAGGGCTATCACCTGCTGCCGAGCGTGCGCGGCGACCTGCTCGCCAAGCTCGGCCGCAAGCGCGAAGCACGCGCCGAATTCAAGCGTGCCGCCGAACTCACGCGCAACGCCCGGGAACGCAAGCTGCTGCTGATGCGGGCGCTGGCATGCACCGGCAGCGACACGGCCACCGACTGAAGTCCCCTACTTCTTCGCGACGGCGCCGGTCGCGACGAGCCGGCGAAATTCCCCAAGCTTGGCCTTCATCCGCCGCTCGTTCACCGGACCCATGCGGATCAGGATCTTCTGGCCCGCGGACAGCGATTCGAGTTGCGGATCGGCGAATTCATACCGCAACCAGGGGGTCTGGGAGACCGCCTCGTCCTTCAACTCGCCCTTCACTTCGGTCAGCCTGACCTGCACCGGCCCCGCCGGCTCCGGCGTCTTCAGCAGGTGATCCAGCACGGCCACCAGCCGGTCGTTGAAATAGCGGCCCGGGTAGCCCAGTTCTTCGTACGCCTGCTGAAACAGCGGATAGAGCTTCGCGTAAAGCGCTGCCGCGCGAGCGGTGTCGACCGACTCGACAAAGAGCACGAAGGGCGTGTAGCGGCTGCCATTGTCGATACCGATGGTCTTGACCTCGCCATCGCCCTGAGTCTCGAATCGCTGCGGCGTGGGATGCACCGGCCACAGGCGCGAAGACGCTTGCGTGCGCGGCAGGTTGTCCACCGTCGCGACGACGCGCCGCACGAAACCGTCGGTCTGGAGAAACGACACGACCGCCTTCTTGCCCAGCAGGTCGGTGAGCGCGCCGGTCACGCGCGCGTCGGCGTCGTTCAAGGGCGGGAGCGTCTTGTCGGGCTCGGCCAGGGGCTCGACCAGGTTCTGCGGCCCCGTCGCGACAGGCGCGGGCACGTCGGGCGGCGCCGGTTGGGGCTGCGGTGCTGTTGCAACCGGCGGAGCTTCGGGTGGCGTCTCTTTCTGCAGCGACCAGCGCCACCACGCGAAGGAGGCTGCGAGGATCGCGACGACCACGATCGCGGGAATCCACATCGAGGATTCGCGAGCTGGCCTGAATTCTGCTGGGTCCCGTTGGGGCATGTTTCAATCTTCCTTTCCCTGTCCATTGGAAACTACTGCGGCACGGCTTGCCGTAACGCCCTGTGACCGCCCACGAGAACACCATGAACATCGACTTCTCGACACTGACGGAATACCAACGCTACAAGCTCATGGCGAGCCTGATCGTGCCACGACCGATCGCGCTGGTCACCACGCTGGGGGCCGACGGCGTCGTCAACGCCGCGCCCTTCAGCATGTTCAACATGCTCGGCGAGGAGCCGCCGATCGTGATGATCAGCGTCAACCGGCTGCAGGACGGCGTATTGAAAGACACCGCCGCCAACATCGTGCGGACCGGCGAGTTCGTCATCCACCTGGCTGACGAGGACATCGCCGAGCAGATGCACCGTTGCGGCGAGCGTCACCCGCCGCACGTGAGCGAACTCGACATCGTCGGCTTCACCGCCCTGCCGAGCCATGCGGTGAAGCCGCCGCGCATTGCCGAGGCACCGGTCGCCTTCGAATGCACGCTATGGGAAACGCTGGAAACCGAGAGCCGGCAAATCTTCATCGGCCAGGTGCGCTGGATGCACGCGCGCGACGAACTCATCGACACCGACGCGTGGCGCGTTCGCCTGCAGCACTACTTTCCGGTCGGCCGATTCGGTGCGAGCTTTTATGTGAAGACGCGCGAACGCTATTCGCTCGCCGCTCAGGGCGAGATGCGAAGCACCGCCATCGACGAGATGTAGATCGGCTCAGCCGAGGCCGCTACCGTCTGCTGCTGCGCATCGAAATTCCCGATTCCGACTGGGCAGCCGAGATGGAGGCGACTGTGCTGGCACGCCTGACCCCCATCGACCGCTGACCGCGGGCAACGCCCTCCAATTTACTGCCTTGTCAGGCGAACGGTCATCGGCCTGTAGGACTACGTCAATGGTTGGGTCGGCTGACCCACACGGCCCGGGCGATTGAAGTTAAAACAGCTTCCTCAGCGCTGCATTGATTGGAGGAATCCGATGTTCAGCATTTTTCAGCACGGCCGAAACGGCCACTTGCGACGCATCATGACCTTGCTCGAGGAGGCGAATCTGGCGCGCATCGAGCACCAGGCCGCCGCCGAACACCACGGCGCCCTCGCCCGCATGTATGCGGACCGCGCCAAGCGACTGGAGCGGGAGGTCTACGGCACCTCGCACGTGCCTGTCGGCGACAGCGGGGCGGCGCCCCCGAAGGTGACGGATGAAAAGCCGGTCGTCTATGCGCTGGGCGCGAATCGCCGTGACGGCGCAGCGAAAGGCTGAGGCACGCGCCAGATCACCGAACGATGGCCGATGAATTCGTCGACGTGCTGATCGTCGGCGCCGGCCTGTCAGGCATCGGGGCGGCGTCTCATCTGCGGCGGCTGTGTCCGGGCCGCAGCGTCGCCATCCTGGAAGCGCGACAGACGCTTGGCGGTACATGGGATCTTTTTCGCTATCCGGGCGTGCGTTCGGATTCGGACATGTACACGCTGGGCTACTCGTTCCGGCCGTGGACGGAAGCCCGATCCATCGCCGATGGACCCACCAACCTGCAATACCTGCGCGACACGGCGCATGAACAAGGCATCGACCCACTGATCCGCTACGGCCATCGCGTCCGACGCGCCAGTTGGTCGTCGGAGGCGGCCCAGTGGACGGTGGACGCAGAAGACGGCAACGGAGAGCCGCTTTCGCTGCGCTGCGGCTTTCTGCTGATGTGCAGCGGCTACTACGACTACGCCGGGGGCTACACGCCGGACTTTCCCGGCCGCGAGCGATTCGCCGGCCGCGTGGTGCACCCCCAGCAATGGACCGACGACATCGACTACGCGGGCAAGCGCGTGGTCGTGATCGGCAGCGGCGCCACTGCCGTCACGATGGTGCCCGAGTTGGCCCGGCACGCGGCGCACGTGACGATGCTGCAGCGCTCGCCCAGCTATGTGGCCACGCAGCCCTCGGTCGACCGGATCGCCACCTGGCTTCGCCGACATCTCGGGCCCTCGTCCGCCCACGCCCTCGCACGGTGGAAAAACATGCTGCTTGCCCTGGTCCTCTTCAGGGTTTGCCGCCACAGGCCGCAATTCGCAAAGTCCGCGTTGATCAAGCAGGTCCGGCGCCAGTTGGGTCCCGACTACGACATCGATACGCACTTCACCCCCCGATACAACCCCTGGGAGCAGCGCCTGTGCCTGGTGCCCGATGGCGATCTCTTCAAGGCCATCCGCACGCAGCGCGCCAGTGTGGTGACCGACCAGATCGAGTCCTTCACGGAGACTGGCCTCAAGCTCGCGAGCGGCGCGGAGTTGCCCGCCGACCTGGTGGTGACGGCAACCGGCCTGAGGCTCAAGGTGGTCGGCGGCATCGAGCTTCGTGTCGATGGTCGCAAGCTGGAGCCAGCGGAGCTCGTGAACTACAAGGGCATCATGTTCGCCGGCGTGCCGAACTTCGCGTCGGTCTTCGGCTACACCAACGCTTCCTGGACGCTGAAGGCGGACCTGTCCGCCACCTTCGTTTGTCGCTTGCTCAATCACATGCAGCAAACCGGCGCGCGGCGGTGCGTGGCGATGGCGGACGATCCGGCCATGCCCTTGCAGCCCTGGGTCGACTTCTCCTCGGGTTACTTCCAGCGCGCCGCAGGTCAGTTGCCCAGGCAAGGCGAAAAAAAGCCCTGGAAGCTCAACCAGAACTACCTTTCGGACTTCTTCACCTTGCGCTACGGCGCGGTGGACGACGGGGTCATGCGCTTCTCTGCCTAGGCACTCGCTATTGATCGAACCTGACGCCGTGCTCGCGCACCGTCGAACCAAAGGCGTCGTATTGCGTGCGGAAGAAAGCGGCGAAATTCGCCGGGCTCATGCCGTAGCCCTCGAAGCCCTGCTGGACCAGTTGCTCGCGCACCTCGGGCCGCTTCATCGTGGCCTGCAGCGCAGCCGAGAGCTTCTCGACGATCTCCGGCGGAAGTCCCGGCGGGCCGAAGAAGCCGGCCCACGGTGTGATGGTGAGCTTGCCGAGTCCGAGTTCCCCGGCGGACGGCACGTTGGGCAGCAAGGCACTGCGTTCCGGTTGCAGTGTCACGAGCGCGCGGATGCGGCCGTCCTTGACAAAGCCCGGCGCCAGCGTTCCGGTGGTGAACATCATCTGGATCTGACCGCCAAGCAGATCGGTCATCGCCTGCATGTCGCCCTTGTAGCGTGCATTGACCACCTTGCGGTCGCCGAGCAGTTGCAGCATGGCGAGCTCCGAGGCGCTGTTGCTCGAAGCCGAGTTGTAGGTACCAGGCTTGGCCGCGACCAGCGCCAGCAGGTCGTTGACGCTCTTGACCGGCAGCGCGGACGGGACGACCAGGAACATCGAGAACTGCCCCGCGCTGCTGATCGGCGTGAACGCCTTGAACGGATCGTAGGGCGCGGTCGGCCGAATCGTGGGCGCCGCGACCATCGCGGTGTTGGTGCCCATCAGCAGCGTGTAGCCGTCGGGACGCGCGCTGCTCACCGCCTGTGCGGCAAGCACGCCGTCGGCGCCGGGTCGGTTCTCGACCACCACTTGCTGCCCCAGTTGCCTGGAAAGACCGTCCGCCATGATCCGCGTGATCACGTCGGCACCGCCGCCCGGCGCGAAGCCGACGATCAGGCGCACCGGCTTCTGCGGATAGGCCTCGGCGCCCCAACTCGCGGCGATGGGCAGCGCGAGCGCGGCGGCGATGGTTGCCGCCCCTTGCAGGATTGTTCTGCGTTGCATCGCGGCCTCCTTTCAGCGTGCCCGTTCGGACCGCACCAGGACGGCGCCCTGCGAGAGCGCACCCACGTTGCGCCGATATTGCTGCAGCCAGCCGGTGTCGTGCGTGGGCGGCGGCGGACGCCAGCCGGCGCGGCGCGCCTGAAGCTGCGCGTCATCGAGTTCGACGTCGAGGCGGCGCGCGTCGAGGTCGATGGTGATGACATCGCCGTCTTCGAGCAGCCCCAGCGGACCGCCAAGCGCCGCCTCGGGAGACACCTCGGCCACCACCAGCCCCTTGCACACGAGGCCAGAGAGATGGCCGTCCGTCAGCAGCGCAACGTCGTCGCCGAGCCCTGCCCCATCGACCGCGAACACGACACGCGATGCGCCTCCGCCCATCGCGGGACCGCCGCAGGCTCCGGCGCCGCGCATGACGATCACCTGTCCGGGGCGGATGCTTCCCTGCTTCAGCGCAGCGATCGCTTCGTCCGAACTCCAGAAGCACACGGCCGGTCCGGTGAACCGGCGCACCTTGCGTTCGACGATGCCGGTCTTGATCAGCCCGGACTCCGGCGCGAGATTGCCGCGCAGCAACACGATGGCGGGCTTTTGCGCAACCGGTCGATCGATGGCCCGGATGACCTCGACATCGGCCACCGCGACGTCGCGCAGATTGCCCGCGACCGTCTCACCGCTGACGGTGCGCGCCGACGTGTCGAGCAGCGGTTCGAGCTGCCTCATCAGCGCGCGACAGCCACCCGCCGCCTCGAACTGCTCGATGCTGTGTTCGCCGATCGGACGCACGCCCGCGAGCACCGGCGTCTCGGGGCCGAGGCGCTCGAACAGGCCATACACATCGACGCCGCATTCGCCCTCGGTTGCCACGGCCTGAAGATGCTTCGCCGTGTTCAGCGAACCGCCGATGGCCAGCACCGCGCGCACGGCGTTCGCGAACGCGCCGGGCGTGAGGATGTCGCGCGGCTTCAGGTCATCCCACACCATCTGCACGATGCGGGCGCCTGCAGCGCGGGCATCGGCCATCATCTTCGGGCTCAGTGCCGCGACCGGTGCGCTGCCGGGCAACGCGAGGCCGAGCGCCTCGCACACGATGTGCATCGAGTTCGCCGTGCCAAGGCCTGAGCACACGCCCGGGCCGCGAATGGCCTCGCGGCTCATGCCGACCAGCTCTTCCAATGGCAGCTTGCCGGTGACGGCATGCATCGCGCCGATGAAGACCTCCTCGATGTCCATGTGGCGGCCGCGGAACTCACCGCTCGGCTGGTAGCCGCACGGCACGAGCAGCGTCGGGATGTTCAGCCGTGCCGCCGCCATCAATTGGCCCGGCACCGTCTTGTCGCAGGAGGTGAGGCACACCATGCCGTCGAGCTGCGCGCCTTCGACGGCGACTTCGATGTCGTTGGTCACCAGGTCGCGCGCGGCCAGCATGTAGGCGCCGCGTGCGCCGGCCCCGGTGATGAAGTCGCTCGGCGCCGCGGTGCGGATTTCGAATGGCACACCTCCCGCCGCGCGGATCGCTTCCTTGACCTGCACCGCGATCTGGTCGAGATGACTGAAGCAGGCCGCAAGCTCCGAAGAACTGTTGACGACCGCGATCTTGGGCTTCTCGCAGTCTTCCTCGGGAATGCCGAGCGCACGCCAGTGGGCGTTGCGAACCGACCAGAGATAGGAACCGCGCGGGAAGTTGCTGCGTAGCGGCCGAGTCATGGGGTGTCTCCGATGTTGTGGATGTTTTTCTTCGTGATTTCGATGACGCCGCGGTCGGCGTCCACATGCACCCAGTCGCCGGTCTCGATGCACTCCAGAGGGTCGCGGTCGAAGTCGGTCATCGATGGCGAATGCGTGACCACCGTGCCGAGCGCCACCTTGGTCGTCATTTCGTTGAACAGGAATGCAGCAGGTACGGTGTTCATCAGCCGCGCCACATGGAACATCGCGGACCAGCCCGACGAGCCCTTGGCGCCGGGGAACACCAGCACCTTGCCGGCGAAGCTCTGGCCGCGCAGCGAGTGCCGCGTTTCGATGACGGTGCCCGTGCGCGGATCGATGCCGCCCCAGCCCGAGATCCGGTCGCGCGTGACCAGCGCCTCGCCTTCGGCGACGCCGCCGACCACCTTGCGGCCGCGGATCACCAGGGTGTTGTCGGTGTTGCCAACTCGCGAGCTCATGCCAGGCTCCCGTTCCAGCGGCCCGTACACGCCGCGTCGATGCATTCAGCCGTGCTGCCGAACCAGGCCTGCACGCCAAGGATGGCCGGCAGGTAGTGAGCCTGCTTGGCCGAATCGAGGGCAACGGTCTTCGTGCCCTTGGGCACCGCACGGCTCATGGCCGAACAACTGTCGGTCATGAGGATGCCGCCCGCGTCCTCGATGATCTTCGTGTAGCCGTTCCGATCGGCCAGCGACTTGATCGCGCGCGGCGTGAAGATCCACAGTTCGCAATCTGAATGCACCTTGCGGCCCTCGATGAGTTGCGCGGCCTCCCAGATCTGCTCGATCGTGTAGTGCGGGCAGCCGAGCATCACGTACTGGATCTCCGCGCTGCGCGCCGTGGCGTTGATGGTTTCGTAGGTGGCACGGCGCTCGGCCTCGCCGTAGCGCAGCACTTGCACGGGCTTTCGGCCGCCGAGCGCCTGCTCGAGGCTCAGCGCCTCGGGCGTCACGCCGACCACGTGGTACATCTCGACGCCGCCCGACGACGAGGCCGCTGCGCCGAAATGCTTGAGCCGCGGCAGATTCGGCACGCGGCCGATGCCGCGCCGGCTGTGGATCACCGGCACGCGATCCTGCACCTGCTCGCCGATGTAGTAGCCCAGGAGGCCCCAGTCCTGCACCGATTCGATCTCGATGTCGAGTTCCACGACGTGCGTGCCGAGCCGGTTCTCGTCGAGGTGATAACCCCAGTAAGGGATGCGGCCCGTGAGCATCGCCGCACCGGTGCTCTCGCGGCCTTCGGCGTTGGTGCGGGCGCCGAGCACCGAGTTGCAGTAGATCACCGCCGACGACTCCATCCAGGCGCAGTGCTCGCCGCGCGTCGGGATGTTGCCCACCTGATAGGGCGTGCAGGTGTTCATGATCTGCGCGCCCAGGCCGGCGGCATGGCGCTCGCTCTTCTCGTAGAAGCGAACGATGTCTTCGCTGACACCCATGCGTTCGGGCTGTCCGGGATCGAAGCCCAGCTGAAGATGGCTGGTGAAGACCTTGAACTTCGGAATCGGCACCGCCTCCTGGCTGTCGAGGCTGAATTCGGAGAACACCGCATCCATGCCGCCCTGTGTGAGCGCGAAATCGCGCTGGAAGGGCGTGGTCGATGTGATGGTCGCGCACACGTTGCGTGTCTCGACCAGGCGCTCCGCGCCCAGGGCTTCGCCGTAGCGGATCAGGAGATCCATGGCCTTCTGCACGGCCGCTCCGTCGCGGCCGTCCCGCATCGATTGTTCTTCATCGCTCAAGTGCATGGCCTGCGACCTCCGTGGGTTGACGCTATTTCGCCGGCAGGCCGGGCACACGGCCACCGATGTCGTGCGCAATGCGCTCGGCGATCTCGCGCAGGCGCGCCGCGAGTTCGTTGCGCAAGCGCTCCTCGGTGAAGACAAAAGCCGCACCGCCGCCATTGAGGGCCATGATCTCGTCGCCCGGCCCGATCAGCGGCACCGACACCGAGTTGATCTCGCGATGGAATTCACCCAGCGACAGGCAGTAGCCCAGCCGCTGCGCTTCGCCGATGGCGCGCGTCATGGCGGGTGCGAGGCTGTCCCATTCGGGCCCGCGCAGCAGACGCATCGAATCGAGGAGTTGCGAGCGCGTGCCTTCATCGAGCGCCGAGAGGTAGGCGCGCCCCAGCGCTGAATTGGGCAGCGGCGCGCGCGAACCGACGTCGAGCCGCGCCGAAAGCATTGTCGAGCGCGGACGGCAAGCTTCGATCAGCACCATTTCCATGCCGTCGCGTACGGCGAGGTAGACCGACGCGCCCATTTCCTCGGCCAGCCCCTGCATCACCGGCCGTGCGATGGCGCGCACATCGAGGCCTCCGAGAAACACGCGCGCCAATGACACGACACCGGGCCCCAGCGAAAAGCGATCGCTCCCGGGCGCGATCTTGAGCATGCCCATCGCGAGCAGCGTTGCCACCAGACGGTTGATCGTGGGCCTGGGGATGCCGGTGATGCGCGCGACTTCGGCGTGGCTCAGCAGCGGCCGTTCCTCGGTGAAGCTGCGCAGCACCGAGATGCCGCGCTCCAGCGCGCTCACGGTGTCAGAGCGGTCGGCGCGCGCATCGGCGGTTTCGGGAGATTGAAGGGATGAATCGTTCTTGTCGGTGGCCATGGAGAACTCCTTGGAGGAACCCGCCAATGTAGAGGCTGCCTTCGGGTTCATCGGTGCGGCTCAGGCCTGCAACGCATCGAGCGGTCGGGCAACCGCGGCGTTGGCGGCATCGGCACCGGCGCGCAGATGGACGCCCTGCGCCAGCAACGCCGCCTGCAGCACGCCCACATCGACCGCACGCGGCGCGACGCGGCCCTGAGACGCGAGCGCCGCGGCCACGCCCGCGGCCTGCCCGGTGATCCAGCACTGCGGAATCTCGCGCATGAAGCCGTGCGAATTGCGGTCGCAGGAGACGTGCCGGCCGCAGGCCAGCAGGCCGTCGAGTTGCTGCGGCACCAATGCGCCGTAGGGAATCGAGATGTTCGGAAACTTGGGCGAGACGGCGGGCGAAACGCCGATCTCGTCGGCCAGCGCGCGGCCTTCGGGCCACTGGCTGCGCAGCACCGCGCCGACCCCGCTGAGCCGGCGCGCATGGCGAACACCGATCTGCGGCGCACTCAGCATCAGGTAGGCGTCCTCGAAGCCCGGCGCGTGCGCGCGGAAGTAGTCCAGATGCGCGGCCATGGCGCGATGCGAACGCACCTCCACCGCGGTGAGATCGTCGACGTCGAGCGCCGAGTAGCCCGACTGGCGCGGCCCCATGAACAGCGCGACGTCGTTGCGCCAGGAGACGAAGGGCCGTTCGAACAGACCGAGTTCTTCGCGCCCGCGCGCCATGAAGGCGCTGAACTCGTCGGGACGACCGGCCTTGAAATCGATCCAGCGGTTCATGTCGACGCCGCCGAACAGCCACGAGGTGTTCATGCAGTGATGCACGTCGGCCTCTTCGATGTCGTTCACGTAAGCGGCGCCGGCGCGCGCGAACAGGTCGCCGTCGCCGGTGGCGTCGACCACCACGTCGGCCATGATCGCCATGCGCCCTTCCTTGCTCTCGAACACCACGCCCTTGACGACACCGTCCTGCACGATCGGCACGGCGGCCCACGAGTGGTAGATGAGCTTGACCTTGCGTTCGAGCACGATTTCCTGCGACAGCAGCTTGAGCCGCTCCGGGTCGATGGTCGGCGACCACGTGACGACGCCGTGGTACGCCGCCGTGCGTTGCGACCAGTGGGCGGCCTTGGCCGTGTCTTGCGAGCCCCAATCCTCACGCGCGGGACCTGCGATGGCATCGGCCGGCAGGCGGTCGAAGAGTTCCTCTGCGAAGCCGCGGATCACGAGCTTGCCTTCCCAATCGGTCATGCGGTCGATCCAGATCACCAGGCCGCCGGTCGAGAGGCCGCCCAGGTGGTTGTAGCGCTCCAGCAAGGCCACGTCTGCGCCGGCCCGCGCCGCCGCTGCCGCCGCCGCGGTACCCGACGGACCGCCACCCACGACGAGCACGCCGCAGCGGTGGTAGACGGGGATGTCGCGGCCGGGCTCGGACCAGACGCCGTGGTCGAGTCGGGCGACACGGCCGTCGCGGTCGAAGATGTCGGAGCTCAGGATGCGCTCATCGGTGCGGACGACGGTTTTCATGGATCAGCGATGGTTCATAGTGTCTCGTAGATGCGTATTTTGATTTTCATGTCCATTTTGTCAATCACATATCGCATTTACTGGGGTATTCCCTAAACAATCTAGCTTTTTATGAACCATGTGTTCAATATAAAGCGAATGGAGACGTTGCACGAATTCGCCGCACGGTGGCCGGGAGCTTTCCGCCGGGCGTTCGCCTTGCTGGCCGGCTGCGCGCTGCTGGCGCTCGCCCCCGTGGCCGGGGCGCAGGACTTCCCAATCAAGGGCAAGCCGATCCGCATCGTGGTCGGCTTCACCGCCGGCGGCGGCACCGACGGGCAGGCGCGCATCGTGGCGCAGAAACTCGGCGACGTTCTCGGCACGAGCGTGATCGTGGACAACCGCCCCGGCGCAAGCACCATGCTTGCCGCCAGCGAAGTCGCGCGCGCCCCGGCGGATGGCTACACACTGCTCTACGCCCCGTCGTCCACCATGGCCCAGAACCCGCACACGCTGGCGCAGGTGCCGTACGACCCGTTCAAGGACTTCACCGCGATCTCGATGGGCGGTCGCGGCCCGCTGGTGCTGACCGTGAACAGCGCAGTGCCCGCCAGGACGGTTGGCGAACTCGTGAGCTACGTGAAGGCGCACCCCGGCACCATCAGCTACGCGTCGTTCGGCACGGGCACCTCTTCGCACATCTACGGCGAAGCTTTCGTCAAGAAGACCGGCATCGATGCCGTGCACATCCCCTACAAGGGTGGCTCGGACGCCGCCAAGGACCTGATTGGCGGCCGCGTCCAGTACATGTTCGATTCGGCCTCGTCCGCCGTCATCACGGCCGCTTCCGGCAAGGTCAGGATCCTGGCCGTGGCCTCGGCATCACGCATTCCCGCGCTGCCGGACGTGCCCACCTTTGCCGAACAAGGCGTGGATGGCCTCGACCTGCCGAGTTGGCTCGGCTTCTACGGCCCGGCGAACATGCCGAAGCCCGTGCTGGCCCGCCTCAACAGCGCGCTGGCCCAGGTGCTCTCAATGCCGCAGGTGCAGGCGTTCTATCGCAATGGCGGTTACGAAGCCGGCGGCACCTCGCCGGATGAATTTGCGCGCATCACCCGGTCGACCTATGACCGCTGGGGCGCGATGGTGAAACAAGTGGGATTGACCAAGGAATGAAATTGCAGCCACCTCCTCTTCGCATCGACCGCCGCCGCGCGCTCGGCGCACTCGCACTCTGTCTTGCGCCAGCGCTCGCAACGAGCGTCTCGGCGGCGGCAACGGCGCCTTTCCCGGAAAAAGGCCGCACGATCCGCATCGTCCTGGGCCTCGCCGCGGGCGGCGCGTCCGACACGCAGGCGCGTTTCGTGGCCAACAAGCTCGCCGAAGTGCTCCAGACATCGGTGATCGTCGAGAACCGGCCCGGCGCGAGCTTCATCCTCGCGACCGAAGAGGTGATCCGGGCAGCGCCTGACGGCTACACGATCATGTACGCGCCCTCCTCCGTCGTCGCGCAGAACCCGCAGACGCTGGCGCAGGTGCGGTACGACCCGTTCAAGGACCTCACGCCGATCTCGCTCGGCGCGCGCGGCCCGCTGGTGCTCACCGTGCACACCAGCGTGCCCGCGAAGACGGTGCAGGAGCTGATCGCCTACATCAAGGCCAACCCGGGCAAGATGAGCTACGCCTCCTTCGGCACCGGCACCTCGTCGCACATCTACGGAGAAGCCTTCGCGCGCCAGGCCGGGCTCGACGTGGTCCACGTGCCGTACAAGGGCGGCGCGGATGCGGCCAAGGATTTCCTCGCGGGCCGTGTGCAGTACTACTTCGATGCCGCACCCAACGCGATCACGAACACCGCGACCGGGAAGGTCCGCATGCTGGCGGTCGCCGCGCCGAAGCGCAGTCCCATGCTGCCCGACGTGCCGACGATGACCGAGCAAGGTGTGACCGGCGTCGACATGCCGAGCTGGTTGGGCTTCTATGGCCCGGCGCACATGCCCGCACCGGTCGTCGCCAAGCTCAACGCGGCACTCGCGCAGGTGCTCGCGATGCCGGCGACGCGAGACTTCTTCCGTCAGGGTGCGTACGAGGCCGAATCGTCGACGCCGCAGCAACTCGACGAGCTCACGCATTCGACTTACGAACAGTGGGGAAGCATCATTCACCAGCTCGGACTGACCCGGCAGTGAGCGCGGCGCGCCGGCGGCACATGGCACAGGAACCAGCCTGAGGTTTCTTCGATCTGAAGAATCGCCATGTGCGGTTTTTCGATCATGCGGATGTGGAACAGCGGCTGCGTTGCGCAAGCAGTGGCGCGCCTGTCTCGGCGCGTGGTCATCGTGGGTCTTGCATGCCTTCTCGGCGCGTGCGCCGTCAGCCCCGGAACATCACCGACCGGGGCGACCTCCTTCTCTTCGCTCGTCGCGAGCCGCAGCGCCAGCGTGGTCGATATCAGCACCCTGCGGATCGGGCGCGACGAAACGATCGACGGCCTTGACGAGATCGCGCCCGAAGCCGACTTCGCCGACAGGCTGGCGTGGCCGTTGCGGGCCAGCGTGCGGGTCAGCCAGATCCGCGACCTGGCCTCCGGCGTGGTTCTCACGAGCGACGGCCTGATCCTGACCAGCGCCCACGTGGTCGCTGCCATCGACGAAGCCCAAGTCCGCCTGGACGACGGTCGTCGGTTCCCCGCGAAGGTGCTGGGCGTCGACAGGCGCACCGACATCGCATTGCTGAAGATCGACGCGACCGGCCTTCCGACCGCCGTCATCGGCGATTCGTCGAAACTCGCGCCGGGTGACTGGGTTGCTGCCATCGGGGCGCCCTTCGGCTTTCACGGCACTGTCACCGCGGGCGTGGTGAGCGCCGTCGACCGCTTCATCGGCGGCGCCGGTGAGATTCCCTTCATCCAGACCGACGTGGCCATCAATCCCGGCAGTTCGGGTAGCCCGCTGTTCAACCATCGCGGCGAGGTCGTCGCCATCAATTCGATGATCTACAGCGGCAGCGGCGGCTACATGGGCCTGTCCTTTGCGGTGCCGATCAACCTCGCGATGAAAGTCGCAGCGCAATTGAAGGCCTCAGGGCGGGTCCGGCGGGCTCGCATCGGCGCCGACTTCCAGGAGATGACGCCAGCGCTGGCCCAAGCCTTCGGATCGAAGGAAACGGCGGGCGGCGCGCTGGTGGTTCGCGTGGATGCCGGCGGTCCGGCGCAGGCGGCCGGGTTGGCTCGCGGCGATGTCGTCACCATGCTCGACGGTGCGCCGATCGCGCACTTCACGGAGCTTTTGCGCCAGATTGCCGAGCGCGCGCCCGGCAGCCGCGCTCGACTGGACGTGTGGCGCCACGGCACGAAACACACGATATTGGTGACGCTCTCGGAAGAACCGGTGCAGAGAAGCTATTTGCGGACCGACCTCGCTCTCGAGTGGAACGACGGCCTGGGTCTGAGCCTTGGCGAGTTGACGCCGGCACAACGCCAGCAGTTGGGAACCGAGGGCGGTCTGATGGTCCGCGAAGCCACCGGCGCAGCCCGTAGCGAAGGCATTCGGGCGGGGGATCTGATCGTTGCGGTGAACGACGCACGGGTCGATCGTGTCGAGGACTACCGACACCGGCTCTCGAATCTCCCGCCCGGGCAGTCCGTCGCGCTGCTGGTGATGCGTGATCGCCGGCTGGCCTATGTGCCGGTCCGGCTGCCGGATGCGCGGATCGGGCCGTCGAACGCGTCGGACTGAAGACCAAAAAAAAGAGGCCAAGGCCTCTTTTTCTGAAAACTGGAGCGGGAAAAGAGTCTCGAACTCTCGACCTCAACCTTGGCAAGGTTGCGCTCTACCAACTGAGCTATTCCCGCGTTTTTCCGCATTTTGCAGAGCCTCACATTATAGGGGGAAATTTTGTCGAGATTCAGAACCTGCGGTTGTACGTGAACATCAGTCCGGCCGTCCCCAGCATTTCGACCTGAACAGCATCTCTGGGGGTGAACCGATAGCCGATTGCCGGAATGACCCCGAGCCCGACGCCATCGTGATTGAACGGAATCTTGTTCTCGTACGGGTACTTGTAGCCATAGATGATGCCGCCGGTGAGTTTTGCGTAGACCTTGGGATAGCCGAACAGGTCGTCCCATCGATAGCCGTAATAGGCGTAGGCCGAGGGTTGGCCGAACGAATTGCTGAAGGCGGAGAAGCCCCAGATGTAGCCGTCCGCCTGAGCTCGCTCGATGCCCAGGAGATAGACGTGCTTGTGCTCGGGATTGTTGCTCCAGTGGATCGCAAACGGTCCGATGAGGACTTCCCAGAACGGCTTTCCGGAAAATTCATCTGGCTCGGACTCTTGCGCACAGGCCGCGAATGACGACAAGGCAATCAGAAGGCTTGCCACCACGGCACTGGCGCGACGATTCATAGGCTCCTCGGTGTTCTTTCTTAGACAGTGAATTCAAGACGCGAAGCCGATCCGGCATCGCCCTGGCGGAGTGCACCCATCGGTGCGGCATGCTCGAAACCCGCGGCACGGAAGACCCCCACCACGGCATCGACGGCATCGGCGCTGCAACTCACCAGCAGCCCACCGCTGGTCTGCGGATCGGCCACCAGCGAATGCTGCCACGTGGCGGCAGACGCCGGCCATTCGACCTGTGAACCATAGCCGATCCAGTTCCGGCCCGAAGCTCCGGTGACGATGCCTTCTTTGGCGAACTTCGCCGCGGCCTCGATGATCGGCAGCGCGCTCAGTTGCACGCGCGCAGAGAGATTCGCGCCGCGGCAGATTTCCAGCAGGTGGCCGGCGAGGCCGAAGCCGGTGACATCGGTCATCGCATGCACGCTGTCCATGGCCGCGAGTTCGATCCCCACGCGGTTGAGTTGTGTCGTGTAGCGCAGCATCTGCGCGTAACCGTCATCGTCGAGCAGCCCTTTCTTGAGCGCCGCCGAGAGGATGCCCACGCCGAGCGGCTTGCCCAGAACCAGCACGTCACCAGCCTTTGCGTCCGAGTTGCGGCGCACGCGATCGGGATGGACCAGCCCCAGCCCGACCAGGCCGTAGATCGGCTCCAGCACATCGATGCTGTGGCCGCCCGCGATGGGGATACCGGCCTCCCGGCAGACGCTGGCGCCGCCTTCGAGCACGCGCCCGATCACTTCGGGCGGCAGCTTGTCGATGGGCATGCCGACCAGCGCCAGGGCCATGATCGGCGTGCCGCCCATCGCGTACACATCCGACAGCGCGTTGGTCGCGGCGATGCGGCCGAAGTCGTACGGGTCGTCGACGATCGGTGTGAAGAAATCGGTGGTGGCCACCAGCGCCTGCGTGGCATTGAGGCGATAGACGGCCGCATCGTCGCTGGTCTCGATGCCCACGAGCAGTTCGGGCGGCACGATGCCTTGCGGGGCGCGTGCCAGAATCTCGGCCAGGAGGCCCGGGGCGATCTTGCAGCCGCAACCGCCGCCGTGGGAAAACCTTGTGAGAGCGATCGATTCCATGATGAAGTGTTCGAGACAGCCGACGTGGGTCGGCATTTTGCCAGCCATGCGCGCCGGGCATCGGCGCTGAACACATCATGCAACGTTCTCCTGTGCGCGTGACCGATCGTCACGCGTTCGACACCCTGATCGACGCACGCTCGCCCGCCGAGTTTGCGCTGGACCACATCCCCGGCGCCATCAACTGCCCGGTGCTGGACGACGAGGAGCGCCGCATCGTCGGCACGCTCTACAAGCAGCAGGGCGCATTCGAGGCGCGGCGCGTCGGCGGTGCGATGGTCGCGGCCAATCTCGCGAAGCATCTGCGCGAGGTCTTTGCCGACCGCCCGGCCAACTGGAAGCCGCTCGTGTACTGCTGGCGCGGCGGCCTGCGCAGCGGCTCGATGGTGACCTGGCTGCGGCTCGTGGGCTGGGATGCCCAGCAATTGGCCGGCGGCTACAAGAGCTTTCGCCATCACGTGCTGCAACAGCTCGAATCGCTGTGCCCGCGGCTGCCACTGCGCATTCTCTGTGGCGCCACGGGCAGCGCGAAGACCCGCGTGCTGCAGGCGCTGGCGCGGCGCGGAGCGCAGGTGCTCGACCTGGAGGATTTCGCGAGGCACAAGGGATCGCTGCTCGGCGCCCTGCCGGGCGTGCCCCAGCCTTCGCAGAAACATTTCGAGACGCGCATCGCGCAGGTGCTTGAAACGATCGATCTCGATCGCCCCTTGTACGTGGAAGGCGAAAGCGCGCGCATCGGCCGCATCGCGGTGCCTTTGTCGATGGTCGCCCGGATGCGCGAGAGCCCATGCATCGAGGTCGTCGCGACGCCCGAGGCGCGGTTGACCTACCTGCTGCGAGACTACGCCTATCTGGGCGACAACGCCGAAGCGCTCGCCACCCAACTCGGCATGCTCAAGGAAATGCAGGGCAAGGAGACGGTGCAGCGCTGGCAGGCCTGGGCGCGCGCCGGCGAGCTTTCACCGTTGTTCGCGGAGCTGATGGCGCTGCACTACGACCCGCACTATGCGCGATCGCAGGCGCGTCACTTCGCGGCGTGGAGCGACCGACGCCAAATCGAGGCGAGCGATCTTTCGGACGCTGGCATCGAGGCCGTGGCCGATGCCGTGCTGGCGCTGGAAGCCTCTCGCCTTCAGGCGTAGGCCGGAACGAGCCCGCGCCGCAGCCGGCTGCTTGCGCCATCCACGATGAAGACCAGCACGAACATCGCGCCGATCACGGTCGCGGCCTGCGCCTGCTGGAACAGCGACAGATGGAAGTACAGCATCTGCCCGAGCCCGCCGGCACCCACGAAGCCGAGCACTGCCGCCATGCGGATGTTCATCTCCCATCGGTAGAGCGTATAGGCAAGCCACTGCGGCCAGACCAACGGCAGGCTCCCGTAGGCGAAGGCGGCTGCCGCGCCGCTGCCCGCCTCGCGCAGCGCGAGCTCGGGCGCTGCGGGCGCGTTTTCGAGTGCCTCGCCGAACAGCCTTCCGAAGACGCCAGTGGTGTGGAGCGCCAGTGCAAGCACGCCCGCGAAAGGACCCAGGCCGGCCAGCAGGACCATCAGCGCCGCCCAAACCAGTTCGGGCACGCTGCGCAACACATTCAGCATGAACCGCGCGCCCTGCTTGCCCACCACCCCGAATCGCCCCGAGGCCGGCAGCGCCAGCAACGCGCCAGCGACGAATGCCAGCAAGGTGCCCAACGCAGACACCGCCAGCGTTTGCAGCGCGCCCCAGGCGATCTTTGCCAGAAAGGCCGACGAAACATCGGGCGGGAAAAACTCGGCGACGAACCTCGCCATGGATGCCATCGACTCGCTGGCGAACAGAGCCCGGAAGTCGATCGCGAGATAGGCAAAGCTGGCAATGATCGCGACGAGCACGCCCAAGCTCACCGCGATGCATGCAACACACGGCCGTTGCGTCATGCGAGCACCCTGCGCAACATGGCGCTCAAGCCGTCCGCCATCAGCACCAGCAACAGAAAGACGATCAAGATGCTGCTGGCCTCGCCGCCGTTGAGCATCTTCATCGACTGGTCCATGAGCTGGCCCAGGCCGCCAGCACCGACGAAACCCATCACGACCGATGCGCGTACGGCGCATTCCCAGCGGTACACGGTGTACGAAACCAGTTCTTGTGCCGCGCCCGGCAACAGCCCATAGAACAAGGCCGCGATCCGTCCGCTGCCGGCTTCGAGCAATGCGCGTGCCGGGCGCGTATCACCCGATTCGAGGATCTCGCCATACACCTTGCCAAGCATCCCGCCGTACGTGATGGCCAATGCCAGCACGCCCGCCGCCGGCCCCAGCCCGAAGGCGCGCACCAGCACCAGCGCCCAGACCACTTCCGGAATGGCGCGCAGAACGACGAGCAGACCGCTTGCGGCCGACCGGATCGCCTGCCCCCGCCAGCGCCCCGGCCCGGGCCCGATGCGCGCCACCGAGAGGGATCGCGTCATCGCGAAGGCCAGCGGAACCGCAACGACAAAGGCCAACGCGATGCCGGCAGTCGCCATGGCAAGCGTCTCGAGCGTGGCCTTGGCGAGCAACGCCAGGAAGTCGGGCGCCGCGGAAGGCGGCAAGAAGCCCGCGAGGAAGCCACCCATGACGCGCAGGCTCGCAGGGTCGAACAATGCAAGCGGATTGAATTGCGCGATCAACGCCATCGGCCACAGCACGACCAGCGCGATCAGCACTGCCGTGAGGCGCCCACGCGCCAGCGGGTCGCGCAGGGTCGCGGCGCTCGGGGAATGCATGGTCAGCGACACATGATTGCCGGCGCCCGCGCATCCGGGCCGGGGAGCGGCAGTTCGCGGGCCTGCGTCGGCAGCACACCGCCTTCGGTGGCGTAGAGGTCCTGCAGCATCGCGTGGGTGACATCGGCCGCCGGCACGTCGAACCGCACTTCCCCATCGCGCAGGCCGACGATGCGCCCGAACCACTTCAGCGCCAGATCGACGGCGTGTAAAGACGCCACCACCGCTGCACCCGTGGCCTCGCTCTGCGCGATGAGTTCGCGGATGGCCGCATCGGCCAGCGTGGGATCGAGGGCCGACACGGGCTCGTCCGCCAGGATCAGGTCCGGCGCCTGGTAGAGCACGCGCGCAATACCGACGCGTTGCAACTGGCCGCCCGACAAGCGATCGCATCGATCGAACACACGCTCGCCCAGATCGAGCCGCGCCAGCACGTTCTGCGCACCGGCCGCATCGGCGGGGCGCAGCAGCGAGGCGATGCCCTGCCACCCCGACCACACGCCGAGCCGCCCCGCCAGCACCGCGCTGACGACACGCAAACGAGGCGGGATCGGCGGCGTCTGGTGAATCAAGCCGATGCGCGCCCGCAAGGCCTTCAGCGCCGGGGCGGACGACCCCCACGGCGCCTGGCCGAGCACTTCGACATGGCCTTCGCTCGGTCGTATCGAGGTTCCCGCGACGCGCAACAGACTGGTCTTGCCCGCGCCCGAAGGGCCGATCACGGCGACACATTCGCCGCGCTCGACGGCCAGCGTTGCCCCTTTCAGCGCGCGGTGGCCGTTGGGGTGCACCAGCCCGACGTCGCGCAGCACCAGCGTCAAGGCCAATCCCGCCTTACTTGATGAGACCGGCCGCCTTGCCCGCCGCCTCGATGCCTTCGTAGTTCGAAGCCTGCGTGGGGATGAACTTGCTGGCGCGCTGCAGTGCAAGGATGTCCTTGTGCGCCGGATTCGCCGCGTCGAGCGCAAGGAAGGCGTCGGTCAGCTTCTTCGTGATCACCGGATCGAGGCCGGGACGTACCGTCCAGTTGTAATCGTAGAAGGTCGGTGTCGTCGCCAGCACGCGGACCTTGCCCGCGTTCGGGTTCTTTTCCTCGACCAGCTTGTCCCACACGGAGGCATTGAGCACGCCGGCCTGCGCACGGCCCGCCGCGACGAAAGCGACGGTGGCGTCATGTGCGCCGGAGTAAGCCACGCTCTTGAAGTCCTTCTCGGGGTTGATGCCGGCCTGCATCAGGAAATAGCGCGGCATCAGGCTGCCCGAGGTCGACGAGGGTGCGCCGAAGGCGAAGGTGTCGCCCTTGAGATCGGCCAGCGTCTTCGCCTTGCTGTCGACCGGAACGATGAACTTGCTGGTGAAGACCTGGTCCTCGGCCCGCTGCACGATCGGCACGGCCGTGCCGTTGGTGCGCAGCTTGGCCTGCACGAAGGTGAAGCCGCCGAGCCAGGCGAGATCGATCTTGTTCGTGGCGAGGCCCTCGACCACGGCGGCGTAGTCGGTCACCGGCGTGAACTGCACCGTCATGCCGGTGGCTTTCTGCAGGTAGTCGCCCAAGGGCTTGAACTTGCGTTGCAACTCGGTCGGCGCCTCGTCGGGGATGGCCGAAACGCGCAGGACGGGGGTTTGCGCATGCGCAGCCATGCCGAGGCAGGAGGCCATCAGGGCGGCCAGGGCACCTTGCAGGAAAAGTCGCTTCATGGGAGATCAGTCGAAGATGAAAGAGAGGGCGGGCCGGACCGCAGCATCGCTGGCGCCGGCGCCGCAGGCCCCGCATTATCCGGTCGCCCGCTGGTCTAGCCGCCGTTGCTTGAAGCTTCGGCGGCTTCGTCCTCGCCTGCGGGCAGATGGATCAGGCCGGTGCGCAGGTCGTACTCGAACACCTCGCCGTATCGGCCCCATTCGATCGCCGTGCGCAGGACGCGCTCGGCGGTTGCCTCGTCCAGGCTCTCCTTCAGCAACTCCAGGAAGGGTTCTTGCGGCAGCTCGCCCGAGGGGGCCTGTTCCAGGCTGTGGCGGATGTGGGCTGCGAGCGGAACGTGCGCAAGCAACTGCTGACCCAGCAACTGCTGGCGCAACGTGTGCGTGCCAGCGACGTAGCGACGACCCAGTTCGGTGAGATGCAAGTCGGCGTCCGCAAGCTGCGCAAAGCCGAACAACGAAAGCGCCTGCGTGAGTGGCAGCAGGTCATGGTCGGTGAGCTCGGCCTCCTCGGCGAGTTGCGGCAGGTCGGCGCGGCCCTCCCGGCCGTCTTCGATGAGCATTTCCAGGAGCGCTTCCATGCGGCCGACATCGGCGTCGGGCAGGCGATCGCCCAGATGCATTCGCACGGGTTCCTCGGCGGCGCGGCCGGCCACCGGCGCGCCGGCGGTCATGAGCGCATAGGCCTCGTCGATCAGCGCCCTCACCTCCAGGCTGTCGACATCGCGCGGGCGCGGCAGGCGGATCGGCAATTCGGCGCGGACGCGGCCGGGGTCCGCCGCGAAGATCAGCACGCGATCGGCCATCAGCACGGCTTCCTCGATGTTGTGCGACACGATGAGCATGGCCTTGGTCGGCATCTCGCCACCGCCCCAGAGCTGGAGGATGTCGTCTCGCAGGCGCTCGCCGGTGAGCACGTCGAGCGCGGAGAAGGCCTCGTCCATCAGCAGCACCTCGGGCTCGACCACGAGCGCGCGTGCAATGCCCACCCGTTGCCGCATGCCGCCCGACAACTCGCGCGGCAATGCCCCTTCGAAGCCCGCCAGACCGATCAATTCAATGGCGTCGCTCGCACGCCGCGCGCGCTCCACCGGCTCGACGCCGCGCGCCTCCAGCCCCAGTTCGACGTTCTGCTGCACCGTGAGCCACGGAAAGAGCGCGAAAGACTGGAACACCATCGCGATGCCGCGCGCCGGGCCGTACAAGGGTTGGCCGCGGTAGTTCACGCTGCCGGCATCGACGCCGATCAGGCCCGCCAGGATGCGCAGCAGCGTCGACTTGCCCGAACCCGACTGCCCGAGCAACGCCACGATCTCGCCTTCGGCCAGCCGAAAATCCACGCCCTCCAGCACCGAGCGCGCCGCGCCGTCGGCGAGCTTGAAGGATTTGCCCACACCCCTGAGTTCAACGATGGCTTCAGCCATGGCGGTTCCTCGCGCAATCATTCGCAGTCATTGGAAATTAGAAATGCATCCGGTTCTCTGCAAGCTCATAGAGCCGCCGCCAGACGAAGTGGTTCATGGCCATCACGAACACGCACATCACGCCGATGCCCAGCGCAATGCGCGGAAAGTCGCCGATGGCGGTCATGTGGGCGATGTAGCTGCCCAGGCCCACGGCTTGCAGCGTGGTGTCGCCCCAGGTCACGTATTCGGCCACGATGCTGGCGTTCCATGAGCCTCCGCTGGCCGTGATGGCGCCGGTGACGAAGCTCGGGAACACCGCCGGCAGCAGGTAGCGCCGCCACTTGAGCCATCCCTTCAGCCCGAAATTCTCGGCCGCGTAGCGCAGTTCGGTCGGGATGGTCGAGGCGCCCGCGATCACGTTGAAGAGCAGGTACCACTGCGTGCCCAGCACCATGAGGGGCGCGAGCCAGATGTTCGGGTTGAGCTGCCAGCGCACGATGAACAGCACCGCCACGGGGAACATCAGGTTTGCCGGAAACGCCGCCATGAACTGCGCCACGCCCTGCAGCCGCCCGGCCCAGCGTGGATTCATGCCGATCCAAACGCCGATCGGCACCCACACCAGCGCGGCCAGCGCAATCAGCACCAGCACGCGCAGCATCGTGTAGAAGCCCAGCAGGAAGACGTGGCCCACCTCGGACCAGCCGACCTCGGTGTGGATGAAGCGCACCAGCCACACGATGGCCAGCAGCACCGCCGCCGCGATCGTGGCGTCCCACACACGCGCCACGGCCTCGTTCGGCAGTTGCGGGCGCGCCTTGATGGAAGTCCCGTCGTGATCGCGCCGGAACAGCACCAGCGAGCGCTCGAGCATCTTCGCCGCCCCGATCACGATGCGCTTGAGTCGATCGGTGCGGCGCAGCCACGTGAGCAGCCAGGAGCGCGGCGCGTCTTCGGAGCTGCCCTCCTCGAAGCGGAACTTGTCGGCCCATGCGATCAGCGGCCGAAAGAAGAGCTGGTCGTACAGCGTGATGCCGATCAGCATGCCGCCGATGGCCCAGCCGATCGCGCCGATGTCGCGCGCCTCGATGGCCATCGCGATGTAGGAGCCGACACCGGGCAGCTTGATGTTCTGGTTCGACACCGAGATCGCTTCGGACGCGACCACGAAGAACCAGCCGCCGGACATCGACATCATCATGTTCCACAGCAGTCCGGGCATCGCGAAAGGCAGTTCGAGTCGCCAGAATCGATGCCAGGCCGAGAGCTGGAACACCGACGACGCCTCCCGCAGCTCGGCGGGCACCGTGCGAAGCGACTGGTAAAGGCTGAACGCCATGTTCCAGGCCTGCGAGGTGAAGATCGCAAAGATCGCTGCGCACTCCACGCCCAGCAGATTGCCCGGAAACAGCGCGATGAAGCCGGTGACCGTGATCGACAGAAAGCCCAGGATCGGGATCGACTGCAGGATGTCCAGCATCGGCACCAGGATCTTCTCGGCCACCTTGTATCGAGTCGCCAGCACGGCGAAGACGCAGGCGAACACCAGTGACGCCCCGAGCGCGAGGAACATCCGCAGCGTCGTGCGCAGCAGGTAGTACGGCAGCATCCACGGGTCGAGGCTGATCGGCAGCGGCTGGCCCAGTTCATAGGGGCGCGCCATCTGGGCGGCACCAAATGCCAGGGCGAACAGGGTCGCCAGCACCAGGGGCAGGAGGGCCCAGTCCCAGCGGTTGCCGCCGGACGCGACGGCCTGGCGCGGGAAGAAGCGTTTGTCGAGCATGAGTGATCGGAAGGGTCGGTTCACGGACCCTGTCCGCGGCGCGACGCGATTGTGCCTGCCGATTGCGACACCAACCTGACCACGCGCCATGCCCGGCCGCCGCGGCGGCCTGCGGGTTCGCCGCGCCCTAGAGCGGGAACGGGTCCAGCCCGGGCTGCCCATCCGCCGGCTTGACCGGCGTATGGGCCACGTTCATGACCCAGCAGACCATCGTGAAGTAGCCGACCAGCGCACTGAGTTCAACCACCGTGCGCGGGCCGAAGCGCGCCTCGGCGGCCGCGTAGGTGGGCTCGCTCACGCCATGGTTCCGCAGCAGTTCCAGAGCGAAGTCGAGCGCGAGTTGCTCGTCGTCCGCCAGCGGCACAGCGCGGCGCCCGAGTCGCAAAGCCTCGATCGCCTCGGCACTGACACCGGCCTTGACCGCCGCCGCGGCATGCAGCACCCATTCGAACTGATTACCGACGTGGCGCGCGACGGCGCAGGTCACCAGTTCGCGCACGCGCGGGTCGATCGCGCTGTCGAAGCGCAGGTATTCGCCCAGGCTGCCGATGCGCTCCATCAACACCGGGCTCTGCAGCAGCGGGATGAAGGGACCGAACACGGCCTTGCGCGGACCGTCGATCAGGGCCTGCGCGGCGGCGCGTTGCGCATCCCTCATGGACTCGGCGGCGGGCATGGGCAGCCGCTCGACCCAGGGCTCGGTGTGACCTTGCTGAATCATGTGATGGGTTCCTGTCTGGTTCTGTCGATCAAACGGTGCGTGAAGGTTTCCGGACCAACCATGCGGCACTGCCCAGCAGCGCCACGGCGCCGACCGCCAACGCGATGAAAAGTCCGCCGAAGCCTTCCGCCTTGCCGCTCAGCGCGGAGGACAACACCGGCCCGGCCATCTGGCCGATCGCGAAGGCCGCGGTCATTCGCCCCAGCATGCGCGTCGGATCGCCCACGCTGCTCGCCTTTGCTTCCTGCATGCCGGCCATGGTCGCGACCATGAATGTGCCGCCCACCAGCAGCGCAGCCATGAGCACGGTGGCCGCCGACAGATGCAGCACCGGCAGCAGGCAGCCGAGCGCCATCAGCGCATGGCTTCCGGCGAGCACATGCCGCCTTGGCAAGTGGACCAGCGCCGCGCCGGCAAACACGGTCGACAACGCCGCCGCCGTGCCGAACACGGGCCAGGCGGCGCCGAACACGGAAGGGTCATCGACCACCGCGCGCGCGAGCACCGGCAAGAAAGTCGCCGGCAGGATGTAGCCGAAACCCAGGACACCGTAGCTCAACACGAGTCCCCACGGGACCACACCGGGCGACGACGTCGGCGCGGCGGCGGAAGGACCGTTCGCGGCCGCGCCCTGCCCCGCCGCCTCGCGCGGCATCAACACCGCGACAACGACCAAACCCACGAGCGCGAGCGCGCCGAGCTGCATCCAGAGCCCCTCGGGCACCACGCCCGCCACGCCCGCGCGCCAGCAATAGAGGCCTGCGAGCGCGATGCCCACGCCTACGCCTGCATAGAGCACGCCGGCGCCTGCCGGACGATCGAGGCGCGCCAGCCAGCCCAGACACCACACGCTGGTGCTCACCAGCGCCCATGCGCTCGCCACCCCTGCCACGAAGCGCAGCAGCAGCCAGATCGAGACGGAGCCGGTCCAGCCCATCACCGCAGTCGACAGCACGATCACCGCCAGCGACAACAGCCCGACGCGCTGCGGCGTGAGCGGCAGCCGCGCAGTCGTGAGCGCGCCCAGCAGATAGCCCGCGTAGTTGGCCGCCGCCAGCCAGCCACCGGCCGCCACGTCGACACTGCCGGCGCGGATCATCAGGGGCAGCATCGGCGTGAAGGCGAAGCGGCCGATCCCCATCGCGATCGCCAGCGCCAGCATTCCGGCGGCGCACACGGTGACAAAGGACGGTCTCGATACGGCGATGGATGGGTTCGACATGGCTCGTCATTAGACGCAGAATGCGCAACGGCCACAAATGAATTATTCAGAACAATCATTCTTCTTATGAGAACGATCGACCTCGACTCCCTGGAGATCTTTCGCACTGTCGTGGCCGAGGGCGGCGTGATCCGCGCGGCCGACAAGCTCAACCGCGTGCAGTCGAACGTCACGACCCGCATCCAGCAACTTGAAGAGCGACTGGGTCACAAGCTGTTCCATCGCCAGGGGCGCACCCTCGCGCTCGCGCCCGCCGGCCACAAGCTGCTGCCCTATGCCGACCGCCTGCTGCGCCTGGCCGACGAGGCGGAGAGCGAATTGCGCAGCGATCTCCCGCTTGGCACCTTCAGGCTGGGTTCGCTCGAAAGCACGGCGGGCAGCCGGCTGGCGCCTGTGCTGTCGCGCTTCCACAAGCTTTATCCGGGGGTGGTGGTCGAACTCGTCACCGGCACCACTGGCGCTTTGCTCAAACGGGTGAAGGCCTTCGATATCGAAGCCGCCTTCGTGTCGGAGCCTTTCGCCGCGCCCGGGCTCGAGACCCTGCCGGTGTTCGAGGAAGAACTGGTGTTGATCACCGCGCACAGCGTGAGCTCCGTGACCCGGCCCGGCGACTTGGCCAATGCGACGCTGATTGCCTTCGCGCAGGGCTGTTCCTATCGCCGCCTGCTCGAGCAATGGCTCGGCAAGGGCGGCGTATCGCCGTCGCGCTCGCTGGAGTTTTCTTCCTACCAGGCCATGATCGCCTGCGTGGCAGCGGGCACCGGCTTTGCGATCGTGCCGGTGTCCGTGCTCAAGGCGCTGCGCGCCACCGCCGATGTGCGCCAGCACGTGCTGCCGGAGCGCATGCGCGCCAATCGCACGCATCTGGTGTGGCAAGGCACGCCGTCAGTGGCGTTGGCGCGGCTGATCGATATGCTGCGCAAGCCATAGCGCCTGCCCTTCGCGAACCGTTACCACGATTGAAACAGGGCGTTTCATCTGGCACCTGTCTGGTCTCGTGCTGCACGGCGTGCAGTACTCGCAGAAGATGGAGTTGTACCGGTGGCTCTGCGAGGACCCGCACGCCTGCTTCACCTGCCCGGCCGTACCCTCGTTCGCAGGCCTTGCTGACAATCTGGAAGCAGCGGCGGCGCCTAGCCGGTCAATGTTGCCTACATAGACAATGTTCAACATTTTTGTTTATACTTTATGCAGGCAAGTCGGATATTCCGGCGGCCTGCACCTCGCCCAAGGGTGCGTGCGCTGTGCACGAAATCATGGAGAAAGAGCTATGGACCGCAAACGACAACCACAGGATGGGACTCTCCATGAAGTATTCGGAATTCAAGCGCTTCCTCGCCGCCAAGGGGGCGACGTTCACTGAGGGTGCGAAGCACACCAAGGTGTACCTGAACGGCAAGCAGTCGACGCTGCCGCGACACGGTGCCCAGGATCTGGGCGAAGGATTGCGCAAGGCCATCTTGCGTCAACTCGGTGTCAAAGATGAGAGGTGAACAATGTTTAGCTACCCGGCACGCGTGACCCGCGATGGCGATGGGTTCACGGTTTCTTTCCCCGATATCCCCGAGGCCCTGACCGGCGCGAAGGATCGGGATGAGGCGATTGCGCTCGCAGCCGATGCGCTGACGAGTGCGATGGATTTCTACTTCGAAGACCGCCGACCGGTACCGCCGCCGTCGGCTCCGAAGCGCGGACAGATCACGGTCGACCTGCCGGCCAGCGTGTCGGCAAAGGTGCTATTGCTCAACGAGATGATTGCGCAGGGCAAGCGCCCTGCAGAGCTGGCGCGGCTTATGCACGCGCGCCCGCAGGAGGTCACGCGCCTGATCGACCTGCACCACCCGACGAAGATCGACACGGTTGCCGCTGCGCTGCGGGCGCTCGGTCGGCGGCTAGACATGAGTCTGGCGTGAGGCCTATGCGTGGCGGACGCTAGCGTCGATGGGGGGTACCCGCAGCAGCGTGTCCAAAACCTTATTTTTCGGCGCTCTCCGCCTCCTGCAGCAACCGCCACATCACCTTGCCGCTGCCGCTCTTGGGCAAGGCATCGACGAACTGCACCGCGCGCGGGATCTTGTAGACCGCCATGTTCTCGCGGCACCAGTCGATGATCTGCTGCTCGGTCGTGTCCTTGTGCGTCGGGCGCAGCACGACCACGGCCTTCACCGATTCGCCGCGGTAGGCATCCTTGGTGGCGATCACGCAGGCTTCCTGGATCGCTGGATGGCGGAACATCAGCAGCTCGACTTCGGCCGGCCAGACCTTGAAGCCGCTCGCATTGATCATGCGCTTCAGCCGGTCGGTCATGAAGAAGTAGCCGTCCTCGTCCATCCGCCCCATGTCGCCCGAGCGGAAGAAGCGCTTGCCCTCGAACTCGACGAAGGCAGCTTCCGTGGCGTCGGGCCGCTTCCAGTAGCCCTCGAAGACTTCGGGGCCATGGATGATGATCTCGCCCGATTCGCCGATGGGCATTTCCCGCAGCGTGTCAGGGTCGACCACGCGCGCGTCGGTGCTCATGTAGGGAATGCCGAGGCACTGCTGCTTCGGGTTCTCGAACGGATTGGCATGCGAAGGCGCGGCGGTCTCGGTGAGGCCGTAGCCTTCCTGGTACTTGAGGCCGAACTGCTCCAGCAGCCTTTGGGCGATGGCCTGCGGCATCGCGGCGCCGCCGCCGCCGATGTAGACGAGGCTGCTCAGGTCGTAGTTCGCGAAGTTCGGGCTGGCCAACAGGTCGATGACCATGGTCGGGATGTTGGTCCAGCTCGTGACCTTGCGGCGCGAGATCAGGCGGCCGGCCACGTCGCGATCCCAGCGCGGCATGATGACCAAGGTGCCGCCGAAGATGATGGTGGTGTGCATCATGCTCACCACGCCGGTGATGTGGAACATCGGCACAACGGCCAGCACCACCGTCTCCATCGAGCCGAGACCCCAGAGCTGGCCCGCGATGGCGTTGTGCATCAGGCTCGAATGGTTGTGGATGCAGCCCTTGGGCAGGCCCGTGGTGCCGCTGGTGTAGGGCAGCAAGGCCATGTCGTTGGCGCCGACCACGTGCTCCGGCACGGAGTGGCCGGCGTTCATTGCGTCGGTCCACGCCATCACGGCGCCGTCTTCCAGCGCGGGCAGCGGATGGCGGGTCAGCAGCCAGTCGCGCCAGGCCGGCGCCGGGGCTTCGTCGCCGGTCACCTCGGCATCGAAGGTGTCGGTGAACTGGGTCACGATCATGTGCGCCAGTCGGTCCTTGGCGTCCAGCGCATTGCTGGCCTTGGCGAGTTCGGGCGCGATGTCGCCGGTGGTGATCGCGACCTTGGCGTCCGGATCGGTGATGTAGTGCTTCAATTCCTCGGCGCGGTTCATCGGATTGACCGGCACCACGACGGCATTGGCGCGCAGGATCGCGAAATGCGCGATCACGAGTTGCGGGCAGTTCTGCATGTCGAGGATGACGCGGTCGCCGCGCTTCACGCCGAGGGCATGCAGCGTACCGGCCAGGCGCTCGGTCTGGGCGGCGAATTCGCGGTAGGTGATCTCGCTGCCGAAGAAGACCAGCGCGGCCTTGTCGGGATAGCGCTCAGCGTTGGTCTTGAGGTTGTGCCACAGCGAGGTGGCGGGGACGGTGATCGAACGAGGCAGGCGCTGCGGCCAGAACTTGTAATGCGGGCGGTCCATACAGTCTCCAAACAGCCCGAGAGCCTACGCCGCGCGAAGGCGCGGCTGCATCGGGGAAGCCCCATAGGCGTCACATGGGTGACTCTCCAGGCTGACAGACGCCGCGGCCAATCTGTCGTACAACGGCAGGCTCCGTTCAACCCACCGTCAAGGAGTTCACATGGCAGCAGACAAGCACGCAAGCGTTCACTGGGAAGGTGCCGGCAAGACCGGCAAGGGCCTGATCAGCACCGAGACCGGCGCGTTGAAAGACTTTCCCTATGGATTCGCCAGCCGCTTCGAGGATGACAAGCGCGGCACCAATCCCGAAGAAATCCTGGGTGCGGCCCATGCGGGCTGCCTAACGATGGCTTTCGCGTTCGCGCTGGAGGGCGCCGGATTCACCGCGACGTCGATCGACACAAAGGCCGCGGTGCGCCTCGCGAAGGACGGCCCGGGATTCAAGATCGACCGCATCCAGCTTGAACTGGAAGCGGCCGTGCCCGGCATCGACGAAGCGAAGTTCCAGGAACTCGCGGCCGGGGCGAAAGCGGGTTGCCCGCTGTCGAAAGCACTTGCCAGTGTTCCGGAGATCACGCTGAAGGCCACGCGCAAGGCTTGAGCCCGTCGCTATACTTTGCCGCGTCACGTCACACAATGGAGTGATCGGGTTTAGCAGCCCAGAAACTGAAAACCAGAAGCCGCAGTTGAATCGAAGGGTTCCGCGGCTTCGTCGTTCGCGCCCCACTTTTTTTGGCGGCTCGTTCGGGGAGCCGCGAGGCTCGCCGGTTTCCTTCGGTTTCCCGGTCTGCTAACCCGTTCGAGCCGCCGCCCCCGTTTAGCAGCGGGTGCGTCGGTTGTAGCAAACCGAAATCGTTGGAGGCCATCAATGGCACACCCTACTTGCGCGCCCGCGCGCCCCCAAGACCCCAACCCCTTCTTGCAGATCGTCCGCGAGCTTGAAGCGATGAAGCTTCGCAGTGACGAGCAACTGGCCAGCTTGCGCGAACTGCGCTCGCTGGTCGTCCGTGCGAAGTCCGACTCCAAGCGAGACCCGCCCACGGCCTGATCCTCAGGAGGCGCGCTCTGAACGGGGACGTGATTCCGGTGTAGTCGCCGATCACGTAGGCACCGTAGGGCGCATTCATCCGGACTGCGGTGCTCAGGCCGGTCGTTTGTGACCGCCAGCTTTGAGGTGGTCAGAAAAGCTGACTCGACGTAAGCTGCGACGCTTCGCGCCTCGCGGGCGGACCGGCCGCAGCAGGAGCCGAGCACGGAGGGTGCGCCATGAAGCAAGTCTGGATCACCGCCAAGGGCGGCCCGCAAGCCCTGCAGCAGCGAGAGGCTTCCGACCCGGAACCACAGGCCGGGCAACTGCGCATCAGGGTCAGGGCCAGCGGCATCAACTTTGCGGACATCCTGGCTCGCAAGGGCCTCTATCCGGATGCACCGAAGCTGCCGGCCGTGATCGGCTACGAAGTCTCGGGCATCGTCGATGCGGTCGGCACGCAGTCGGAAACAGGCTGGATCGGCAAGCAGGTGTTCGCCCTCACCCGCTTTGGCGGCTATGCCGACACCGTCGTGGTGCCCCACGACCAGGTCTTCGAGAAGCCCGCCGCCTTGAGCTTCGAACAGGCCGCGGCGATCCCGGTCAACTATCTGACGGCCTGGCAACTGATTGTCGTGATGGGCGGCCTGAAGCCGGACGAGACGGTACTGATCCACAACGCCGGCGGCGGCGTCGGGCTGGCGGCGATCGATATTGCCCGCCATATCGGCGCCACGATTTACGGCACCGCAAGCGCTGGCAAGCATGCTCTTCTCAAGCAACGCGGCCTGCACGAGGCGATCGACTACACCAAGCTCGATTGGACGCGCGAGGTCGCAAGGCTCACACAAGGCCGCGGCGTCGAGCTCATCTCCGATCCGCTGGGTGGGGCGGAATGGAAGAAGAGCTATCGCGCCTTGCGTCACACCGGCAGGCTAGGCATGTTCGGCGCCTCCACGGCGACAGAGTCGGCGCTGCCCGGCCCGCTGAAGCTGCTCTCGGTGGGCCTTGGCATGCCCTGGTTCAACCCAGTGGCGCTGATGAACCAGAACAGATCGGTTTTCGGCGTCAACCTCGGCCATCTGTGGCATGAGGTGCCCAAGCTTCAGGCCTGGATGAGGACCTTGCTGGATGGTGTGGAAGCAGGTTGGGTGCGTCCCCACGTGGACAGAAGCTTTCCGCTGGCACTGGCAGGCGAAGCGCAGGCCTACATGGAAGCTCGCAAGAACACAGGCAAGGTCGTGTTGGTCGTTTGACAACCGGGCCGCGGGCGACAGAGCGGTTTGTCGTGCGTCACTAAAACACATTGAGTGCGACACGATTTCCTGTTCTTTTGCCGCATCGTGAAACTTTGCGATCTCCAGCGGCTGACGGGGTAGTTCAAGCGATGAAGAAGCACGGCGCGCGCAGGCGATGCGCACTGGCGGCCAGTCCCAAATGGAAGCCTCGCGCTTAGACTTCCGCAGTCGGCCAAGACCGGCCCTTCGTCAAGACCGCAGAATTCGAGCCAAAGCAGCCGCTCATCGTCCCCGCTGTTCAAGGAAAAGGCCAACAGGCATGGTGATTTCAAGGTTTCTCTCCGGCGCCGCACTTCTGCTCGGATGCTCCGGTGCGAGCGCAGTGACCCCGTTGACGCCGCACCTCACCAATGAGTCGCGGCAGGAGCTTCTGATGCGCCTTGATGAAGCCGGATTTCCCGATGTGGGTCAGAACAGCGTGCTCATAGGTCTTACCGGTGTTCTCGGTTTTGCGGCAAGAGAGAACAACTTCCTACGACATGCCGTACCCTCAGTTGCCGAAAGTCGAAGGACGGTCAACCCCAACCCCGACTTCGCCTGGGTGCGCAACGGTCGCATTGGTAGCTGGCTATGCTCCCCCTGCAACTCCGATGCGAGTCCACCTGCGTGGAATCTACTGTCTGGTCGGTCCAGCCCAGTGGCGAGCCAGGGAGCAAGTTCTTAGCAGGACCTGACCACCGGCTACAGTCAGCCACAACCGGACGTTCACGCCTTGCCGCAAAGGACCTGCTCCGGTCTGTCCGTGAACCGAGCATCTAAGGGTTTTTGTCGAGACCGGTGCCTGGCTCGTGAACTTCCAGCCCACCTCCTTGGCCGGTGACGTTGAGCATCCTCAACCTGATTTTCTCGATGGCATGCGAAGGCTCCAGGCCCTTCGGACATACCTCTGCACAGTTCATGATGGTTCTGCATCGAAACAGACGGTAGGGGCCCTTCAGATTCTCCAACCGCGCGGGCGTGGCGCGGTCCCGGCTGTCCACGATGAACCGGTATGCCTGGAGCAGTCCGGCAGGCCCGACGAACTTGTCCGGGTTCCACCAGTACGACGGACACTGGCTGCTGCAACAGCCGCACAAAATGCACTCGTAGGCGCCGTTGAGCGTGTCTCTTTCGGCCGGCGACTGGAGGCGCTCCTTTTCCGGCGGCGCATCGTCGTTCATCAGGAATGGACTGATGGAGCGGTACTGCTTGAAGAAGTTGGTCATATCAACGACCAAGTCCCGGATGATGGGGAAGCCGGGCAACGGGCGCAGGACCACCGGCTCCTTCAGTCCATGGACACGGGTGATGCAGGCCAACCCATTGCGGCCGTTGATGTTCATCGCGTCGGACCCGCAAACCCCTTCGCGGCAGGACTTCCGCAGCGTCAGGGTGTTGTCCTGCTTCTTCAGCCTCAGGATGACATCGAGCAACATGTGGTCCTCAGGCGCGGGCTCAATCTCGTAGTCCCGCATGTGCGGCTTGCTGTCTTTTTCAGGGTTGTAGCGAGAGATTGAGAGCTTCATTGTTGGCAACCTTTGGTTCCGGAAGACGGAAGAGGCTATGTTCTGGCGCCCAGGATGATTTGAGCGACCCACGCCGCCAGACCCAGCAGGCACAACGCCACGACAGCAATCAAGGTGCGGCGTAGGCCGGCCGGCTTCGCATAGTCCAGCAGCACGTCGCGTAGGCCGACCCACATGTGCGAGAACAATGCGACGAAGAAGACGGCGAGGGCAATTCCGACCAGCGGGTCGGCGATACACGCCCGCCAGTCCTGGTAGGTGCGCCTCGGCTGAAAGGCCAAGGCTGCGAGGGAGAAGAGTATGAATAGCAGCATGTAGATGGCGCTTACGCGTTGCACCAACCACGCTGGCAACCCCGTGAATCCTCTTTTCACCATAGGAGCACCGCCATGGCCAGGGCGACCGCGATACCACCGATATTTGCGAGATAGGCGCTTCGACGCGCCAGCCGCAATGGTGCGCCCACGTTGAAGTCCGACAACAAATGTCGAATGCCTGCGAAGATGTGATGCGCGAGCGCCCAGGTCACAATAGTCGCGCCGCCCTTGACAGGCCAATGGCCCAGCAGCGCCAGGACGCGCTCGAAGCCTTGCTCATCTCGCAGCGACTGGGCCAAGAGATAGACGCCGAGCGGGACGCCCGCAGCGAGAATGACACCGGACACCCGGTGCCCGATAGAGGTGATGGCGCCCACCGGCATCTGGATTTGGAACGGGTTCAGAAAGACCGGACGAGACGAGCGAGCCATGGCGGGTGCGCCTATGCGTGAGGTTGAATCGCAGGCACGGTCATCGCTGCACCGGTAGGTGGAGTTCTGCTTGCCAGGTAAGCCCGAGCGGCCGCAATGGTGACAGGGACGACGCCAAGCAATATGAAGACGAGGTCCCCAGGCAGGCGGCTCCATTCCAGAAATATGGGAATCGTCCCAGCCGTATACGCTTGACTGCGAGCGTGCCAATAGCCATTTTCGAGCACGTCCGCGAGTTGCAAGACACCGGCCGGAAACAAGCTCAGCACGACCATCAACACCAAGCCGCCGTTCATGCCCCAGAAGCCGACCCTGACGTACCGTTCAAGCACCTTCCAAAGAGGCTCGTCAACGGTCTGCCGGATGGCGAAGACGATGAGGGCGATGCCCAACATGCCGAAGACGCCCATCATCGTGGCATGGGCGTGGTTGATGGTGAGGAGCGTGCCGGTCTCGAAGTAGCTCACGATGGGCAGGTTGATGAGGAAGCCAAAGACGCCCGCTCCGACAAAGTTCCAGAACCCGACAGCCATCAGGAAGTAAAAGGTCCACTTGTGTGGCACCTCGATTCGCTCACGGTCAGGGTCAGAGCTGGGGCGCGACAGTCTGACAAAGTCCCAGGCATCCAGGGTGATGAGGGTGAGCGGCACGACCTCCAACGCTGAAAAGAGGGCGCTCGCCGCCATATTGAAGCTCGTCTGTCCGGTCCAGTACCAGTGATGCCCAGTTCCGATGAAACCCCCGGCGAAGTAGAGGATGGCATCGAGGTAGATGACGCGCGTGGCGGTGATGCGACTCACGACGCCAAACTGAAAAAAGATAATCGCAACCATCACCGTCACGAAGAATTCGAAGAAGCCCTCGACCCAGAGGTGAATAATCCAGAAGCGCCAGGCGTCGACGACTGAAAAATGCGTTCTCCCGTCGAAGAACATCGCTGGCAGGTAGAAGACGGGAATCGCAATGGCGGCACATAAGAACAGCGCCGCAATCTCTCGCCGCTCAGGGTCGTGCAGTGCGGGTAGCACCGCCCGGAAAAGTAGCACGAACCAGAACAGGAGCGCCACCGCCAGCATCATCTGCCATGCTCGGCCCAGGTCCAGGTACTCCCAGCCCTGATGACCGAACCAGAACCACAGTTGCGGCAGAAGTTGTCGCATTCCCGCCCACTCCCCCAGCAGGCTGCCAATCACGACCGTCGCCAAGGCCCAGAACAGCGCATCGATGTTTCTTCGCTGGCCAGGGGGGTCGCCCCCGCCCAACGCGGCCGCAAGGAAGAGCGCACCAGCCACATAGGCGGTTGCAATCCAGAATATCGCTAACTGCAGATGCCAGGTGCGCAGCAGATTGCTGGGCAGCCACGCTGCCAGGTCGAAGCCATAGAAGCTGCCCGGTTCCGCGCGGTAGTGCGCCACGGCGCCCCCGACCAAAGTCTGAGCCAAGACCAAGACAGCCACCAACGCGAAATACTTCAGCGTCGCGCGTTGGGCAGGCGTGACCGAGGCGCCGAGCACCTTCGGATACAGGTAACCGGGCCTGGTCTTCCAGCCGAGGTAGTCGAATTTGCCGAATGCCAGAAGGACCGTGGCAGTACCGCCGAGCAGAAAGATGAGGCTCAACGCGCTCCACAGGACTGCATCAGCCGGCGGCGTGTTGCCTGCGACAGGGTCGAAGGGGAAGTTGTTGGTGTACGAATGCGCGGTCCCCGGCCGATTTGCAACCGACGCCCAGGCCGTCCATGCGACGAACGCGCTGAGTTGCTTCAACTCGGAAGGGTCGAAAATTGTCTTGGCCCGCAGCCCGCCGTTGTGCGCAGGCAATGAGAAGTACTCCTCCCAAGCGCGTGTCCGACCTTCGAACCACTCTCGGTAGGACGGGTCGACCACCAGGCCTGCGCTCTGCTGGTCGTAGCGGTTGTCCTTGAGCCCGGTTCTCACTTCGGCCTCGACCAGGGCGCGCTGCGTCACCGTCAAGGATTCAAGCTTTGCACCATGTTTCTGCCGCGCAAGGCTCTCTGCCTGGTACAGCGCCAAACTGTGAAGGAACTCGGCCGAGAAATCCGGCCCCAGAAGAGCGCCATGGCCCCAGATGGAGCCATTTTCCATCAGCGCATACTTCAGGAAAACCTGCTGGCCTTCTTGGACGTCCGCTCCGGTATAGACGAGGGTTCCATCCGACGTGACAACTTTCTCTGGAATTGGAGGAGCCTCGTGGTAGACCTTGAAGGTGAGCAGAACCAGCACGGCAAAGCCGAATGCCATCGTGATGAGGCTCGCGCGCCGCCACCACGGTGATAGTCGCTCGATAGTCCGGACGTCGGACAGGGGAGGCGCAACTTCGGCGATTTTGGGGCCTGCAGCCATCATCGGCCGAGTCCCTTCAGTAGCGCGCTGCTGGGTTCTTCCAGCAAGCGAAAGGTTGTTTCGCTTTCTATCGCGTCGCTCGGGAAGGCCGGGGTCATAGAGACACTCCTTCGTGCAGTATGCGCGTGATTCCGGCAAACCGTACGTGCGCTGTCGAACATTGAGGCTTCGCATCGAGGCGAACCGCTGTTGCGACGCAAGTTGCATCCTACTGCCCTTCGAACGGCGGGCGTTCCTTGTCGAGGAGGTCACGATGAAGTAGGTTCAGTACTTGGTTCTTTACCCCGCAGCTAGGTTTGGCGGTCGGTTTCGACGGTCCACGCTTCGGCTCGGGTTTAAATGTTCGCAATTTCCACTTGCACGCCTATGTCCACAGCCACGAAACCGTCTGACGTCAGAACCTTGCTCGAGCAGGCACTTGCGCGATGGGACAACGAGGGGGGTGCGTGCGCATGTGGACCGCAATGGGCCTCACATGGCGAAGAGGAGCAGTCCACTGTCCCCGCGTTGACCAACGCTGAACTGGTTCAGCTGCAGGTCCGCATCATCGCGCTCGAGAATCTGGTCATCTCGCTCCTCGCCGATTCCTCGGACGCGCAGCGCGTGCTTGCCCGCGAAATGGCGGCCTATATTTCTCCGCGGCCGGGCTTCACCCGGCACCACTTGACCATCCACGCGGCAGCGCAGATGACGCATATGCTGGAACGCGCGGGGCTCTTTCGAGGAATGGCAGATTGGGCCGTTGAAGGGTGAACGCGCCTGGGAGGCGGTTGTCGCGGCTATGAGGACCCAGGATTGGAATGCGAAGTGCACACGAGGCGGACAGCTGACGCCGCCGCCAACATCGAAGCCCGGTAGCGTCATCGATGATTCGAAGCCAGTTGTCGAGTCCGTGAAACACGGGCCGAAGCGTCAAAATAGCCGCGAGGCGGCTGCCGGCCCAGGACCAGACACTCGCCCCGACCTCCGAAATGCTTGATGCTCTCGTCTCTCCATGGTCTTGTCTCGGTGCCCTTTCCGGATTGGCGTGTTGCTGTTGCTTGAAAAGGGCAGCGAAATCATCGGTTGTGTCGCAATACAGAAGCACGATGCCAGTGTTGCCGAGGTGAGGCGGCTGTACGTCCGCGAGCAATACAAGGGACATCACTATGGTGAGCGATTGATGCTTGAGGCGATGAGCCTGGCGCGCGCTTTGGGGTCAAGAAGCTGGTGCTTGGTGCCATTGCGAAGACCAAGAAGGTGCGTCACGCTTGATAGTAGGGAAGGGATTTGGTGACGCGCAACAGGTTCTATTTGGCCGACTCCCTGATCCGTTCGACGACCTCCGGATTGGCGAGCGTGGACACGTCGCCGGGATCAGGCACCTTGCCCTTGATGGGGTCGGCCACCGGAACCACGGCCGCCTCGACGACCTCTGGCACAAGCAGCGCGGCCGATTCGATTTCCTTGGTGCCCAGGCGGTGGCCGGCGACGTTGATCACGTCGTCGATGCGGCCGAGGATGCGGTAGTACCCATCGGCCGCCTGCACCGCCCCGTCGCCCGCCAGGTAGGGCCAGTCGCGCCAGTCCTTGCTCTCGGGGTCCTTGCAGTAGCGCGAGTAGTACTGGCGCACATAACGCTCGGGGTCCTTCCAGATCGTCTGGAAGCCACCCGGCCAGGGATTTCGGATACAGATGTTGCCGCCCTTGCCCGAACCGCTGGTGAGTTCCTTGCCCAGGTCGTCGTAGATCACCGGATGAATGCCGGGAATCGCGGGCCCGGCGCTGCCGGGTTTCATCGGGTGGATGCCCGGCGCCGTGCTGCAGAGGAACCCGCCTGTTTCGGTCTGCCACCAGGTGTCCACGATGACGGCTTCGCCCTTGCCGACCGTACGGTGGTACCACTTCCACACCTCAGGCTCGATCGGCTCGCCAACGGTCGTCATGTGCTTGAAGTGGTGCTGGTATTTCGCCGGCTCGTCGGGTCCGTCGCGCCGCAGCGCGCGGATGGCCGTGGGCGAGGTATGGAAGATGTTGACATCGAGTTGTTCGGCGATGCGCCATGGCCGGCCGGCGTCCGGATGGGTCGGAACGCCTTCATACGCGACCGTTGAAGCAGCGAGCACCAACGGGCCGTAGACGATGTAGGAATGGCCCGTGATCCAGCCGATGTCGGCCATGCACCAATACACGTCCTCGGGGTGGATGTCCTGGATGTACTTGGACGTCCAGGTGACGTAGGCGAGGTAGCCGCCAGTCGAATGTTGGCAACCTTTCGGCCGTCCGGTGGTGCCGCTCGTGTACATCAGAAACAGCGGCGCCTCGGCCGGCAGCGGCACGGGCTCGACACGCTGCCCGCGGAACTTGCCGAGCAGGTCATTGACGATCACGTCGCGCCCCTCGACAAGCGGCGTGGCGCTCGAGGTCTTCCCCGAGCAGCGCTGCCAGACCAGGACCTTGTCGACCTGCTGGCCAAGGCTGGCGGCCTCCTTCACCGCGGTGTCGGCCTTTTCCTTGTGATCGATCAGATGGCCGGCGCGGTAGTAGGCGTCCATCGTGATCAACACGCGGCTCTCGGAATCCCAGATGCGGCCGGCACAAGCCTTGCCGCTGAAGCGTCGCCCTGCTCTATTTCGTGCTGTGCTTTCCCGTGAGCCTGTACGCCAAGAACCTCGAGAGGAAATTCCATGGCGCTCGTCGCTGAAGCTCCCGCGCCGGCCCCCGTTTCGACCGCCGCGCCCATCGTGCGCATCACGGCGCTGCGCAAGTCCTACGGCAGCAACGAAGTGCTCAAGGGGATCGACCTCGATGTCAGGCGCGGCGAGGTGATCGCCATCATCGGCAAGAGCGGATCGGGCAAGAGCACGCTCCTGCGTTGCATCAATGGCCTCGAAGTGTTCCAGGAGGGCTCGCTCACGGTGGACGGCAAACCGTTGCTCCACGAAAGCGCGATGGCAATGCGCGAACTGCGCCAGCGCGTGGGCATGATCTTCCAGAGTTTCAACCTGTTTCCGCATCTGACGGTCGGACGCAACGTGATGCTTGCGCCCACGCTGGTCAAGAAGCGCAGCACGATGGAGGCCGCTTCGCAGGCCCGCAAGCTGCTCACGCGCGTGGGCCTCGCCGAGAAGTTCGACGCCATGCCCGACCAGCTCTCGGGCGGCCAGCAGCAGCGTGTCGCCATCGCCCGCGCGCTGGCGATGGAGCCCGCAGTGCTGCTGTGCGACGAGATCACTTCGGCGCTCGACCCAGAGTTGGTCGGCGAGGTCCTGCGCGTGGTCGAATCGCTCGCCGTCGAGGGCATGACGCTGCTGATGGTCACGCACGAGATGAGCTTCGCGCGGAAGGTCAGCGATCGGGTGATCTTCATGCACCAGGGCCGCGTCCACGAGATGGGGCCGCGCACCGAGCTCTTCGGCAATCCTCAGACGGCTGAATTGAAACAGTTCCTTTCGTCGCTGCACGACTGAGGGCCAGGACGGCCGGGGAACCCTCCGGTTATGGCAAGCTCCGAGCGGTATGCGCAACCGCTCCCCGATCCGTTCCCGACGTCTCCTGCTGCGCGCACTGCTGGGCGCAACCGCGATGCCCGCCTCGTTCGCCGCGATGGCGGGTTTCAACTTCTTCACCAGCGAATACACCGCCAGCCGCGACGAACTCCAGGCGCAGATCGCCAAGCAATTCCCGGTACAGAAGCACTACGCCGAGATCTTCACGGTGAGCCTGCGTGATCCGCAGCTAGGCTTGGACGCCCGTGAAAACCGTGCCGCGATCACCGCCACACTCACCATCAACAGCCCGCTGCTTCGCCCTTCGACGGTCGAGGGCGTCGTCGCCGTCAGCAGCGGACTCAAGTACGACGCGCCTGCGCGTGCATTGCGCCTCGACAATCCGCAGGCCGAGCGGCTCGAACTGCAAGGCGTGACCGGCCGCGACGCAGAGCGGCTCCAGCGGATCGGCGCCGTCGTCGCCCAGGAACTGCTGCGCGACCAGCCTCTGCGTACCTTCACGGCCCAGGAACTGACGGTCGGGCGAAAGACCTACGAGATCGGCGACATCACGGTGCAGGACAACGGCATCACGGTGCAACTCAAATAAGAACGGAGAACGCATGAACGAATCGCCGCGCAACCTGGCCGCACGGTGCCTGCCCTGGCTTCTCGCAGGCTCGTTGCTCGGCGGTTGCGCGACGACGATGCACGAAGCGAAACCGGCCATCGACCTGCAGGCGCACCGCGGCGGTCGCGCGCTCGCGCCAGAGAACACGCTTGCGGCCTTCTCCAACGCGATCGCCTTGGGCGTCAACACGCTCGAACTCGACATCGGACTGACGGCCGACAACGTGGTCGTGATCTCGCACGACACGTCACTGAACCCCGACCACACCCGCGACACGCAAGGCCGATTCCTCGCGTCGAAGGGCCCGCCCTTGCGCACCCTCACGCTGTCGCAATTGCAGACCTACGACGTGGGTCTCATCAACCCGCAGACCAACTACGGCAAGTCCTTCCCGAAGCAGTTGCCGCGCGACGGCGAACGTATCCCGACGCTCGCCGCCTTGTTCGAGGGCGTCCGCAAACTCGGCGCAGACCAGGTGCGCTTCAACATCGAGACCAAGGTCGATCCCACGCACCCCGACGAAACCGCAGCGCCCGACCAGATGGTGCGCGCGTTGCTGGCCGAGATCGACAAGGCGGGCATGGCACAGCGCGTGACGATCCAGAGCTTCGACTGGCGCACCCTCGCGCTGGTCGGCGAACAGGCGCCGCAAATGCCACGCGCTTACCTGACGAGCGCGGGCACGCTGAAAGACAGCCGCTGGACTGCGGGCCTGCGGCTCGAGGATTTCGGCTCGGCGCCTCGTCTGGTGAAGGCCGCGGCGGGCAACGCCAAGGGCCCGGTGATCTGGTCGCCTGCTTTCAAGGACCTCACGCCCGCGCTCGTGAAAGAGGCGCACACGCTCGGCCTTCAGGTGCTGCCGTGGACGGTGAACGAGCGCGCCGACATGGCCCGGCTGATGGACTGGGGCGTGGACGGGATCATCACCGACGATCCGGCCATCCTCCGCGATGTGATGGGCGAACAAGGCATGCCGCTGCCCGCGCGGAATCGCTGAACGCCGTGGCGCTGAGCTCCTCCGAGATTGTCACAGCGGTAGCTGCCCAGAAGTCACATGTCACGCGGTCCGATATGTCGTGTTGAACGAAGTGGTAGCTCAATCGAACCGGAAAGCGGGACCGAATCGATTCGCGCGGCGCTTGCGACAACGATGGCCCGATCGGGCTGCTCGGCGAGGCAAGCGAATGCGCGCCACAAGAAGCGAATCGATGCGGCGTCGAGCCCGCCCGTGGGTTCATCGAGCAACGTGAGTGCGCGTCCTGATGCGAGCGCAGCCGCCAACCAGACCTTGCGCTTTGACCCGGTCGAAAGCATATACATCGGCTTGTCGAGATGCGGGGTCAAGGAGAATCCCTCGATGAAGGATCGCCACCTGGCCTCGCTGAAGCGCGCATCGCCGGCGTTGAGCGACGCGGTGCACTCAACCGCGGTGACCTCATCAAATGCGACCGTCGTCGGGTCGCAGAAGAACACGTTTCGTTGATAGGCCTCGGGCTCTCCGTCAAGGCGTGCACCTGCGAGGGTCAGCCGGCCCTCAGCGGGTAGTCTGCCTGCAATCAATCGAAGGACCGTCGACTTTCCGCTGCCGGTGTCGCCGTACAACAGCGTGACCCCGGCGCCGATGGACGCGCTCCATCCAGCCGCAAGCGCCGGCTGCCCTGGGTGCGCAAAGCATAGATCCTTGACGTCGAGAATGGGGGCGAGTGCCGTAGGGTTCATGTCGCAACCCTACAGCAAGGGCACGCAATGGCCTCTCATTCCTTGCCCCACCGCCATCTGGGCGGCTCCCCCTTGACCCAGCACACGGCGACAAGAACGAGGCTCAGGGCCATTACAAGCAAGACAAAGGTGAAGGGCTCCCGGTCTGGACGGGAAAGTAGCAAAGCCAACCCGAGCAGCGTGAAGTACGCGACAAGCACTGCCCAGCCTTGCCAGCAGGTTGGAATGCCCCACCCCCAACCATAGCGCTTTGATGGAAACCAATACTCGTGCTCGCGTGGCATTTGTCATCTCCAAACTCTTAACCGGAGTCATTTTGACGAAGGCGCCGACTCAGCGCGCGGTGGGCTTCCACTGACGTGCCCAATCGCTCGGAGGCGTCAGCGCTGCCGCGTCACACGTGACGCGCCGCGCGCGTGCGCGGCGGATCGGCCGGTTGACGGTCCGCGCGCGCATGCAGGGTCTCGATGATGTGGCATTGCGCGTCGGTGCCGTCGCAGCAGTCGCGCAAGGCGATCAGGTCTTTTTCGAGCGTGCGCAGTTCCCGCAGACGTTCACGCACGTGGCCGAGGTGCGCATCGAGCGCCACGCAGGCCGCGTCGCAATCGGCCTTGCTGCGCAGGTCGAGCGCGAGCAAGGTGCGCACCTCGTCGAGCGACATGTCCATGGCGCGGCACAGCCGAATGAAACGCAGGCGGTGCACGTCGGCGTCGCTGTAGATGCGGTAGCTGTTGTCGCTCCGCGCCTGGGGCTCGATGAGCCCTTCCTTCTCGTAGTAACGGATGTTGGCGGCGCTCACGCCGCTTTGTGCGGCGGCCTCGCCGATGCGCAAGCCTTGTCCGGCGATTTGTGTTGGGTTGACCACGGGTTGCCCTCAAGTGATTTCCATGTCCGACATCGTGGCAGTTCACGCGGCGTGCGACAAGTTACGCCGGACTTCTGTGGATAACGTTGTGGGTTGAAGAAGGACAGCCACCCTCAAAGCACCGCCCCATGCGGCTTGCCACTGCGTTGCCTGCCAAACAGGCAGCGAGCAACCATAATCGTCCGATGCGCGATTCCCCCTCCCCTTCGGCACCCCGCGCGGGCGCCATCACCGACGTTGCCGGCATCGAGGTCGGCCATTTCAGCGACCCGCGCCGCCCTACCGGCTGCACGGTCATTCTTGCCCGCGATGGCGCGGTCGCCGGCGTCGACGTGCGCGGCGCGGCGCCCGGCACCCGTGAGACGGATCTCCTTGCGCCCGGCAACTTCGTTCAACACATTCACGCGGTGATGCTCGCGGGCGGCAGCGCCTGGGGCCTCGCGGCCGCGGACGGCGCGATGCGCTGGCTCGAGGAGCGCGGCGTCGGACTCGACGTGCGCTACGGCACGCTGCCGCTCGTGCCGGCTGCCGTGCTGTTCGACCTGCCGGTCGGCGACGCAAGCATCCGGCCCGACGCGGCAGCCGGCTACGCGGCCTGCGAGGCGGCCTCGACCGCGACACCGGCCGAAGGCAATGTCGGGGCCGGCAGCGGCGCGCTCGTCGGCAAGCTGTTTGGCGTCCATCGAGCGATGAAGGGCGGCGTCGGCACTGCCTCGGTCACGGTCAACGGGGTGACCGTCGGCGCGCTGATTGCCTGCAATGCGCTCGGCGACGTGATCGACCCCGACACGGCGCATGTTGTCGCCGGCGCGCGCACCGAGGATGGCGCTTCATTGCTCGACACCCGCCGCGCCATCCTTCGCGGCGAACTCCCCAAGCCGCTGCTCGCGGGCACCAACACCACGCTGGGCGTGATCGCGACCGATGCCGTTCTCACCAAGGTTCAGGCCAACCGCCTGGCCACCGTCGCGCACGACGGGCTGGCTCGTTCGATCAATCCGGTCCATACCATGAGCGACGGCGACACCTTGTTCGCGCTCGCCACGGGGCGCGTCCCGCTGGAGGGTGACGCGCCGGGCATGACGGTATTGGGCACGATGGCGGCCGAAGTCGTTGCGCTGGCGACGGTGCGCGCCGTGCGGGCGGCGCAAACCGTCCGCATCGGCGAGCATTACTTTCCTTGCGCTGGGGACCTCGGTTGAACCAGCTTCCTCCAGCCGCCCGCGATGGCGAAGGCATAGACATGAACCACCGCGATCAGCAGCAAGGCGCCGACGCCCGCAAAGAGAAGCAGCTTCGCCGGTGAAATCAGCGGAAACAGGTCGTGCGCGGCGATGAGCAAGAGCAGCGAGATCCCAAGCACCGCCGTGAGGATCCTGCCCACGAATAGCAAACGAGTGTGGAGGTAGGTCATGGTCCGCGTATTGGACGCGCGGCTCGTTTCTCCATCAATCCTTCATTCGGATGAAGCGACGGCCTACATCTTCGGGCCAACGCCCCGTGCCACATGCTCAGCGAGCGCTTTGTAACCAGGATCGGCCTGAATCCAACTGAAAATGCCGCTGCCGCAAGCGCCTCGATCCAGAGTCCTCTCCCACGTCCACGCATGCCTCAAGCCATCCGACTCTTCCTCCTCTCCATCCGCGACCTGATCGCGTCCGCCGGTCCGGTCATCTTTCTCGTCGTCGGGTTGCTGGCCGCGGCGTACTGGTGGCTCCAGCCGCAACCGCCGAAGCAGGTGACATTGGCGACCGGACCCACAGGCAGCGCCTACGCCACATTCGGCAAGCGCTATGCAACAGCGCTCAAGGCCAACGGCATCGAAGTGGTGCTCAAGCCGACCGACGGCTCATTGGACAACCTGCAACTGCTTCGCAACGGCGAAGCCGATGTGGCCTTCGTCCGCGGCGGGAGCGCCGATCCCGTGAAGGACCAGGAGGCTGGACTGACCTCCCTGGGAAGCCTGTTCCTCGAGCCGCTCTGGTTCTTCTATCGCACCGACGCCGCGCGCAAGATCGATCACAAGACCGCGACATTGACCTCGCTCACGCAGTTCAAGGATCTGCGCATCAACGTCGACAAGGCCGGAAGCGGCGTGCCCGAGATCATGGACAGGATGTTTCGCGCCAACCACATGGACCCGGCCACGCTGGAGCTGTCGAACCTCGAGCAGACACCCGCCACCGAGGCGCTCCAGGCCGGCCTGCTCGACGTGATCGTGCTGGCCTCCGCGCCGCAGTCTCCACTGGTGCAGCGCCTGCTGCGCGCTCCCGACATCCAGTTGCTGGATTTCGCGCAGAGCGACGCGTATTCGCGGCGATTCGCTTTCCTGCAGCCCGTGACGCTGCCGCGCGGGGTGGTCGACCTGGCCGCCGATCTTCCTTCGCACGACGTGTCGCTGCTCGCCGCGACGACGTCGCTGCTGGCGCGCGAGGAGACGCATCCGGCCATCCGGCAGTTGTTCGCGCAGAGCGCGCAGACCTTGCACGGCGGCGCAGGATGGTTCAATCGCGCCCGCGACTTCCCGAATACGCGCACGAGCGAACTGCCGGTGAGCCCCGAAGGTGACCGCGCGATCAACGGCACGCCGCCGTTCTGGCAACGCTATCTCCCCTTCTGGGCGAGCAACCTCGTGGAACGGATGTGGCTGGTGCTGGGCGGCTTGCTGGTGTTGATGCTGCCCTTGAGCCGCATCGTGCCGCCGCTTTATCAGTTTCGCGTGCGGCGGCGCGTGTTCCGCTGGTATGCCCGGTTGCGCGACGTGGAAGCCAGGCTCGAATCGCACCGGGGCGACCCCGACGCGCTTCTCAAGGAACTCGATGACCTGGACCGGCGCGTCAACAAGGTGGCCGTGCCGCTGTCCTACGCCGACGAGCTCTACGCGCTGCGCAACAACATCTATGCGGTGCGCAAACGCATCTTGGCGCGCGCGCAGAACGATGAGGACGCGGGTGACGCGTACCCTGCGCCGGGGTCCGCCTGAGAAAAGGTAGCGAAGCTTCGGTGCCTTGCGGCACCGCCGATACTGGCGCTCTGTTACTTGAGCGCCTTGAAGCGCATCCGGTGCGGCTTGGCGCCTTCTTCGCCCAGTCGCTTCTTCTTGTCGGCTTCGTATTCCTGGTAGTTGCCGTTGAAGAAGGTCCACTGGCTGTCGCCTTCGGCCGCCAGGATGTGCGTCGCAATGCGGTCGAGGAACCAGCGGTCATGGCTGATCACCAGCACCGAGCCCGCGAATTCCAGCAGTGCATCTTCCAGCGCACGAAGCGTTTCAACGTCGAGGTCGTTCGACGGTTCGTCGAGCATCAGAACGTTGCCGCCCGCGATGAGCGTCTTGGCCAGGTGCAACCGTCCGCGTTCGCCGCCCGAAAGCGTACCGACCTTCTTCTGTTGATCCGCACCGTTGAAATTGAAGCGGCCTGCATACGCACGGCTCGCCATCTGGAACTTGCCGACGTTGATGATGTCGAGGCCGTTCGAGATGTCTTCCCATACTGTCTTCTCGTTGGCGAGCGCGTCACGGGTCTGGTCGACGAAAGCCATCTTGACCGTCTGGCCGACCACCACCTCGCCGCTGTCCGGCTTTTCCTTGCCGGCGATCAGCTTGAACAAGGTCGACTTGCCGGCACCGTTCGGGCCGATGATGCCGACGATCGCGCCCGCGGGCACTTCGAAGCTGAGATTGTCGATCAGCAGCCGGTCGCCGAAGGACTTGCTGACGTTCTTGAACTCGAACACCTGGTTGCCCAGACGCTCCGCCACGGGGATGAAGATTTCCTGCGTTTCGTTGCGCCGCTGGTATTCGTAGTCGCTCAGTTCCTCGAAGCGGGCCAGGCGGGACTTGCTCTTGGCCTGCCGCGCCTTGGGGTTCTGGCGCGACCATTCGAGTTCCTTCTTCAGGGCCTTGGCGTGGGCTTCTTCGCTCTTCTGCTCTTGCGCCAGACGTTCGCCCTTCTGCTCGAGCCAGGTGCTGTAGTTGCCCTTCCATGGAATGCCGCGGCCGCGGTCCAGTTCGAGAATCCACTCGGCGGCGTTGTCCAGGAAGTAGCGATCGTGGGTGATGGCCACCACGGTGCCCGGAAAGCGCTGCAGGAACACTTCCAGCCATTCGACGGACTCGGCATCCAGGTGGTTGGTCGGCTCGTCGAGCAGCAGCATGTCGGGCTTGCTCAGCAGCAGCCGGCACAGCGCGACACGGCGCTTCTCGCCGCCCGAAAGCACGCCGATGTTGGCGTCCCACGGCGGCAGTCGCAGCGCATCGGCGGCGATTTCCAACTGGTGCTCCGAATCCGTGCCGGCGGTGGCAATGATGGCTTCGAGCTCGGCCTGCTCGGCTGCGAGCGCGTCGAAATCGGCATCTTCCGCGCCGTAGGCCACGTACACCTCTTCGAGGCGTGCCTTGGCGGCGTAGACGGCGCCCATCGCGTCCTCGACCGATTCGCGCACGGTGTGCGCCGGGTTGAGCTTGGGTTCCTGTTCGAGGTAGCCGATGGTGAGACCCGGCATCGGCAGCGCCTCGCCCTCGATTTCCTTGTCGATGCCGGCCATGATCTTCAGCAGCGAGGACTTGCCCGAGCCGTTCAGGCCCAGGACGCCAATCTTGGCGCCGGGGAAAAACGAAAGCGAAATGTCCTTCAAGATCTGCCGCTTGGGCGGCACGGTCTTGCTGACCTTGTTCATGGTGTAGACGTACTGGGCCATCAGATTGCTTGCATTTCAGAGGGTGAGAGGGATTGCGCGTTCGCCCGGAAAGGGGTGCGCCGAACCGCCGATTATCGACTCATGCGACAATACCGTCTGTTGTCGGGTCCAGTTGCCCGCAACGCCGGCTCTCCGCCGGGGACGAAGAAGGCCATTTCCCTCGACAAGGGGCGGGCTTTCAGGCTCCCACCCCTGACCTTCATTCACCCTTACTGGCTCGACGTCAACGTGACGCCCGAGCGGGTGGATACCACTGCGCCGTGTAGGGCGCTTATTGAACTCAATGAACTTTGATGAACTGAAGCTGGCCCCGGCCATCTTGAAGGCCGTGCATGAGCAAGGCTACGAAAATCCCACGCCGATCCAGGCGCAGGCGATTCCCGCCGTCCTCGACGGCCATGACCTTCTGGGCGGCGCCCAGACCGGCACCGGCAAGACCGCTGCCTTCACCCTCCCCCTGCTGCACAAGCTCACGATGAGCCGCAGCGCCACCAACAAGTTCGGCGGTACCGGCGTTCGCGCCCTGGTGCTGACCCCCACGCGTGAACTCGCTGCCCAGGTCGAAGAATCCGTTCGCACCTACGGCAAGTACCTTCAGCTGAGTTCGACCGTGATCTTCGGCGGTGTGGGCATGAACCCGCAGATCGATCGCCTGAAGCGCGGCGTCGACATCCTGGTCGCCACGCCCGGCCGCCTGCTCGACCTGCAGCAGCAAGGCATGCTCGATCTCTCCACCGTGCAGATGCTGGTGCTCGACGAAGCCGACCGCATGCTGGACATGGGCTTCATCCACGACGTGAAGAAGATCCTCGCGCTGGTGCCCAAGGAAAAGCAGAGCCTGCTCTTCTCGGCCACCTTCAGCGACGAGATCCGCGACCTCGCGGCCACGCTGCTGAAGAATCCGCAGAGCATCCAGGTCACGCCGCGCAACACGACCGTCCAGCGCATCACCCAGGTGGTCCATCCCGTGGGCCGCGGCAAGAAGAAGGCGCTGCTCGCGCACATCATCAACGAGCACAACTGGAGCCAGGTGCTGGTGTTCACCCGCACCAAGTTCGGCGCCAACAGCGTGGCTGAATTCCTGACCAAGAACGGCATCCAGGCGATGGCGCTGCACGGCAACAAGAGCCAGAGCGCGCGTACGCAAGCACTCGCCGGCTTCAAGAGCGGCGACATCCGCGCGCTGGTCGCGACCGACATCGCCGCACGCGGCATCGACATCGACGAACTGCCGCACGTCGTCAACTACGAAATTCCGAACGTCAGCGAAGACTACGTCCACCGCATCGGCCGTACCGGCCGCGCGGGTGCGAGCGGCGAGGCGGTGAGCCTGGTCTGCCTGGACGAAGAAGGCTTCATGCAGGAGATTGAGCGCTTCACCAAGCAGCAGATTCCGGTCAAGACCATCGAAGGTTTCGGCCCTGAAGAAGGTGAGCGCGCCGAACCCATCGCGATGGGTCGGCAGACGATCTGGGGCGGCGCCGGCCGTCCGCCGAGCCGCGAAGTGATGCAGGCGGCTGCCAAGGCAGCCCGTCAGGAAATGATGCAGCGCATCCGCGAGAACAAGGCCGGCCAGGGCGAGCGCAGTGGCGGTGGCAACGGCGGCGGTAATGGCGGTGGCCAACGCCGCGGCGGCGGCAACGGCCAGGGCCAGGGCGCACAACCGAGCCGCAACGCGAATGGTGGCGGTCAAGGTGGACGCGGCCAAGGTGGCCGTGGGCAAGGTCCGGCACGCGGACCGCAAGGACCGGCGCGCGCGCCGCACCATGCACCGGTGCATCACCACCATCACGACCACCTACCGCACGAAGAGCGCCAGCCGCGTCATCATGGCAACAGCCATAGCCCGACGCAAGCCGATGCGGTCGCGCACCTGCGCGCCGAAGCGATCGCCGGTGCCGCGGGTCAGCCTGATCCGTTGCGCACCAGCGTCGACAGCCTCGGCGGCCGCGGCCGTCGTGGCGGCGGTGGCGGCTACGGCGGCAACCGTTCGGGCGGCGGTGGACGTTCGGGTGGCGGTGGCGGTCGCTCCGGCGGCGGCTACGGTGGTGGTGGCGGCGGTGGCCGCTCGTTCGGTCGCTGAGATCGACCATTCAACAGAAAAAGGGCGCTTCGGCGCCCTTTTTCATTGGCGCTACTTTTGCATCGCCAATGTGCGGTAGGCCGACGAACTCACCCCAACCGCTTCCCGCTCTCCCGATCAAACAGATGCACGCTCTCGCTGGCAATCATGAGCCCCACCATCTGATCAGGCTGCGCATCCACCCGCCCGTGCACCGCGAGCGTGATCTGCGCTTCCCCGACCTCGACCAGCAATTCCGTCTCCGCACCCGTCGGCTCGACCACGATGACCTTGGCCGGTACGCCGTTGGAGGCATCCGAGAGCGTCATGTCACCCGGCCGAACGCCGTAGTGCACGGCCTTGCCCTCTTCCGTCGCGGCACCGGCAGGCACCGGCCACATCGCGCCGTGCGCCTCGACGGTGCAGCGCCCGTTGTTGCGCCTCACAGTCCCTTCGATCACGTTCATCGCCGGTGAGCCGATGAACTGCGCGACGAACAGGTTGTCCGGGCGGTCATAGAGTTCGAGGGGCGTGCCGATCTGTTCGACCGCGCCGTCGTGCATGACGACGATGCGGTCGGCCATGGTCATGGCCTCGATCTGGTCGTGCGTGACATACACCGTCGTGGTCTTCAATCGCTGGTGCAGCGCCTTGATCTCGGCGCGCATCGCGACGCGCAGCTTCGCATCGAGATTCGACAAGGGTTCGTCGAAGAGAAAAACCTTGGGATCACGCACAATCGCGCGCCCCATCGCGACGCGTTGCCGCTGACCACCCGACAGCTCTCGCGGGTAGCGTCCCAGCAGCTTGTCCAGATTGAGGATCTTGGCAGCATCCGCGACGCGCTTCTCGGTCACGCCCTTGTCGGCGTTGCGCAGGCGCAGGCTGAAGCCCATGTTCTCGCCCACCGTCATGTGCGGATAGAGCGCATAGCTCTGGAACACCATCGCGATGTCGCGGTCCTTCGATTCGAGTTCGTTGACCACGCGGCCGTCGATCATGATCTCGCCGCCGGTGATGTCCTCCAGGCCCGCGAGCATGCGCAGCAGCGTCGACTTGCCGCAACCTGAAGGCCCGACCAGCACGACGAATTCGCCATCCTCGATCTCGAAGCCGAGCCGCTCGATGATCTGCGTCTTGCCGTAGGACTTCTGGACGTTCTGAAAAGTGACTGAAGCCATATCGTTGTCTTCCCTTAGCTCTTGACCGCGCCGGCGGTAATGCCGCCGACCATGTAGCGTTTGAAGGTGTAGTAGATCGCCGCAGGGGGCAACGCGTAGATCAAGCCAGTCGCCATGAGCAGTTCCCACGGCGAATCGTCGGCCGCGAGAAAATTGCCCAGCGCCACGGCGAGAGTGACTTGCGTATCGTTCGACAGCAGCAGGAAGGCATAGAGGTATTCGTTCCACGCCAACAGCAGCGCGTAGGTTCCGACCGCGACCAGCGAAGGCACCATGAGCGGCAGGTACACCAGCCGGAAAAGTTGCAGGGGCGATGCGCCGTCCATGCGCGCTGCTTCATCGAGTTCATAGGGCAGCTTGTCCGAAGCCTGCTTGAGCACCCAGATGCAGTACGGCGACGCGATGGTCACCATCGCGAGGATCAGTGACCACTGGCTGTTGAGCAGGCCGTAGTTGCCCATGGTCTTGTACATCGGCACTGCCAGGAAGGCTGCGGGGATGAAGTAGGTGAAGAGCGCCATGTTCATCACCGTGCGGCCGCCGCGCACGCGCAGCCGGCTGATCGCGAAAGCGGCCGTGGTCGCGACGAAGAGCGTGAGCAAGCCCACCGCCACCGCGATCAGCACCGAGTTGCCGAGTTGCACCCAGAAGTGATCGAGGTAGAAGTGCTTCTGGAAGAAAACCGTGTGAAAGTTGTCCAGCGTCGGCGACGTCGGCCACAGGCGCCCCGATGTCGCGGTGCCGCGCGGCGAGATCGCGAACAGCACCATGTGATAGACAGGGATGATCGTCCATAGCAGCACGGGAATGCCGATCAGCAGGAGCTTGGCCTCGGTGCCGACGGACTTCATGGTCCAGCGCTTCATTTCGAGAGCCTCTTCATCATGAAGTACACAAGAGGAAGTACGAGCGGCATCGCGACCACGATCGACGCCATCGACAGATCGACCTGGTCGAGGCGCAGGTAACGAATGCCGAGCGTGGCAAGAACGTGTGTGAGATCCGCAGGCCCCCCACCGGTCAGCAGATAGACGCTGTTGAAATCACCGAGCGTCCAGATCATCGACAGGATCAGCGACGTGACATAGAGCGTGCGCAGCGCCGGCCAGCTGATGAACTTGAACTTCTGCCACGAGCTCGCGCCGTCTACCGACGCAGCCTCGTACTGCTCCGTCGGGATGGAAAGCCGGCCGGCCACCAGGATCAGCGTCCAGAACGGCAGCGACTTCCAGATGTGCATCAGCATCGCAAGGCTGAGCGCCAGCGTCGGGTCGTTGAGCCAGTTCGGTCCGTCGAGACCCGTCAGGCGAAAGATGGTGGTATTGATCACGCCCCACTCCGGGTTGAGCATGAACCGCACCGAAAGAATGGTCGGGATCGACGGCACGGCCCACGGCAGGATGAAGATCCCCGAAAGGATCTTGATCCACCAGCGCGACTGCACGAAGAAGCCCGAGAGCACCAGGGCGACCACCATCTTCAGATTGATGGCGACGACCAGGAAGACGATGGTGTTGATGACCGATCGGAAGAAGATCGGGTCCGCCACCAGGTGCTCGTAGCTCTGCGGATGGCGTGCCAGCCAGAGGCCGTAGCACACCGGGTAGAGAACGAAGATCACGAACACCAGCAGATAGGGAACGACCATCAGGCGCCCCCAGAACTGCCAGCGTCCGGTCTTCGAGACAGGCGTTGCGGCGGCGCCAGCAGCAGTAGTCGCGATGCTTGTTGCAGTGGAACTCATGGCAACCGCCGATCAGGTTTGACTTAACGCGCGACCGTCTTGATGCGCTCGATCATCTCGTCGACCGCCTTGTCCACCGGCACCTTGTCGCTCACGACGCGGTTCATCGCCTTGGCCCACACGTTCTCGTTGTTGAGGATGGTGAACTTGTAGTTCTTCGTGAATTCGAAGGTCACCGTGCCGGCCGCGTACTGGTTGTACACGGACTTGCGATGCGAATCGGCCTGCCAGAACGGACTGGCCTGACCCGCCTTGGTCACGGGGAACCAGCGGCCGAGCGAGCCTTCGACATACGGCGTGAGGTTTTCTTCCTGCAGCAGGAAGGTCACGAACTCCTTGGCGCGCTGCTTGTTCTTGCCGTCCTTGAACACCACGCCCGTCTTCACCGCCGTGCGATAGACCATCTTGCTGCCGTCAGGCTTGTTGGGGAAGCCCGCCGTGCGGATGCGTTCGAAGTAGTTCTTCTTGGCTTCCTCGCGCTGCTCCGGCGTGAGCGACGCGTTGTTCGAATCGTCGAGCCACTTGGCGGGCAGCGAGATCGTCGCGTTGTGCGTCATGACCGTGGTCTTGTTGTGGAAGGCGACGTTGTTGTCCGGGTCCTTCCAGCTCGTGGACGACGGCGGCGTGCAGCCCTTCTGATAGGGCGCCACATAGTCGGTCAACGCGTTGATCAGGCCCGTACGCACGGCCGGATCGTCAACCAGCAGCTTGCCGCTGTCGTTGACCATCTTCACGTTGTAGGCGTCCGCGAAGGTCAGGAACGAGTAGAAAGAATCGCTCGAATCCACGCCCATCGGCATGCCGATGCCGAAGGTGCGCTTGCCGGTCTTCTGCCGGCTGGCGGGCTGGACCTTCTCGCACCAGAACGACCAGTAGTCCTTCCAGTTGGTCGGGATGTCCGACTCCTTGAAGCCCGCCTCGGCCAGCATGTCGATCCAGTAGTTGATGTGCATCGTCTGCTGCTTGATCGGGAAGGCGTAATAAGCCTTGGACTTCGTCTGGTCGTTGTAGAGGAAGGTCGTCTCGACCGTGTTGGGCGCGAAGCGGCTCACCATCGGCGAGATCACGCTGCTGATGTCTTCCAGCTTGCCGTCGAAGGCCCACTTGCCCGTGACCTGGAAGTCGTAGACGTCGGCATAGGCCACGTCCGGGGGGCTTCCCGAATCGAGCGCCGAGACGGTCTTCGGAATCATGTCCTGCACCGGGTATTGAGACAGCTCGACCTTGACGCCCTTGTGCTTCTCCTCGAACTTCTTGATGGCTGCGAAGAGCGCGTCGTCTTCCGCCTTGTAGAAGCCCTTGACCCACCAGACGGTGAGCTTCTCCTGCGCCGCCGCCTGGCCGGCGACCGTGAGGCCCATCGCCATCAGCGCGGGGATCATCAATGCCTTCAATTTCATGCTGCTGTCTCCTTCTTTTTGAACGGGATTGCTCGGTGCTCGAGCGAGGGTTGGGAAACGGAAAACGGAAAAACGGAAAAACGGAAAGCGTGCGCCTCAGGCGGTGGCCTTGAGTCGCGGGGGCGGTCGGCCGAGACGAGGCAGGCGCCGTCGCGAGCGAAGCACTTCCTCGATGTCCTCGCGCGCGCCGTCGATCAGCTTGGTGATGGCCCTTTCGGCACGTGCGGGGTTGTGGGCGATCACGGCGTCGAGCACGGCACGGTGCATCGGCAACGACATCGCCGGCCCATCCTTCTTGATCGTCGATATCTCGAAACTGGTGCGGAGCAGCGCATGCAGCGCCTTGCTCATCTGCGCGAGCATGCGATTGCGCGCGGCGCGCAGCAGGCCGTGATGAAAGCGCAGGTCGAAGGTGACATAGTCGCCGCCATGCTCCACGGCGTGCTTCATGCCCGCGTAGGCGATCTCGATTTCCTCGATGTCTTCCGGCGTCGCGCGCTCGGCCGCGAGACGCACCGCGGCGGGTTCGACGACGCGGCGCAGATCCTGGAGATCGCGCAGGAATTCGGGCGTGAGGCCCGCGCGGGCTTGCCAGGTGATGACGTCGGGGTCGAACCAGTTCCATTCGTCGTCGGGCAGCACGCGCGTGCCGACCTTGGGACCGGTCACGATCAGTCCCTTGGCCACCAGCGATTTCACTGCCTCGCGCACGACGGTGCGACTGACGCCGAACTCTTCGCAAAGCAGCGGCTCGGAAGGCATGGGTGCTCCGATCGCATATCGGCGGGAGACGATCGCCTCACCCAGCAAGTCCAATGTACGGCCGTGGGTGTTCTTGGTCATGCAGTGCCTTCAGGCGTCCACGGGTGTCAGCAGCGGCGCGCCGGCGAAGTGCGCGTGCAGGTTGTCGAACGTGAGCTTGCCCATGGCTTCGCGCGTCTGTTTCGTTCCGCTGCCGATGTGCGGTGTGAGCACCACGTTGGGCATGTTGCGCAAGGCTTCGGGCACGTTGGGTTCGTTCGCGAAAACGTCGAGCCCCGCTCCCGCGATGACACCGCTGCGCAGTGCCTCGATCAGCGCGGGCTCGTCGACCACGCTGCCGCGCGCCACATTGACCAGGTAGCCCTCGGGCCCCAATGCAGCAAGGACGCGCGCGTCGATCATGCCTCGCGTTCCTGCGCCACCCGGCGTGATCACGACCAGAAAATCAACTGCCGCGGCCAGCGAGACAGCGTCGGGATAGTAGGTGTAGTTGACGTTCGCGCGCGGCGACCTCGCGGTGTAGGCGATGCTCATCTTGAACGCGCTGGCGCGATGCGCGATCGCCTGCCCGATGCGACCCATGCCCACCACGCCGAGACGACCGCCCGTGACCTTGCGACTCAGGGAAATGGGTCCGGCAGGCCATTCATTCGCACGCACGAAGCGATCGGCCTGCGGAATTCGGCGCGCGACCGCGATCAGCAGCCCGATGGCGAGATCCGCCACGTCGTCGTTGAGGAACTCGGGCGTGTTGGTCACAGGCACGCCGCGCTCGTGGGCCGCGGCCACGTCCACGCCGTCATAGCCGACACCGAAAACCGAGATGACCTCGAGCGCCGGCAGTTGCGCGATCAGTTCACGCGGCACCTTGGCTTCGCCGTTGGCGACCACACCGCGTATACGCGGCGCGACGGTGGCGAAGGCTGCAGGGTCGCTGACGTGAATCCGGTCATGCACCGTGTAGTCACGCCGCAGGGCCTCCATGAGGAACGGCATCAAGGGCGCGACGACCAGCAACTCCGGGCGAGCAGTCTCGTTGGCGGCATTGGTCGCTGTCATGCGTTCGTCCCTCCAGCCTCTCGGCGTTGTCGATTCTTATCATATGATGATTGAAATCGACGCTCGGCAGGACAAACCCTGATGGGCGAAGTCAGGAAGCGGGGTCAGTTGGCGTCTGAAGGTGCCTTCGCGCGCACCACGAAGCGGCCGGCACGCGCACCGGTCGCGCGGCCCTCTGCCGTGTAGCTCAACACGCCGTTGACCCACACGCGTTCGATGCCTTCGCTGAACAGGCGCGGCTGCTCGAAGGTCGCACCATCCTTGACACGCAGCGGGTCGAACACCACCACGTCCGCCATGTAGCCGGCCTTCAGCAGGCCACGTTCGCCGATGCGAAAGCGCGCTGCGGACATGCCGGTCATCTTGTGGATCGCCTGCTCAAGCCGCAGCAGTCCCTTCTCGCGCCAATAGCTCGCCAGTACACGGGGGAATGCGCCCCACAGGCGAGGATGCGGCCGCTCGTCGTGCGGCAGGCCGTCGGACCCGATCATCGAGAGCGGGTGCGTGATCACGCGCTGCACGTCGTCCTCGCGCATCTGGAAGTAACAAGCATTGCCGGGCTTGAGCCGCACCGCCGCTTCTTGCTGAGAAATGTCCCACTGCGCGGCAATGTCTGCGAGATAGCGTCCGCCCATCTCGGGATGCGACTGGCTGCCGGTGATCAGCACGTCAATGATGCCGTCGACCAGGTCCTCGCGCAGCACCGTGGAGCCGGCGGTGTAGGGATACACGTCCATGCCGATCTCCTGGTTGCGGGCGAGTTGCTCGATGAGTGGCAGCGTCTCGCGCGTGCGTCCCCAGTTGTCCGGCCCCGCGCACTTGTGATGCGAGATGACGAGTGGCAAGCCGGACTGGCGTGCCGTCAGCGCAGCCTCCTGCAGTGCCGGAAGGATTCCGGCCAATTCATCGCGGATGTGCGTCGCGTACACGCCACCGTTGCGCGCCGCCACGCTGGCAACCGCCACCAGTTCATCGAGATCGGCCGCGTAGGCTTCTTCATAGAACACGCCCGACGAAAGCCCCAAGGCGCCCGCGTCCATCGCCTCCTGCATGCTCGCCGCCATCGCGGCCCGCTCCGACTCGTTGGCCGCGCGATCCAGCGACGCCATATGACGCATGCGCAGCGCGGTATGCCCCAGGAGTGCGGCAACATTGACGCCGGGGCGCGCGGCATTCACCGCATCGGCGTATGCATGCATCGTGCCGTGGCGGAACTGCTCGCGCCCCAGCAGCGACAGCGGCGCCAGCGGTTCGCCTGTGACCACCGGGGCGAGCGAAATTCCGCAGTTGCCGACGATCACGGTCGTCACGCCCTGCGACAGCTTGGGCAGCATGTCGGCCTTCTCGATGGCCGCGGCGTCGTCGTGCGTATGCACATCGATGAATCCCGGCGCGATGACCATGTTGCTGCAATCGATCTCTTCGACGACGACGCCCTGCGCGTGCAAGGCCGCGAGCAATTCGGGCGAGGTTTCTCCGGGGGGTGCAACCGACACGATGCGCTCGCCCGCCAGCAGCACATCGCCGAGCCACCCCGGGCCATCGCTGCCGTCGACGATCTTGCCGCCTTTGAGAAGCGTCGAATGGCCAATGTCTTGCGTCATCATTTCTCGTCGTTCAAGGTCTCGGTAGCGCCTGAATACTCGGCACTGTCGAAGCCGTGCTTGTGAAGAAGCTGCTTGAATTGCTGCAGACCATGCGTCGCGACCGGGCCGAGCTTCTGAGCGAGTCGCACCATCAGGATCTCGATCACCACGAGATGCGCAAGGTACGCCTCGGTGCCGACGCGCATCACCGCATCCTGCGGCACCGACACGGCGAGCACGAGATCGGCGATCTCGGCCAGTTGCGTATCGGGCTGCGTCAGCGCCACCACCGTTGCGCCCTGCGAGCGCGCGAAGCGCGCGGCCTCCAGCGTGTAGGGCATGCGCCCCACGTGCGAGATGACGAACGCCACCCCGTCAGGGCCCAAGGTGCTGGCAGAAACGAGTTGCTGGTGCGCGTCGAAGATCGCGTTGGAGGTGCACCCCAGGCGAAAGAGCCGGCTCTGCAGTTCGCTCGCCATGAAGGTGGACGCCGCGCCCACCGAATAACAGTCGATGCGCCGCGCGGCAGCCAGTCGTGTCGCGACCTGATCGAGCACCTCGACGTCGATGCGACGGCCGAGTTCGGTCAGCGAAGACACGGCCGCATGGATGATCTTGCTCGCGACATCGCTCGCGCTGTCTTCCGCCAGCACGCTGCGGTGCAGGTAAGAGCCGGTGACCGCAAGATCCTGTGCAAGCGCGAGCATGAACTCGCGCACCGACTCGAAGCCGAAGCTGCGGCAGGTTCGCACGATGGTCGGCATCGAGACACCGGCCTGCTGCGCGAGTTGCTCCACCGTTGCCGCCACCGCTGCGCGCGGATCTTCCAGCACGCACTGGACCACGCTGCGCTGTGCTGCGGGCAACTCGGCCATGCGTTCGCGCAGGCGCTGCAACAGATGGGCGGAAGGATTGTTCATTGCCACGCAGTCCTCAAAAGCGAGTGCTGATGGCACCTGTGATCGCCATGTCGTCCTCGACCAACGCCATCCAGCGCCATTTGTCGAAGGTCGTGCAAGGGTGCGAGATGCCGAGCGCCACGCGATCGCCGACCTTCGGCGCGGTGCCGGCGGGATCGAAGCGCAGATAGGCATGTTGGTCGTTGAGGGCGTTGATCGTCCAACCGGTGGGCGCTTCGGCCGCCACGCGTGCGCCACGCGGCGCATGGCGGACCGGGATCGGCATTTCGAGGTCGTACGAGATGTCGCGCCGACCGCAGGTCAACAGTGCCAGGCCGGGCTCGGGCACCGACTGCACGATGGCCCAGACTTCGAGCGCCGCGCGCAGCGATGCATCCAGTCCTTCACGCTTCTCCACCTGCTTCAGGAAGCGGGCGTAATTGCCGTTGTCATGCGTGACGTAGCAGCCGGAGCGCAACACGCCCTTCACCGGCCGCGACAAGCCCTGCGCACGAAGCAGCGGCACCACGAGGTCGAACACCGCCGAGCCGCCGGCCGTGAGCATGATGGTGTCTTCATGGAACAGGTTCTGCGCGTCGCAGCGGCGCGCCACTTCGAGCACGCGCTCGACCAGCGCCGTGACTTCGCGCGCATCATGCTCGCTGTCGCAGCGGGCCAGGCCGCCTTCGTAGCATTCGATGCCACCCAACTGCGCGACGGGCGAGCGCGAAATGGCCTCGGCGAGCGCAAGCGCTTCTTCCAGCGTCCGGCAACCGGTGCGCTGGCCAGGGATGCCGATCTCGACGAGCACGTCGAAGCAACGCTTGCACTGCCGGCGCTTCGCCCAGTCTTCGATCAGCGCCAACTGTGCGAGCGAATCAACCAGGAACCACACCCGCAGCTCGTTGTGCCCGGCAAGCAGCATGTCGAGCCCATCCAAGTCGGCATCGCACACCACCTGGTTGGCGATGATGGCGCGCTGCGCGCCCGCCTCCACACCCACCGCAAGCTGGTAAATGGTGGCGAAAGTCAGTCCCCATGCGCCACCGGCAAGCTGCTGTGCGAACAGCTCGGGCGACATGGTCGTCTTGCCGTGCGGCGCCAGCGTCACGCCCTTGCGCTGCGCATAGTCCTGCATCCAGGCGATGTTGTGCGCGAGCGCCGAGCGGCGGATGACAGCCAGCGGATAGGCCAGGTCGTCGGCCAAGACGTTCCATCCCTTCTGTCCGATATCCGCGGCGCGGCACGGCGCGGCGTCCAGCGGATAGCTCTTGCTGCGGTGATCGAGGATCAGCTCTTCAGTCATGTTCGTTCCTTTTCTGTTGCTCGCCCCCAGGTTTGCTCACTTCGTGTAGCCGCCCACCCCCTACCGGGGGCGCTGCCCGTGGCCCGGCAAAGCCGGTTCCACGGCAGCCCACGAACGGGCGCGCCGCGCGCGGCCGGCGAAGCCAGGCCCATTGGTGAAACACCGCGGAACCGGCTTTGCCGGGCCGCTGGTGTTGCCCCTTGCAAGGGGGTGCAGAGCCACACGAAGTGGGCGAGGCTGGGGGTGAGCTTCATTTCCAGCATGCATGCCAGTGTCCCGGCTGCACTTCGCGCAGTTGCATGTCGGCGCTGGCGCAGCGCTCTTCCGCCAGCGGGCATCGCGTGCGAAACACGCAGCCCGACGGCGGATTCGCCGGGCTTGGCAGATCGCCCTGCAGCAATGGCACCACGCGGCGCTGCGCCGGGTCGGGAATCGGCGCCGCCGCAAGCAGCGCACGCGTGTAGGGATGCTGCGGGCTCGCGTAGAGCGCTTCGGTCGGCGCAATCTCCATCACCCGGCCGAGGTACAGCACGACGACGCGGTCGCACAGGTACTCCACCACGTCCAGGTCGTGTGAAATGAAAAGCAGCGTAAGGCCGAGTTGCTCTTTCAGCTCGCCGAGCAGATTGACCACCTGTGCCTGGATCGATACGTCGAGCGCCGACAACGGCTCGTCCGCGACGATGAACTGCGGCTCTACTGCCAGTGCGCGTGCGATGCCGATGCGCTGGCGCTGCCCGCCCGAGAACTCGTGCGGAAAGCGATCGGCATGCTCGGGGCGCAAACCCACTTGCTGCAGCAGTTGCTCGATGCGCGGCTTGCGCGCACTGCCTTTCGCCAATCCGTGCGTGTCGAGCGCTTCGGCCAGTACATCGCGAATCCGCATGCGCGGGTTGAGGCTGGCATACGGGTCCTGGAAGATGATCTGCACCTTGGAGCGCAACGGCCTGAACTGCGATTGCGACATCCCCGCGAGATCCTGCGGCGTCGCATCCGACCCACTGGCCTGGTAGAGCATCTGCCCGCCGGTCGGGTCGACCAGACGGGTGAGCAGGCGGCCGATGGTGCTCTTGCCCGAGCCCGATTCGCCGACCAGTCCCAGCGTCTCACCCTTGCGAATGCTGAAGCTCACATCGTCGACCGCGCGCACGGGATGGCTGCCCTTGCCGAAGTACTTGCGCAGATTGCGGATCTCGAGCAGGTTGTCGCCCGCCGCCGCTGCTGTGGTTGGCGCTGTTGCCATGGCTGTCGCGGTCGTCATGCGGCCTTCTCCTCGATGAATCCGATGCAGCGCACCATGCGCCGGCCGCCCGCCGATTCGAGCAGGGGCATGCGCGCGTCGCACGCTTCTTGCCGGAACGCGCAGCGCGGCGCGAAGGCACAACCGGGCGGCGGCGCGAACGGGCTGGAGACCTGGCCCGGAATGGCCACCAATTGCGGACGGCGCCCGGCAGAAGCAGCATGCGCACCGCGCCGACGCGCCACGCCCGGCAGGCAGGCAAGAAGCCCGCGCGTGTAGGGATGGTCCGGCCGCGCGAAGAGATCGTGCACCGGCGCGGATTCGACGATCCGCCCGGCATACATCACGGCCACCGCGTCCGCGTACTGCGCAACGACGCCGAGGTTGTGCGTGACGAAGAGCATGCTCATGCCCGTCTCTTTCTGCAACCGCCCCATCAGCGCGAGGATCTGCGCCTGGATGGTCACATCGAGCGCGGTGGTCGGCTCGTCGGCAATCAGCAAGGTCGGGTTGCAGGCCATCGCCAGCGCAATCATCACGCGCTGGCGCATGCCGCCGGAGAGCTGGTGCGGATACTCGTTGACGCGCTGACCGGCGGCGGGGATCTCCACCAGTTCGAGCATGCGCCGCGCGTGCGCAAAGGCCGCGCCGCGATCCAGCTTGAGATGCAGCCGCACCGACTCGGCGATCTGCTCGCCGATGGTGAGCACCGGATTGAGGCTGGTCATCGGCTCCTGGAAGATCATGCCCAGTTCGTTGCCGCGCAGGGCACGCTTGTCGGCCTCGGGCATGGCGAGCAGGTCGACCCGCCGGCCGTCGCGCCGCACAAACCAGGCCTCGCCCTGCACCTGCGCGTGCGAGGTCTTGGCATGCAGGCCCATCAGCGTGAGGCTGGTGACCGATTTGCCGGAGCCCGATTCACCTACGAGCGCGAGCGTTTCGCCGGGACGGATGGAGAAGCTCACGTCGGCCACGCTCTGGATGCGGCCCGCTTCCGTGGCGAAGGAGGTGGAAAGCCCGTGCACTTCGAGCCGCGGCGACTCTGTCGACATAGCAGCGCTCGTGTTCATGTCGCCTTCCTCAGCTTGGGGTCGAGCAGGTCGCGCACGCCGTCACCCAGCATCTGCAGCGACAGGGCGGTCAGCACGATCGCGAGGCCGGGGCAGAAGATGGTCCAGAAGGCCTTGTCCGCGTATTCGAGGCTGCCGGCGATCATGGTGCCCCAGGTCGGAATGTCGGGCGGCACGCCGACACCGAGAAACGAGAGCCCCGCTTCGGCCAGGATGGCGTAGGCGAAGATGAATGTCACCTGTACCAGGATCGGCGACATCAGGTTGGGCAGGATGTGCTTGCGCAGGATGCGCGGCGTGCGCACGCCGAGCGCGCGCGCCGCATCGACAAAGAGCAGTTCGCGCAGCACGAGCGTGGTGGCGCGCACCACCCGCGCCACGCGCGGCGTGTAGACGATCACCAGCGCCAGCATCACGTTCCACAGCGACACGCCGAGGATCGACACCAGCGCGATGCCCAGCAGGATGTCGGGGAAGGACATCATGGCGTCGACCACGCGCATCAGCGGCGCGTCGAGACGGGGGAAGAAGCCGGCGAGCATGCCCATCAGGGTGCCGAACAAAACGGCGCCCGCTGCAGTCACGAAGCCGATCAGCAACGAGTAGCGCGCCCCGTGAACGATGCGCAGCATGACGTCGCGACCGAGTTCGTCGGTGCCGGCCCAGTGCGTCCACGAGGGCGCATGCAGGCGCTCGCTGATCTCGATAGCGCTCGGGTCGGCATCCGAGAGCCACGGATAGATCACCGCGACACCCACCACCAGCAGCAGCACGATCGCGGCAGCCAACACCACCTTGCGCGAAAACAGCCGCCGCGCGAGGGGAAGCACACCGCCAAGGAATGAGGAGACGGCGGCTTTCATTTGGATTCCAACCGAATGCGCGGATCGACCAGCGTGTACACGAAGTCGACACCAAGATTGATGAACACGTAGATGGCGGCGATCACGAGCAGCGTGCCCTGGATCACCGGATAGTCGCGCCGAAGCACCGCGCGCACCACGAGGTTGCCGACGCCGGGCAGGTTGAACACCGTCTCCGTCACTACCGTGCCGCCGATCATCAGCGCGAGCGTGAGGCCGAGCACCGTGATGATCGGCACCAGCGCGTTGCGCAGCACGTGCTTGACCATGATCACGTGCTCCGGCAGGCCCTTGGCGCGGGCTGTTCTCACATAGTCCTCGCCGAGGATGTCGAGCATCGACGCGCGGGTGAAGCGGATGATCAGCGCCGAATTGAGCAGGCCAAGCACCAGCGCGGGCAGCAGGAGGTGATGCAGCCGCTCTCCCAGCGATGCGCTCGGATCACCGTAGCCCGATGCAGGAAACCAGCCGAGCTTGACCGCGAAGAACTGGATCAGGATCAGCCCCAGCCAGAAACTCGGCACGCTCGCACCCAGCATCGCGACGCCGCTCACGGCCTGGTCGGCTGAACTGCCGCGCCAGATGGCAGCGGCCATGCCGGCCGGGATGCCGATGAGTGCCGCGATGCTCACCGCGAAAAGCGCAAGGAACAAGGTCGGTTCGGCACGCTCCATCAGCGCCTGCGCCACCGGCCGCTGCAGGAACAGCGACTGCCCCAGGTTGCCTTGCAGCAGTTCTCCCACCCACAGCACGAACTGCGTCGGCAAGGGCTTGTCAAGGCCGTACTGGGTGCGGGCATGGGCGATGTCCTCGGCAGTGGCCTGGTCGCCGAGCAGCAGCGCGACAGGGTCTCCCGAGGCAAGGCGTGTCAGGGCGAAGACCAGCACGGCCACGATGGCGAGTACCACCAGGGCGCCGGCCAGGCGAGTGAGCAGGAAGCGCAACATGGGAGAGTCTCGCGGCGCTTACTTGGCGAGTCCGGTGTTCCAGAAGAACGGCCAGATCGCGGGCGTGTAGCCCTCCAGCTTCGCCGAGCGCGCCGACAGGCTGTTGAACTTGCCGACCTCGATGAACGGGACTTCGTCATAGACGGTCTGCTGGACCTGGCCCCACAGTGCACCGCGCTTGGCCGCATCGCTCTCCTGGTTGAAGGCGCTGAGCGTGGACTTCTTGGCCGGCGTTTCCCACCAGCCCGGCGCCCCGTCGCCCAGTTGCGGCGGCGAAAGCATCGGCTCGGGGAACAGGCCCGAATGCGTGAAATAGACGTCCCACAGCTTGGCGTCGTTGCGGCGCTGCACGAGCGTGGCCCAGTCCACCACCTGCAGGTCGGTCTTGAAGCCTGCCTTCTTGAGTTGCTCGGACATGACGAGCGCCATGTTGTAGTGGAACTCGTACTGGCGGCTGGCCATGATGCGGATCGGCTGGCCGTTGTAGCCCGCCTTGGCTGCGAGATCCTTCGCCGCTTGCGGATTGCGCGTGTTGTAGGCGTTGGCGCCGGCGGCCGAGTAATAGGGCGTGCCCTTCGGGAAGAAATTGGGCTCGACGACGAAGAAGCGGTTGTCGCCGAAACCAGCGGCCATCAGTTCGCCCTGCCCCACCGCCGCTTGCACCGCACGGCGCAGCGGCTGCGAGGCCAGCACGCCTTCCTTCGTGTTGAACACGATGTAAGGGAAGCCGAAGTTCTTGGTCACGATCGGCACCACGGTCGGCGCACCCTTCTCGATGCGGCCAATGGCCTCCACGGGCAGCAGGTCGGCGTACTGGAATTGCCCCGACAGGGAGCCTTCGACACGCGTGTTCGCGTTGGGCACCGGCACGAAGCGCAGTTCGTCGAGCAAGGCCTCGCGCCGGCCCGCGTAGCCGCTCGGCGCTTCCTTGCGCGCGGTGTAGCCGTCAAAGCGCGTGAGCACGGTGAATTGATCCGGCCGGCGCTCCTTGAACTTGTAGGGGCCCGTGCCGATGAATTCCTTGAGCTGCGGCGCGATGCTTTCCTTGGCCATGATGGCGGCCATGCCGCTGGGCAGCGCCAGTTGGGCCAGCAGCGGCGCATAGGGGTTCTTGAGCTTCAACTCGACGGAGAGCGGGCCCTTGGCCGTGAGCGAAGCCACTTCCTTGCCCACTGCCTTGCCGCGCGGCGAAAGGTCCATCCAGCGCTGCAGCGAGGCCACCACGTCATCGGCATTCAGGTCACGTCCGTTGTGGAGCTTGACGCCCTTGCGAATCGCGATGGTGTAGGTCAGGCCGTCCTTGGAGACAACCGGCATGCCCTCGGCCAGCATCGGAGCGATGTTCCAGTTCGCGTCGAAGGTATAGAGCGGCTCGTAGACGTGCTGCATGATGGTGCCGACGAGATCGGCCGTGCTGGTCATCGGGTCGAGGCCCTGCGGTTCGCCGACCATCGCCAGGTTGGCGGCGCCTCCCTTGGCAGGTTCGGCGAATGCGGCGCCGGGCAGAAGGCCCACCGCGAAGGCAGCGAAGAGCGTGCCTGCGACAGCCCGCCAACGCGGCGCACGCACCGGGTTCAGTGGAGAAAAACCAGATATCGGTACAGTGATGGCGGACGTTTGCATCGCGGCTCCATGAGTAATAACATTACATCGGCGATCGTATTTACAGTCGTTTGCCACGTCAAACGGGGGTTTACCCTCGCATTTTCTGTAATTTCATTACATATCCATCACCATGTCCCACGTTGAAATGCTCGGTCAGTCGCCCATCGCCTCGGACCGCCAGGCTCGCCCCCTCTCGCCCGCCACCCGCGCGGGCGATTTCGTTTTCGTCTCCGGCCAGGTCCCGACCGACGACCAGGGCCAGGTGATCGTCGGCGGCATCGAAGCGCAGACGCGCCAGGTCTTCAAGCGCATCGAACAGGCGCTCGCCCTGGCCGACTGCACTTTGGCCGACATCGCCAAGGTCAGCGTGTGGTTGAATGACGCGCGTGACTTCGGCAGTTTCAATCGCGTGTACATGGAATGCCTCGGCGACCATCGGCCCGCACGCTCGACCGTCGAGTCGCGTCTCATGATCGACGCCAAGGTCGAGATCGACGTGACCGCCTACAAGCCGCGCGGCTGATTCGACCGAAAGACACGAGAGATGCGAGAGACACGCCCATGAGCCACGCCCGCCTTGTTGCCGTCGATTGGGGAACGAGTTCGCTGCGCGGTGCGCTGCTCGACCCCGATGGGCAAGTGCTGGAAGAGCAGAGCCACCCGCGCGGCATCCTCACCATCAAGAACGGCGGCTTCACCGAAGTGTTCGAAACGCTCTTTGCCGAGTGGATGCGTCCGCTCGGCACGCGCTGCCTGATTTCGGGCATGGCCGGAAGCAAGCAGGGATGGGTCGAGGCGCCCTACTGCCCCTGCCCCGCGGGTCTCACCGAAGTTCGCAACAAGATCATGGAAATCGAGCCGGGACGCATCTCCATCGTGCCGGGCCTCAGCGACACGCACGACGGCGTGCCCGACGTGATGCGCGGGGAAGAAGTGCAGATCCTCGGCGCGATGGTCCTCACCGAGCTGCGCGACGGTCTGTTCGTGCTGCCCGGCACGCACAACAAATGGGCCCGCGTGAAGAACGGCATGGTGACCGGCTTTCGGACCTTCATGACCGGCGAGTTCTATGCCGTTTTGAGCCAGCATTCGATCCTCGCGCGCACGCTCGATACGTCAGCACCGCTCGACGAGGCGGCCTTCCTGCAGGGCGTCACGCAGTCCGACAACGGCCAGGGCCTGCTGCACAACGCATTCGGTGCACGCACCCTGTCGCTCTTCGATCGCATGCCGGCACGGGAACTCTCGAGCTATCTCTCCGGCATCCTCATTGGAGAAGAACTGCGCACGCAATCCCTCCACGCGGCCGGCGAGGTGGTGTTGATCGGCACTCCCGCGCTCACGCAGCGCTACTTGCTGGCACTGCAGGCCTCCGGCACCAGGGCCAGGACGCTCGGCGCCGAGGCGACGTGGGCTGGCCTGCACGCGCTCCACACACACAGCCATCGCAAGCAATGACCACTCCCTCAGACAAGTTCACCGCTGCCTTGCAGCACCTGCCGCTCGTGGCGATCCTGCGCGGCCTGACGCCGGAGGAAGCCGCCGGCGTGGGGGACGCCATCGTCGAATCGGGCTTCCGCCTGCTCGAAGTGCCGCTCAATTCGCCACGGCCGCTGGAAAGCATCGCGCTCTTGCGCAAGCGCTTTCCGGATGCGCTGGTCGGTGCCGGCACGGTGCTCGATGCGCAACAGGTGCGCGACGTGCATGCCGCCGGCGGCGAGTTGATCGTGGCGCCGAACTTCAACGCCGAAGTCGTCGCCGAAGCTGGGCGGCTCGGACTCGTCAGCCTGCCCGGCGTGATGACGCCGACCGAGGCCTTCGGCGCGCTGGCCGCGGGCGCGAGCGGGCTCAAGCTGTTTCCGGCAGAACTGGCTTCACCCGCGGTGGTGAAAGCGCTGCTCGCTGTGCTGCCCAAGGGCACGTCGCTGATGCCCGTCGGCGGCATCACGCCTGACAACATGGATGCGTGGCGCGCCGCGGGCGCGGCCGGCTTCGGCATCGGCTCGGCGCTGTACAAGCCGGGCAAGAGTGCGGCGGCGGTGCGCGAAGATGCGCAGTGTTTCGTCGCGGGCTTCGGCGGCACGCTGCGCGCGTGACGACACCACCGTCAACCTGATCACGACCTCATGAACGCAGATTCCCAATACGCCAGCCCCGCCGTCCGCACCCTGCGCCAGGATCTCGCGCTTGCCCTGCGGGCCGCCGCGCATCACGGATTGTCCGAAGGCGTGTGCAACCATTTCAGCGTCGCGTTGCCGGGCGCGAAGGATCGCTATCTCATCAATCCGCGCGGCCTCCACTGGAGCGAGATCGGCCCCGACGACATCGTGCTCATCGATGTACATGGCGAAGCGCTGGCCGGCCGACACCGCGTCGAGCCCACCGCGCTCTTCATCCACGGCGCAGTGCATCGCATCACCGGCCATGCGGTGGTCCTGCATTGCCACATGCCTTACGCGACCGCGCTAACGCTCACCTCCGATCGCGCTCTGGACCCGACGCTGAGCCAGAACGCGATGCGTTTCATGGGCCGCATCGCCGTTGATGCCCGCTACAACGGCCTCGCGCTCGACGACACCGAAGGCGAGCGCATCGCCAACGCCATGGCGGGCAAGGACGTGGCGTTTCTTGCGAACCACGGCGTGATCGTGGCCGGTGCGAGCATTGCGCACGCCTACGACGATCTGTACTACCTCGAACGCGCCTGCCTGCACCAGGTGATCGCGCAATCGACCGGGCGGCCGCTCGTGCCGGTCGACGCGGCGCTTGCCGCCCATGTGGCTGCGCAGATTCAGGGGGAGAGGGAGCAGTCCGATCTATTCTTCGAGGCGCTGCATCGCCTGGTGCCTGTGCCGCGACCCCTTTGAAGGCCTGGTGGGTCCAACTTCAATTGAGCGGAAGATTCATCGGTCAGCGAGCCGCCGCGTAGGGCGGCGCGTCGGTCGATAGCCCCTGCTTGACCTGCCGCGTCAACTCATCCGCCAGCACTTCGAACTTACCGGCTTCCAGTGCCGCAAGCGTCTGAGCGACCACGTCGTCCGGCGGCGCCTTGGGACCCGGCGCATTGCTCGCCATGTCGGTATCCATGAACGCAACGTGCAAGCTCAGCACTTGCGTGCCCTGCTCGCGCAACGCGTCGCGCAGGCCATTGCTCAACGACCACGCGGCCGACTTCGACGCGCTGTAGGTCGCGGAACTCGGCAGGCTGAGCCAGCTCAGGACCGACAACACGTTCACGATCGCGCCGCCTCCGTTCGCTTTCAGCACGGGTGCGAAGGCCCGGCTCGTGGCCCACGGTCCGAAGAAATTGGTTTCGAACTCGGCCCGCGCCGATTCGAAGGCATCCGGCGTGCCGAGCAGGTTCACCCCACGCGAAATGCCCGCGTTGTTGATCAGCAGCGTGACGTCGCCACATTCACGGGCAGCAGCTTCCGCCTGTTCGGGCCGCGTCACGTCCAGCGCTATGGGATGCACCCCGGCCAGCGTGATGCTCTTCGGATCACGCGCTGCCGCGTAGACCTTCTTCGCGCCGCCCGCGACCGCGGCCTTCGCAAAGGCGAGCCCCAACCCGCGGTTGGCGCCGGTGATGAATACGACGGAGTCTTTGACTTTCATGGCGGTCTTTCGGAAGTTTCGAAAAGATTTCAGGAAGGCTGGATGCGGCGCAACAGCCCGGTCGTGGTCCGAGGCCAGCCGATGCGGCCGAACCAGGCGCCGCCGGCAATCGCCGATGCGTTCACCGCGCCGTACACCATCAGCGCGATACCCTGGACGAGAAACACGTGCGCCAAGGTGCCGCCCCAGCGCAGAGCCAGCCAACCGCCAAGCCCCGCGACGACCAGGCGCGCGATGTTGGCAAGGACCGGCCACAGCAATCGCCCTGCACCCTGCGACGCGAAGTACAGCACGAGCCCGACGCCGAAGAAGCCATAGAACGGCCCGGCGGCACGCAGATATTGCGAACCCGTTTCGAGCATGGCGGGGTCGCTGCCGAAGAGCATCAACCATGGCCGCGGGAACAGCGCCGCTGCAACGCCGATGGCACCTGTGAGCGCGAACGCGATGGCCGCACCTGCCCAGGTGGCGTGCAGCGCCCGCTCGCGCTGGCCGGCACCGATGCAGGTGCCGACCATGGCGACCAGCGGCGCGCCGAGGCCGAACACGAGCGGCACCAACAGGTATTCGAGCCGCGCCGCGGTGCCGTAGCCGGCAATCGCACTGGGCCCGAAGTGTCCGGACAGCGCAGTCGCGATACCGATCGACAGATTGGTCGCCACGGTCGACACCGCACCCACGAGGCCGATGCGCAGGATGTCGCGGAACAGCGGCCAACGGAAGCGTACATTGGCCATCGATGGCTTCAGCAGGCTGTGCTTCGACCGAAGATAAATCCAGAGCGCGATCGATCCGCCGAGGTAGTAGAGCAATAGCGCGACCGCACCACCGGCAATGCCCAGGCCCGGAATCGGCCCCCAGCCGAAGATCAGCAGCGGCGACAGCGGAATGAGCACGACCACGCCAGCGACCGTCACATTCGCCGGCACCGCCATGTTGCCGGTGCCGCGAATCACGGCGGCCAGCGAGTTGAAGAGCCACACCAGCACGGCGCCCGCGAAGACGACGTTCGAATAGGCCATTGCCGCGTCCAGCGACGCGCCGGTCCCGCCCATGAGCGTGTACAGCCAGGGTCCGCCAAGCAGCAGCGCGAGCATGAAGAGCAGTCCGAAGCCGAAGGCGATCGCGATCGCATGCAGCACCAGCGAATCCGCATCATCGCGACGCCGTGCGCCGAGCGCGCGTGCGATGGACGAAGCGATGCCGCCGCCCATCGCGCCGGCCGACGTCATCTGCATCAGCATCACGATCGGGAACACCAGTGCCATGCCGGCGAGTGCATCGGTGCCGAGCTTGCCGACGAAGTAGGTTTCGATCAGGCCGACGGAAGCCTGCGCAATCATCACCAGCACGTTGGGCGCGGCAAGCCGCAGCAGCGTCGGGACGATCGGCGCTTCGAGCAGGCGACGTGTGCGCGGATCGATGGTTGTCGATTCGCTCATGCCGCGGCCTTCGCCAGCATCGCCGGCCGCGATTCGCGGATCGGCAGGTTGATCAGTGCCGCACCGGCTGCCAGGGCGATGTCGATGTACCAGACGATGTCATAGCTGCCGGTGGCTTGGAACACATAGCCGCCCAGGAAGGCACCGAGGAAGCCGCCGACCTGATGCGCCAGCATCACGATGCCGAACAGCATTGCCATGTTGGCCGGGCCGAACATCTTGGCCACCAGCCCCGCCGTCGGCGGTACCGTCGACAGGAAGGTGATGCCCATCACTGCCGCGAAGATCAGCATCACCGCCGGCGTCTTGGGTGCCAGCAGGAAAACCAGCACCGCGATGCCGCGCGTCGCGTAAAGCAGCGCCAGCAGCGACTTCATGCGCCAGCGGCTGACCGCCCAGCCCATGGCCAGACTGCCCACGATATTGAAGAGACCGATCATCCCGAGCGCCCATCCGCCGATCTCGGGCGGAAGGCCGCAAGCCGCGACCACGCCCGGCAGGTGCGTCGCCAGGAACGCGACGTGGAAACCGCAGACGAGAAAACCGAGGCTGAGGTAACGGTAGCTGGGCGTGCCGATCGCCTGGCTGATCGCCTGGCGCGCAGTGAGCGGCTTCACGCCGCTTACCGCCGCGGACTGTGCCGCAAGTTGATTCGAGTTGCCCTTGAGCACGAATATCGCGGGCAGCGCCAGCAGGATCAACACCGCCAGCCACTGCATGGCGCTCGCCCAGCCGACAGTGGCCATCAGCCCGATCGCGATCGGCGCCATGGCGAACTGGCCGAACGAGCCGCCCGCGTTCACCACACCCGTGGCAAGACCGCGCTTTTGCACGGGAACGAGGCGCGTCGTCGCGGCCATCAGGACCGAAGGCCCCGCCATGCCCGCGCCCCCCGCAGCCAGCACGCCGATGGCGAAGATCAGGCCGCCCGTCGTTGTCATCAACGGCGTGATGAAAGTGCCGAGCGCGACAAGCAACACGCCGATGAAGATCACGCGCCCGGTGCCGATGCGGTCGGCCACGGCGCCCGCAAAAGGCTGCGTCAGGCCCCACCACAATTGCCCGAACGCGAACGCGAGGCTGATGCTGCCGATGCCGAGTCCGGTGGAGGTGTTCAGCGACGAGAGAAACAGGCCCATCGTCTGCCGCACGCCCATGGTCAGCGCGAAAGTGCCGGCGGCGGCGAGAAGCACCAGCCAGATGGCGTAGCGCGCGGCGGGCGTCGCGCCGGCAACGGTTCGGTCACTCATCGATGTCTCCCTCGCACACTTCGTCGGCGGCCTGCAACAGCGCGATGCTCTCGTCGACCAGCGTGTGCAGCGCCATCACGCGCTCGACGCCGAGCAATTCATTGAGCTGCTCCTGGGCCGCGCGCCAGTGGCGCTGGGCTTCCGTGCGCTTCTTGCGGCCGTCGCCGGTGATCTCGATGAGTCGACTGCGTGCGTCAGGTCCCTCGCCCTGCACGAGCCAGCCGGCGGCAATCATCGGCTTCAGATTGCGCGACAGCGTCGAGGCCTCGATGCCCATCGCCTGCGCCAGATCCACCGGCCGCAGCGGGCCGAGGTGCAGCACATGCGACAGCAACGAGTACTGCGTTGTCTTGAGACCGCTCTTGGCGACCTCGGCGTCATAGTGCCGCGAGACCTGACGCATCAAGTGGCGCAACCTGAAGTTGGTGCAACCCTGGGGTTTTGCGATAGCGTTCATGGGGATGATTGTAGCTACAATCATTGCATATGCAACTTTCAAGGAAAATCGGATGACATCGACGGATCAACTGGCTGCCTGGATCGCCGAGGAAGACGCCATCAACGAGCGGCTCAATGCAGGCCCTGGCCCAGGTCTCGCGCGGCCGGACCAGATCGCCGGAAAGACCGGCCTGGAAATGATGCAAGCGATGCTTCGAGCCGAGCTCCCCTACGCCCACATCGCAAAGACGCTCAATTTCCAGTTGATCGAAGTCGGCCCGGGACGCGCCGTGTTCCAGGGGAAACCGCTGCCAGAGCACCTGAATCCGCTCGGCACCATTCACGGCGGCTGGTTTGCCACGCTGCTCGATTCGGCGCTCGGCTGTGCCGTGCACACCATGATGCCGGTCGGCCGCGCCTACACCACGGCGGAGCTCGGCGTGAACCTGGTCAAGGCGTTGACGCCCAAGGTCCAGCGCGTTCGGGCCGAAGGCAAGGTGATCCATTGCGGCCGCCAGCTTGCGACCGCCGAAGCCCGGCTCGTGGGCGCGGACGGCACCTTGTATGCACATGCAACGACGACGTGCCTGGTGTTCGAGATGCCGAATCGCTGACCTCGCCTCGAAGCGCGACAATCGCCGACCCACAATTTCAACGGCGATCCACGAGATGCGACTTCTTCACACCATGCTGCGCGTTGGCAATCTCCAGCGCTCGATCGATTTCTACACGAAGGTGCTCGGCATGCAAGTGCTGCGCACCTCCGAAAACCCCGAGTACAAGTACAGCCTTGCCTTCGTCGGCTACGAAGGCAATCCGGCCCAGGCCGAGATCGAGCTGACCTACAACTGGGGCACCGAAAGCTACGAGCTCGGCACCGCCTACGGCCACATCGCGCTGGGCGTTCCCGACGCGTATGCGGCCTGCGAAAAGATCAAGGCGGCCGGTGGCAACGTCACGCGGGAGGCCGGTCCGGTCAAGGGTGGCACGACGGTGATCGCTTTCGTGACGGACCCCGACGGGTACAAGATCGAACTCATCCAGCGCGCAGAAGGCGCGACGGGCGGCGGACTGCGCTAACCGCTTCGACGGCGTCCCCGATCCGGATGTGATCGGGCGCCAGTCCGCGCTGATGGTGGTCCCACATCGCCTCGTACGCCGCCTCGATACGCCGAGCAAATTGCGTCGAGTCGAACAGCGGCATGGTCTTGCGATTCGCCTGCAGGCGGCCACGCAGTTCGGCCAGGCGCTGCGGCGAGGTCGCCAACGTCGTCGCCAAGGCTTCGTATGCCTCGACACTGTGGGTCACGAGTTCGGGCAAGCCCACTGCCCCAAGCAGACTCGCGCAGACGCGTGACGCGAAGGTCGTGCCGGCCAGCGTCAGCACCGGCAGGCCGCTCCAGAGCGCATCGCCGCCGGTCGTGTGGGCGTTGTAGTGGAAGGTGTCCAGGAAAAGATCCGCGTGCGCGTGCCGCGCCAGATGCTCCGCCAGGGGCATCCGCTGGGCCCAGACGATCCGCTCGGGATCGATGCCCCGCTGGCGCGCCTCGGCCTCGATCGCGCGTTGCGCATCGGCGTTGCCCTGCAGCAGCCACAGCACGCTGCCGGGCACATTCCGGAGCAGCCGCATCCAGACGTCGAAGACGTCCGGCGTGATCTTGTAGTTGCTGTTGAAGCACGCGAAGACGAAGCCATCCGGCGGCAGGCCCATGTGCTCCCGCGTCGTCACGGCCTCGCTGATGCGCTTGGTGTTGTCGTTCGCCTGGTAGGAGCCCGGCAGCACGACGACTTTCTCCGAGTAACAGTCGTAGTCGCCGGGCGGAATGAGCGTCGCGTCGGCCACGATGTAGTCCATGTAGTCGCAGCCCATCGTGCCCGGATAGCCGAGGTAGTTGACCTGCACCGGCGCCGCGCGTCGCGCGAAGATGTCCGGCCTCGCGCCTTCGGTGAAGCCGTTGAGGTCCACCGCGATGTCGATGCCGGCATCACGCGCCATGGCCGCAATGGCCGCATCGCTTCGATCCCCGACCTGGGAGAAATGATCGAACGCGCCTGCAATGCGCGTGCCCATCTCGTCGCGCGCGGGCGGTCCGAGGGCAAAGCCGAACCATTCGAATCGATGGCGATCGTGGCATTCCAGCACGCGCGCAATCAGTTGCGACACCGGATGTTCGCGGAAGTCGGTGGAGAAATAGCCGACACGCAGCTTTCGCGCCGGATCGCGCGCAGCGGCACTCGCAGCGGGTCCGCGCGATGGATGCTTGTCCAGCGCGAAGTTGCGCGCGCATTTGAGCAACGTCGCGGAACTCGCAGGGACTGCGGTCAGCGCAAAGGGCATCGCCGCCTTCTCGCCGGCCTCGACGCGCGCCACGATGTCGTCGACCTGCTGCGCCCAGCCGTCCCATCGGCAAACGAACATCGCCGCATGCAGCCGCTGGCTGCGGAGGTAGTCCGTGTCCGGCGCGAGGCGGGCGACCTCGTCGTAGCAGGCCAGCGCCTCGGCATGCCGCTTGAGCACCGTCAGCGTGGCGGCGCGGTTCATCCAGGTGGGCACGTCTTCGGGGGCCAGCGCCAGTGCGCGCTCGTAGCTCTCGAGCGCCTCGGGCCCGCGGCCCAGTTCGGTCAGCACGGTGCCACGGTTCGCCCAGGCCTGAACGAACTTCGGATCGAGCGTCAGCGCGCGGTCATAGTGCTGGAGCGCGGGGCCGAACTGCTGCAGCGCTGCCAGCGTGTCGGCAAGGTTGGACTGCAACTCGCGCGAGCGCGGATGGAGGCGCTCCGCGCGCCGGAAGGCCTGCAGCGCCGGTTCGTGCGCGCCAAGCGCGCTGTGCGCGACGCCCAGTTCGTGCAGACCCTCGAAGAATTCGCCAGCCAGCTTCATGGCGCGGCCAAAGGACTCCACGGCCTCGCGTGCGCGGCCGCGTTGCAACTGCGCCCGCCCGAGATAGAACAGCGCTTCCGGGGAACACTGGGGCAAGGCCGCGGCCTTCTCCAGGAATTCCTCGCATGCCGCCAGATCCTGGCGATTGCCGCAGATGTACGCCAGAAGCTCGTAGGCCTTGGCAACCCTGGGATCCCGGGCGATGACCTTGCGCAACAGATCTTCGGCAAGAGCGGCTTGCCCGGCCCGGAAATGACGCTCAGCCTGGGCCATCTGCTGGGGCGTGGATTGAATCATGGACGTCTCTTACTCGTGCTGACGGATTGCATAACCATGGCGAGCCCGAATTCTGACCGATGACTTCGCCGCTGGCCGGCCGGCGCGGGCGGCCGCCCTCAGCAGCCCAGCAGATCCGCCAATTCGCCGATGTCGCGCGCGTGCAGCGTGTTGTCGGGCTGCGGCGAGACATCCTTCGGCCGCGAAGGCCCGAACTCCAGCGGCCGCTCGATGTAGGCCGTGCGAAGCCCGCACATGCGCGCCGCGGCGAGATCATCGTGATGCGCCGCCGCCAGCATCACCTGGCCCGGAGAGACATCGAAGACACCCGCGACGCCGACGTAGGTGCGCGGATCGGGCTTGTAGGCCTTGAACACTTCGGCGGAAAGCACGCAGTCCCACGGCAGCCCGGCGCGTTTGGCCATCTCGGTGAGCAGGCCGATGTTGCCATTGGACAGCGTGCAGATGGTGTACTTGCGCTTGAGCCGCGCCAACCCTTCCACCGCGTCGGGCCATGCGGGTAGCCGGTGCCACGCCTTGTTGAGATCGCGCTTGCGCGCCGCATCCAGATCCTCGATACCAAAGTCGCGCAACACGTGTTCGAGAATGCCCATGTGCAATTCGTCGAGCAACGTGAAGCCGCCCTCGCCTGCCGCAAGCCGCTCCATCACGCTCCGCATCGCAGGCTGGTAGCCTGCGCGCCAGGCCAGCGCGAAGGCGCCGCCATCGACGCCCGGCAGGATTCGCTCGGCCTCGGCCGCGATGCCGGAATACCAGTCCACCACCGTGCCGAAGACGTCGAAGGCGACGACCTTCAGATCGCCGATGTCAACGGTGCCGTTCACAAGGAAATCTCCGTGCTACGCACTGCGGTGCGAGCGCCTTCGGGCGGCCGGGCGGCGCTCATCGCGCAAGCTGGCTCGCCTCGCGCGCGAGCGCTTCGATGCGGGCCCAGTCGCCGGCGGCGATGGCGTCCGTCGGCACGATCCACGACCCGCCCACGCATGCCACGTTGGAGAGCGCGAGAAACTCATGCGCGTTGCCCAGGTGAATGCCGCCGGTCGGGCAGAACTTGACGTCGCCGAAAGGCCCCTGCCACGCCTTCAGCATGGCAAGGCCGCCGGCCTGCACCGCCGGGAAGAACTTGAGTTCGGTAAAGCCGTCCTCCTGGGCCAGCATGATTTCGCTGCCTGTGGCAACGCCCGGCAGCAGCGGCAGGCCCAGGTCGTGGCAAGCCTTGCCGACGGCGCGCGTATAGCCCGGGCTGACGCCGAACTTCGCGCCTGCCAATGCCGAGGCCTGCGCGTCGGCCGCACTGCGGATCGTGCCCGCGCCGGCGACGGCCTCGGGCACTTCCTTGGCAATGATCTCGATGCATTCGAGCGCCTCGCGCGTGCGCAGCGTCACTTCCAGCATGCGGATGCCGCCCGCCACCAGCGCACGCGCCAGGGGCACCGCGTCTTTCACGTCGTGCAGCACGATCACCGGAATCACCGGCGCGTCGCGCATCACGTCGAGCGCGGAAATCGAATGGTTCACAGCCATGTGCAGGCTCCTTCTTCTGCTGTCAATGCATTGCGGCGCATGCCGGCGAACAGGTCGCGGCCGAGGCCGTGGCCGTTGGCCGTGCGCTGGTCTTCGGGTTGGGTCGAGGTCTCCCGCGATGCCCATTCGTCTTCGGGAAGCAGCACGGTCAGCGTACCGGCCACGGCGTCGAGCCGGATCAGATCGCCATCGCGCACCTTGGCGAGCGGGCCTCCCGCGGCGGCCTCAGGCGACACGTGGATCGCGGCCGGCACCTTGCCCGACGCGCCGCTCATGCGCCCATCGGTGACCAGCGCCACCCGGAAGCCCTTGCCCTGCAATACGGACAGCGGCGGGGTGAGCTTGTGCAGTTCGGGCATGCCGTTGGCCTGCGGGCCTTGCCAGCGAACGACACAGACCACGTCGCGTTCCAGCTCGCCGGCATTGAACGCCTGTTGCAGGCCCGCCTGCGAATCGAACACGCGGGCCGGCGCCTCAATCACGTGGCGGTCGTCGGGCACCGAAGAAACCTTGATCACGCTGCGGCCGAGGTTGCCGCTGAGCAGCTTGAGCCCGCCGGTGACGCTGAATGGCGCCGACACCGGTCGGGCGACCGCATCGTTCTTCGACGGCGCAGCGGGATGCCACTGGAGTGGATGCTCGTCCGATGGCGCGCCGGACAGCACCGGGATGTTCGCGAATTCGCGAATGCCGCCGGCACGCACGCTCAGCACATCCCCATGCATCAAGCCCGCATCGAGCAGTTCGCCGATCACGAAGCCCGGGCCGCCCGCGGCCTGGAACTCGTTGACGTCGGCGCTGCCGTTGGGATAGACCCGTGTGAGCAGCGGCACGACTTCCGACAGCTCCGAGAAATCGTTCCAGTCGATGAGGATGCCGGCCGCACGCGCGACCGCGACCCAGTGGATCAGGTGGTTGGTCGAGCCGCCGGTCGCGAGCAATGCGGCCATCGCGTTGACGATGACGCGCTCGTCGACCATTTCGCCGATGGGCGGAACGGCATAGGCGGCATCCGAGGCGCGCCCCAGCACGGTGCGCACCGCCTCGCGCGTCAGCGCCTCGCGCATCGTGTCGCCAGGCTGGATGAATGCGGTGCCGGGCACGTGCAGCCCCATGGCTTCGAGCAACATCTGGTTGCTGTTGGCCGTGCCGTAGAAGGTGCAGGTGCCTTGGCCGTGATAGGCCTGCATCTCGGCGTCGAGAAGCCCCTGCCGCCCCACCAGCCCTTGCGCGGCCTGTTCGCGCACCTTGGACTTGGCGCTGTTGGAGAGCCCCGAAGGCATCGGCCCCGCGGGCACGAACACCATCGGCAGATGGCCGAAATGCAACGCGCCGATCAGCAGCCCCGGCACGATCTTGTCGCAGACGCCGAGCAGCAGCGCGGCATCGAACATGTCGTGCGTGAGCGCTACTGCGGTGCCCATCGCGATGACGTCCCGGCTGAAGAGGCTCAACTCCATGCCGGGCGTACCCTGCGTCACGCCGTCGCACATGGCCGGCACGCCGCCGGCCACCTGCGCGGTCGCGCCGAGACGGCGAGCCTCGTGCTTGACGATGTCCGGATAGCCCTGGTACGGCGCGTGAGCCGAGAGCATGTCGTTGTAGGCGGTGACGACGCCGATGTTGGGCGCGCGCTCGGCGACGACCCTGATCTTGTCGCTCGCCGGAATACCCGCCACGGCATGCGCCACATTGGCGCAGCCCATGCGGTCGGAACCGCGGTCGCGGTTGCGGGTTTCGGTCAGACGCTGGAGGTAGGCGCTGCGCAGCGTATGGCTGCGTTCGCGGATACGGTCGGTGACATCGCGGACTGTGGGGTGTGTAGTCATGGGATTTGTCGCACTGCCGGTGAGCTGCCATGTGGCGGCGGCTCGGAGGTGCATGGTATCAAGTCGCCGTTGCAGGATTTGCTACCGCCTTCCCAACATGGGCTTGCGGCCACGCGCTGGACCGCGATCTCGCGCTCGGCCATGATCAGCACGTCTGTGCTGCCCCTTGGCGAACGAAAGATGCCGCCGAACCGAAGCAATGACCGCATCCACTCTCCGTGGCGTTGTTGCCGCAGTGCTCCTCTCGGCCATGGCAGGCGCACAGGGCGCCGCAGCCGACGACTTTGCGTCCCAGCGCCGGCAGATGACGCAGGAGATCACGGCGTTCGTGCGCGAAACCCGCGCCGAGACCGGCAAGCAGGCCCTCGACGAGCGCGTGATGTCCGCCATGGGCCAGGTGCCGCGGCACGCCTTTGTTTCCGCTGACCAGGTGACATTGGCCTATCTCAACCGGCCGCTTCCGATCGGCTACGGCCAGACCATCTCGCAACCCTACATCGTGGCGCTCATGACCGACCTCGCCAGGGTGGAACCCGGCCACACGGTGCTCGAGGTCGGCACCGGTTCGGGCTACCAGGCGGCGGTGATGGCGCGACTGGCCGGCGCGGTCTACACCATCGAGATCATCGAGCCGCTGGGATTGCAGGCCCGGCAGCGCCTCCAGGCGCTGGGCTACGACAACGTCCAGGTGCGCCTGGGTGACGGCTACTACGGGTGGAATGAACATGCACCATACGACGCGATCCTCGTCACCGCGGCGGCCAGCCACATCCCGCCGCCGCTGATCCGGCAACTCAAGGTCGGCGGCAGGATGGTGATCCCGGTAGGCGCGCCCTTCATGATCCAGCAGCTGATGCTGGTCGAGAAGAATGCCGACGGGACGGTCTCGACCCGGCAGATCCTGCCGGTGGCCTTCGTTCCGCTGACGGGCACGCGTTGAGCCGGGGAATTCGATGGCCGGGACACGCGCGTCCGCCCCCGGTCCGGCTGCTGCGCCGGTGATGGCCGTGGCGCTGATCTCGGCTGCCGCGCTGGCCTATGAGATCCTGCTGATGCGGCTCTTCTCCATCGTGCTGTGGCACCACTTCGCCTACATGATCATCAGCCTGGCGCTTCTCGGCTATGGCGCCAGCGGCGCCGTGCTGACCCTGGCACTCCCCAGGGTGCAGCGACACTTTGCGCTGCTGTTCAGCGCCGCCGCAGGGGCCTTCGGTGCCAGCGCCATCGGCTGCTTCCTGCTGGCCCAGCGCGTGCCTTTCAATCCGCTGGAAATGCTGTGGGATCCGCGCCAGCCGGCCTACCTGCTGGCGGTTTATCTGCTGCTCCTGCTCCCCTTTCTGTGCGCCGGCGCCTGCACGTGCATGGCCCTGGCCTCGTTTCGAGGCATGCAGTCGCGCATCTACAGCTTCGACATCCTCGGTGCGGGGGCGGGAAGCCTGGGCATCGTGGCGCTGTTGCTCGTGCTGTCGCCAGCCGAGGCCTTGAAGCTGATCGGGGCCCTGGGATGGGTCGCCGCCAGCGTGGCCTGGATCGAGTGCCGAAGCCCCAGGCGATGGCCGGCCGCGCTGCTGGCAGCGCTGGCCGGTCTTCCCCTGCTGTTGCCGCCAGCATGGCTGGCGCCGGTCATGTCGCCGTACAAGGAGCTGTCGCAGACCTTGCGCATTCCCGACGCGCGGGTGGTGCTGGAGCGTTCGAGCCCGCTGGGCCTTGTCAGCGTGGTCGAGAGTCCGCGCATTCCGCTGCGCCACGTGCCGGGCCTGAGTCTCAACGCAACGACCGAGCCGCCGCCGCAGTGGGGCGTCTTCACCGACGGCGAAGGTCTCAACGCGCTGACCCGATTCGACGGACGGCGCGACAGCCTCGCGTCTCTCGAGTATCTCGACCAGATCAGTTCGGCACTGCCCTACCACCTGCTGCACCACCCACGCGTGCTGGTGCTGGGCGCAGGCGCGGGGGCCGACGTGCTGCAGGCCCATTTCCACGGCGCAAGCCGGATCGATGCGGTGGAGCTCAACCCGCAGGTCGTCGATCTGGTGCAGCACCGCTTCGCGGATGCTTCGGGCGGCCTCTATTCGCGGATCGCGCACGTGCACGTGGCCGAAGCACGCGGCTTCGTCGCCGCCAGCGAGGAACGCTACGACCTCATCCAGCTGGCCCTGCTCGATTCCTTCAGCGCGTCCTCGGCCGGCCTCTACGCGCTGTCGGAGAACTATCTCTACACGGTCGAGGCCTTGCTGGACGATCTGCGGCACCTGGAGCCCGGCGGACTGCTGGCGATCACACGCTGGGTCACGCTGCCGCCGCGTGAAGCACTGAAGCTGTTTGCCACCGCCGTGGCGGCGTTGGAAAAAGCGGGCATCGCCGATCCCGGATCGCGGCTCGCCATGGTGCGAAGCTGGAAGACCAGCACGCTGCTGGTGAAGAACGGCGCCTTCGACCGCGAGGACATCGCGGCGATCAAGTCTTTCTGCGTCGCCCGCTCGTTCGACCTGGGGTTCTATCCCGGCATGCAGCCTGGCGAAGCCAACCGATACAACGTGGTCCAGGGCCCCGACCTGTTCGACGGCGCGACGGCGCTGCTGGGTCCGGGCCGAGACGCGTTCCTTCGGGACTACAAGTTCCACATCGCCCCGGCCACCGACGACAAGCCGCACTTCTTCCACTTCTTCAAGTGGCGCTCTCTGCACGAACTCCTCTCGCTCAAGGAGCAAGGCGGCCTGACGCTGCTGGAATGGGGCTACCCGGTGCTGGTGGCGACGCTTGCTCAAGCCATCTTCGCCAGCCTGCTGCTGATCGGACTGCCTCTGGCCTGGGTCGCACGGGCCGACCTTCGACAGGACCGGCGCGCGCCTTCGGCCGGCTCGCGCGGCCGCATCCTCGTCTACTTCCTGGCGATCGGCTTCGGCTTCATGTTCATCGAAATCGCGTTCATCCAGAAGTTCGTCCTGTTCCTGAGTCACCCGCTCCGTGCCGTCGCGGTGGTGCTGTTCGCCTTTCTGCTGTTCGCCGGCATCGGCAGCCGCGTTGCAGGGCGCCTGCAGCACGGGGCCGGCCTGAAGCGTCCGGAGACGGCGGTCGTGGGCGCGATCGCGGTGTCGGCGGCGCTTTGCCTGCTGCTACTTCCGTGGCTCTTCCGGCACGCGATGGGGTTGCCGGACGTGGCCAGGATTCTGCTTTCGGCGGGCCTCATCGCCCCGCTGGCTTTCTTCATGGGCATGCCCTTCCCGCTGGGATTGGCGAGGATGGAGGCCGTCCATGCGCGGCTCATTCCCTGGGCCTGGGGCATCAACGGCTGCGCCTCAGTCACCGGGGCGGTGCTGGCCACGCTGCTCGCGATTCATGTGGGATTCACGGTAGTGGTCGTGGCGGCGCTGCTTCTGTACGGCCTTGCGGCCGCGGCGCGTCCTTGAGATGCGACCCCAAGTCCAGGAATACCGCGGAACCGGCTTTGCCGGGCCGCTGGTATTGCCCCCGGCAGGGGGTGGGCGGCTACACGAAGTGAGCCAACCTGGGGGCGAGTTTCATCTCAGTCCTTCAGCCTGACCTCGACCCGGCGCGCTTCGGCGTTGTTGCCCGTACCCGCCGTGACAGGAGGCCGCTGCAGTTCGATCTTGTCCGCCGGAACGCCAAGTCCGGTGAGCACGTCGCGGACGGTCTCGGCGCGCCTCTTGGCGAGTTCTTCGTTCAGCGCGGCGTCCCCGGTGGTGTCATGGAAGCCCGACACGACGCATTTGTGGCCGCTTTCGACGCCCTTGATCACGATCGCCAGCGCCTCGGCGGCACCAGGCGCGATATCGGCGCTCGCCGTGGCGAAGTAGAAGTTCACGACACCGCCCGCGACGCGAATGCTCGCGCCGTCAGGGATCACGACGGTCACCGTCTCCGTCACGACGGCCACCGTCGTCGCCGGCGCCGGCGCGGTTGCGGCCACCGGTTGGGCCGGGACGCCAGTCATGTGGTTCCTCTGAAACAGCACGATACCGATGACGAAGAGGATCACCAACGCGATCAAGCCCAATACAAAGGCGAGGATGAAATTCTGCTGGCTCTCGTCTTCGTTGATGGCAGACATGGGCGGGTCTCCGTAATTGAGGGGTCGGTAAATAATGGTGCGGTGAACCATGACCGCGAAATTGTAGGCGTCGGCTCCCCGAACCCGGGAGGCGATCCCGGGCCGCCCGGACTGGACCCTTTGCCGAAGCCACTGCGCGACCCGAAGCCGATGCTCGATCGCGTGATCGACGAATGGGGCGGCCACCAGGATCTGTGGCTGTTCGGCTACGGCTCGTTGATCTGGCGGCCGGAGTTCGGCTTCGTCGAAAGACTCCCCGCGCGGGTGCACGGCTGGCACCGTGCGCTCAAGATGTGGAGCCGCGTCAATCGCGGCACGGTCGAGAACCCTGGCCTGGTGTTCGGGCTCCTGTCGGGCGGAAGTTGCCGGGGCATGGTCTTTCGGGTGCCGGCGGCCGACGGGCTCGAAACCTTGGGCCGGCTCTGGCTGCGCGAGATGCCGACCGGCGTCTACGACCCGCGATGGCTCGAATGCGTGACGCCCCATTCGACGGTGCGCGCCCTGGCCTTCACGCTGTCGCGGCTCAGTCCCAATTTCACCGGCGAACTGAGCGACGAGCGTTACCGCCACATCTTCGAGACCGCGGTTGGCCGCTACGGCAGTTCGCTCGACTACGCACACCAGACGTTGCTGGAACTGAAGCACCACGGCATCCACGACGCGGCGCTGGCGCGCCTGGTCAAGCTGGCGGAATCCCGCCTGTCGGCGCAGGCTGATAGCCGCGAGTTGGCGTCTCCGGTATACCCTTCGGAGCCTTCAACGCAATCAAGATTCAAGGAGTAACACACATGTCGCGTTTCATCGCTATCGCTGCAGCTTTTCTCTCGGCCAGCCTGCTCGCCGCCTGCGGCACCATGGCTTCGGGAGCGGGTGCCACGGCCAACCTCGCGCCGACCGGAGCGATCTCGCCGAATCCGACGATGGGCAAGGTGACCTTCACGGCGCTCGACCATGGCGTGCGCGTCGCGGGTGAAGTGCGCGGCCTTCCGCCCGGCACGGAGCATGGCTTCCACATCCACGAAAAGGGCGATTGCGGTGACAACGGCAACGCTTCGGGCGGTCACTTCAATCCGTCCGGCGGCACGCACGGCAAGTTCGCCGCCCCGGGCAGTCATTCAGGCGAGTTGCCCAGCCTGGTCGCCGACGCGAGCGGCGTGGCGCGGTTCAGCGTCGACGTGCACGCGATTTCGCTGACCGACGGCGCGGCCAACAACGTGATCGGACGAGCGCTCGTGGTTCACCGCGACCGCGACGATTTCACGACGCAACCGGCGGGCAATTCCGGCCCGCGCATCGCTTGCGCAGTGATCACGCGCGGCTGAGTCGTTCCAGCAGCAGCGCTTCGGCGCGCGCCAATTCTTCGGGGGTGTCGACGTCGGTGACGATGCCGATGTCGTCGACTTCGATGTCCGCGACCTGCTGCGCTTCCCGCAGCGCCCGAAGTACCGGCGACGCACCCAGGTTGCCGGACAGCGCTGCAAGTTGCGGACCGCACGCAGCCGCAAAGCCGACCGGGTGTCCTCGCCCGCCGCGGTAGTGCGGCTGGGCCGCCCGCACCGGATCGACCAGGGCCCGCGCCACCGCCTGCAAGGTGGCCGGCTGCACCAAGGGCAGGTCGGCCGGGAGAATCAGCCACCCGCCCGCATCGGCCGTGGCCCGGACGGCGGCGGCGATCGAATCGCCCATGCCGGGATGCCCCACGTCCTCGATGTGCCACGGCAGGCCGCTCGCGCGCACGGCGGCCAGCGTATGTGCAAGCACCGTCGCTTCGCCCAGCGGCGCGTGCAGCTTGTGCCCGACGCCGCCGGCGGCCAGAAAGCGCTCGCCTCGCCCCGAGGCCAGCACGATGACGATGGGCGGACGTGACACGGGTGTGTCGTTCACTTCGTTCATGATCCGCAGTATCTCCGCTTCGCATGCGCAACAATGGCGCCATGAGTTCTCCCACCGAATCGCTGGCCGCGCTGCGCAAGAGCTACGAGCGCGCCGAACTTGACGAAAACGGCAGCGCCGCCGACCCGCTGCAGCAATTCGAGCGCTGGCTTGCCGAGGCCATCGACGCCAAGCTCCCCGAACCGAACGCGATGACGCTGGCCACCGTCGGCGGCGACCTGCGCCCTTCCACGCGCATCGTGCTGATCAAGGGCTACGACGCGCGCGGCATCGTCTGGTACACCAACTACAACAGCCGCAAAGGGCAGGACCTCGCCGGCAACCCCTATGCCGCGCTGCAATTCCACTGGGTCGAGCTTGAACGCGTGGTGCGCATCGAAGGCCGTGTCGAAAGAGTCGGCGACGCCGAAAGCGACGCCTACTTTGCGAGCCGCCCGCTCGATTCGCGCATCGGCGCGTGGGCCAGTCCGCAAAGCGAAGTCATCAGCGGCCGCGATGTGCTGGTGAAGAACGCCGCCGTGCAGGCCGCGCGGCACCTGCTCTCACCCCCAAGGCCGCCGCACTGGGGCGGCTTCCGGCTCATGCCCGATCGCTGGGAATTCTGGCAAGGCCGCAAGAGCCGCCTGCACGATCGCCTGCGCTATCGCATCGAAAGCGGCGCCTGGGTGCGCGAGCGCCTCGCGCCTTGACGCGCCGCGCTACAGACGATTCGCGAGCGCCATGACGACGGTCAGCGTGACGAGCGCCAAGCCCGTCGACACCACGACGCTGGCGGTCACGAGTTCTTCGGCAGTCCGGTAGCGCTGCGAGAACAGGAAGACGTTGGCGCCCATCGGCAACGCCGCGGCCACGACCATCACCGTGAGCGGCAGCCCACGCAGGCCCAGTGCAAGACCGAGTCCGGCCACCAGCAGCGGGTGCGCCACATTCTTGACCAGTGCCTGCACCAGCGCGTCGCGCCAGTGTTCACCAACGGGCGTCAACGCCAGCGTGATGCCGACCATGACAAGCGCCACCGGGCTGAAGGCGCCGCCGAGCAAGGCGATCGGCGTGTCGATGGCTTCGGGCATTTGCAGGCCTGATCGCGCGAACAGAAGACCGGCAATGATGGGCAACGGCACCGGATGGATGATCGCGTGATAGAGCGCGCCGCCGACGACCTTCACCATCGGACGCCGCGCTTCCCCGCTGGTCGCAGCATGCTCGTGCGCCACGGCCATTTCGAGCACCACGGTCGCGCTCGTCAGGAGCACCAGCGAGTGCAGTGAGATCAGCGTCAGCAGCACGACCATGCCCTCGGGCCCATACGCCAGGCCGATCAGCGCGATGCCGATCATCACGGTGTTGCTGTAGGTGTTGGCGAGCGCGAGCACGGCCGCCGTCCGGTTGAAGCCGCGCCACATCATCGTCGCCGCGAAGATCAAACCCGCCGCGACGAAGTACACGGCGACCGGCCGCAGACTGAGTTGCGCCACATGCACGGTGCTCATCGACCGGAAAAGCAGCGCCGGCGCGAGCAGCAGGAAGATCAGGTTGGACAGGTCCCGCACCGCGCCGCCGCCGACCCACCCCCGTCGCCCCGCGAAGAACCCGACGGCGATGAGCAACACGACGGGCAGCAGGGAGGAAAGGACGGAGGCATTCACGGCGGCGAGGATACATGCCGTCGAACGGCGCACCCCACCCGGGACGGCTCACACGGTCGGATGGCGCTCGAATGTGTCAAGCCGATCGAAGGGCCGCGGCACGTCCTTCACGTCGATCGCGTCGACCTTCGCGCCCGGAACGCCGGTACGCAACCAGTCGCACATGTGCGCCAGTTGATTCGGCGAGCCTTGCAGCAGCACCTCGACCGAACCGTCCGACCGGTTGCGCACCCACCCCGTGACGCCGAGCGCACGCGCATGATGCACACAGGTCTCGCGATAACCGACACCCTGCACGCGGCCGTGGAGCCGGACCAACCGGCTTTCCAGTCCGCTCATGCCGTCGGAACTCATGGCCGGCCCCGGATCACGCCTTGAGATGCGCCGCGAAGGTCTTCTGGAATTTCTCGACCTTCGGCCCGACCACGAAGGCGCAATAGCCCTGGTTGGGGTTGTTCAGGAAATAGTCCTGGTGATAGGCCTCGGCGGTCGAGTAGTTGTCCAGCGGCTTCACCTCGGTCACGATGGGCGAGCGATAGGTCTTGCTCTCGGTGATCTCGCGGATCACATCCTCTGCCACCTGCTTCTGCGCATCGCTCGTGTAGTAGATGCCGCTGCGGTATTGGGTGCCGACGTCGTTGCCCTGCCGGTTGAGCGTGGTCGGGTCGTGCACGACGAAGAAGATCTCCAGGATCTCCCGCAGTGAGATCTGCGCCGGGTCGAACGCCACCTTGACCACCTCGGCATGCCCGGTGCGGCCGGTGCAGACCTGCTCGTAGCTCGGATGCATGACCTGGCCGTTGCTGTAGCCGGATTCGACATCGACCACGCCCCGCACGCGATCGAACACCGCTTCGGTGCACCAGAAGCAGCCGCCGCCCAGGACGATGGTTTCGGTTTGCGGTGACGAGTCGGTCATGGGAACTCCGGCGGGTGAAATTACCAAACCAGACATTCTGACGGCTTGACGCAAATCGGGCGCCTCACTACATTACTAACCCGCCAGTCAGTAACCCCTCATGCCCGCCCCCCGATTCCTCAGCGACAAGATCTGCCCGGTGCGCGCCAAGCGCGAGCGTCGCAAGGAAGCCCGTCCCGGCGAGTTGCTCGAAGCTGCGCTGGACCTCTTCGTCGAAAAAGGCTTCGCAGCCACGCGATCCGAAGAGGTGGCGGCCCGGGCCGGCGTCTCCAAGGGCACGCTCTTCCTTTACTTTCCGAGCAAGGAAGAGCTGTTCAAGGCCGTGGTCGTCGAGAACCTCTCCGGCCGCTTCACCGAATGGAACCGTGAGTTCGATGCCTTCGAAGGCTCCACGACCGACATGCTGCGCTATTGCATGCGCATCTGGTGGGAGCGCATCGGCTCGACCAAGGTCTCGGGCCTCGCCAAGCTCATGCTCAGCGAGGGCCGCAACTTCCCCGAACTGGCCGAGTTCTACCGCCGCGAAGTGGTCCGCCCCGGGCACGCGCTGTTGCGGCGCATCGTGCGACGCGGCGTCGACAGCGGTGAGTTCGCGCCGGTCGACGTGGACCTTGCCATCTATGCCGTCATCGCTCCGATGATGTTCCTGATGCTGTGGAAGCACTCGGCTGCCATTTGCGTCGACGGAGAATCTGAAATCGATCCCCAGAAGTACCTGGCCCTCCAGGCCGAGATCGTCCTCAACGGCCTTCGTGCGCCCAAGGCCGACGTATGAAGCGTTCCGTCAAGTGGGTCGTCGCGGCCCTGATCCTCATTCTTGTGCTCGGCGGCATCGTCCGGGCCATCGGTGCGCGCAAGGCGCATCAGGCCGCAGTCGCGGCGAGCGCGAAGCCGGCCGAGACCGTCGTGGAGCTTTCGTCGGCCGATGTGGTGCGGGCCACCCGACGCGAACTGGCCGAAGCGCTGGCCGTCTCCGGCACGCTCAAGGCGGTCGACTGGGCGGCCGTCAAGGCGCGCGTGGCCGGTGAGTTGATTGGCCTCACGGTGCGCGAAGGCGATACCGTCAAGGCGGGTCAGGTCATCGCACGCATCGATCCGATCGAATACCGTTCGCGCATGCGTCAGGTCCAGGAGCAGGCCGATTCGGCCCGCGCACAGGCCGAAGTGGCCCAGCGCACCTATGACAACAACAAGGCGCTCGTCGACCAGGGCTTCATCTCCAAGACAGCGCTGGATACCTCGCAGTCGAATCTCAATTCCGCGCTCTCCACCCATCGCGCGGCACTCGCCGCCGTGGAAGTGGCGCGCAAGTCGCTCGATGACACCGTACTCAAGAGCCCCATCACCGGGCAGGTGGCGCAGCGGCTGGCGCAGTCCGGCGAGCGCGTCGCCATCGACACGAAGGTGATCGAGGTCGTCGACCTGAGCCGCATCGAAGTCGAAGCCACGCTGGCGGCCGCCGATTCGGTGGCCGTGCGCGTGGGCCAGCGTGCGACGCTCCAGATCGAAGGCGGCAGCGCCAGCGACCCGAAAAGCGGCGAGCGCAACGTCGGCGCGACCGTGGTGCGCGTGAATCCCAGCGCGCAGGCAGGCAGCCGCAGCGTGCTCGTCTACCTGCAACTGGACCGCAGCACCGGCTTCCGTCAGGGGCTGTTCGCGCAAGGCACGATCGACGTGGGCCGCACGGAGACGCTCGCCCTGCCCTTGTCCGCCGTGCGCACCGACAAACCCACTCCCTACGTGCAGTTGGTCATCGACGGCCGCATCGCGCATCGACCGGTCGAGACCGGCCTGCGCGGCCAGGCGGACGGCCAGGCGATGGTCGCCGTGCGCGGCATCGACGATGGCGCGACAGTGATCGCGGGTAGCGTCGGCCCGCTTCGCGAAGGCACCGCGGTGCGTCTCATGCCGATCGCCTCGACCGGTCCGGTTGCGAGCGCCGCCGCGCGCTCCACCCCCTGAGCGGCGCACGCCCATGTGGTTCACCCGTGTCAGTCTGAAGAATCCCGTCTTCGCGACGATGCTGATGCTCGCGCTGGTCGTGCTCGGCGCCTTTTCGTACCAGCGCCTGCAGGTCGACCAGTTTCCGAACATCGACTTCCCGGTCGTGGTCGTGATCACCGAATACCCCGGCGCCTCGCCCGAGATCGTCGAGAGCGAAGTCACCAAGAAGGTCGAGGAAGGCGTCAACTCGATCGCCGGCATCAACGCCCTCACCTCGCGCAGCTATGAAGGCCAGTCGGTCGTCATCATCGAATTCCAGCTCTACGTCGACGGGCGCAAGGCGGCCGACGACGTGCGGGAGAAGGTCGCGTCCGTGCGGCCGTTGTTCCGCGACGAAGTGAAAGACCCGCGCGTGCAGCGCTTCGACCCGGCCTCGCGTGCGGTTTGGTCGGTGGCCGTGCTGCCAGACGGAAACAAGGACAAGCAACCCAGTGCCGTGGAGCTGACGAACTGGGCCGATCAAGTCCTCAAGAAGCGCCTCGAAAACGTCCGAGGCGTCGGCTCCGTCACGCTGGTCGGCGGCACCCGGCGCGAAATCAACATCTACCTGAATCCGCAGGCGATGGAAGCCTTCGGCGTCAGCGCCACCCAGGTGGTCGATGCGGTGCGCAACGAGAACCAGGCGCTGCCGGTCGGCTCCGTGCGCTCGCTCGAGCAGGACCGCGTCGTGCAGGTCGATGCCCGCATGGAACGCCCCGAGGACTTCGGGAAGATCATCATCATGCGCAAGGGCGGCGCACCGATCCGTGTCGAGCAGGTCGCGACCGTGAACGACGGCGCGGAGGAAATCGACAGCCTCGCCCTCTACAACGGCCAGCGCACGCTGCTGCTGTCGGTGCAGAAGGCCCAGGACGAGAACACCATCCAGGTGGTCGACGGCCTCACCAAGGCGATCGCCGAAATCCAGCCTCAACTGCCGCCGGGCGTGCGGCTCGAACCCATCGCCGATGCTTCGCGGCCGATCCGTGTCGCAGTCGAGAACGTTCGCCATACGCTGATCGAAGGCGCACTGCTCACGGTGCTGATCGTCTTCCTGTTCCTGAACTCGTGGCGCTCGACGGTCATCACCGGCCTGACATTGCCGATCGCGCTGATCGGCACCTTCTGGTTCATGGCGATGTTCGGCTTCACGATCAACATGGTCACGCTGATGGCGCTGTCGCTCTGCGTGGGCCTGCTGATCGACGACGCGATCGTGGTGCGCGAGAACATCGTGCGCCATGTGCAGATGGGCAAATCGCCTTATGCGGCTTCGCTCGACGGCACGCAGGAAATCGGCCTCGCCGTGCTCGCAACCACGCTGTCGATCGTCGCGGTGTTCCTGCCGATCGGCTTCATGGAAGGGATCATCGGCAAGTTCTTCCACGAATTCGGCATCACCATCGTCGCGGCCGTGATGATCTCGATGTTCGTGAGCTTCACGCTCGACCCGATGATGTCGAGCATCTGGCACGACCCGGCCATCAAGGCCGGGTCTCAACATGGTTCGCCGGCGATCGACCTGCACGGCCAGCGCGAAACGCCCGTCACCCTCTACGACAAGACCATCGGCCGCGTGACCGGATGGTTCGATGCCGCGACGGAACGCCTGGCCGAGGGCTACCAGGGCATCCTGCGTTGGGCGCTGGTGCACAAGCTTGCGACGCTGTTCGCGGCAGTGGGCATCTTCATTGGCAGCGTCTTCATGGTGCCCCTGCTGGGCACCGAATTCGTGCCCAAGGCCGACTTCTCCGAGACCGCCATCAACTTCTACACGCCGGTCGGCTCCTCGCTCGAAGTGACCGAGGCGAAGGCGCGGCAGGTCGAGGCCGTGCTGCGCGAGATGCCCGAGGTGCGCTACACGCTCACCACCATCAACACTGGCGACGCTCAGGGCAAGATGTACGCGAGCATCTACGTGCGGCTGGTGGACCGCAAGGCGCGCAGCCGCAGCGTCGACCAGATGTCGACGGTGCTTCGCGAACGGCTGCGTTCGGTGCCCGGCATCACGGTCACGCACGTGGGCCTGCGCGATTCCGTGGGCGGCAACAAGCCCATCGAGTTCTCTCTGCAGGGCACCGACTTCAAGGAACTCGAACGGCTCACGCAGCGTGTGATGGATGCGATCCGTCCCATTCCCGGGCTGGTCGATCTCGATTCGAGCCAGAAGCCCAACAAGCCCACGGTGAGCGTCGTGGTGCGGCGCGATGCGGCATCGGACCTCGGCCTGGGCGTGGCGCCGATCGCGGCTTCGCTGCGCACGCTGGTGGCCGGCACCACGGTCGGCAACTGGCGCGCGCCGGACGACCAGACCTACGACGTCAACGTGCGGCTCGCGCCCGAGGTGCGCAACTCGCCGGCCGACCTCGCGCGCCTGCCCTTCATCAGCACGGCCGTGGGCGCCAACGCCGACGGGTCGAGCCGCATCGTGCGGCTTCAGCAGGTGGCGGAAGTGCGCGAATCCACCGGGCCGAACCAGATCAATCGCCGCGCTCTGGCGCGCGAAGTCGCCATCAACGCCAACGTCGACGGCCGATCGGCGGGCGAGGTGTCGGCCGACATTCGCAAGGCGCTCGCGGAAATCCCCTTCCCGCCCGGCTATGGCTGGCAGTTCAGCGGCTCGACCAAGAACATGCAGGAATCGTTCGGCTACGCCGTGTCGGCGCTTGCGCTGGCGATCATCTTCATCTACATGATCCTGGCCAGCCAGTTCAAGAGCTTCCTGCAACCGCTGGCGCTCATGATGGCGCTGCCGCTGACGCTGATCGGCGTGGTGCTGGCGCTGCTCATCTTCGGCTCGACGTTGTCGATGTTCTCGATCATCGGCATCGTGATGCTGATGGGGCTGGTGACGAAGAACGCCATCCTGCTGGTGGACTTCGCGATCCGGGCGCGGGAGCCTGGCGTCGGCGACGACGGCATGCCGGTGCCGGGACTGCCGCGCTCGGAAGCGCTGCTGCTCGCCGCCCGTGTGCGGCTGCGCCCCATCCTCATGACAACACTGGCGATGATCTTCGGCATGGTGCCGCTGGCCTTCGCGATCAGCGAAGGCTCCGAGCAGCGCGCGCCGATGGGGCAAGCCGTGATCGGCGGCGTGATCACCTCGTCGCTGCTGACGCTGGTCGTGGTGCCGGTCGTCTATTGCTACATGGACGACCTCGCGAACTGGGCGCGCCGCCGCTGGAGCGGTGCTCCGAAGGCGGCACCCGCCGGGGAGCCCCAGGAGCCCGCGCCTAAAATTGAAAGTTTGTCCTGAGCCCGACCTAGGAAAAGCACATGAACCCCACCCTTTCTCTGGAGCGCCTTCGCTTCAACATGATCGAACAGCAGATCCGCCCCTGGGATGTGCTCGATCTCGAAATCCTCGACCTGCTCGCCAACGTCCGGCGCGAAGACTACGTGCCCAAGGCCCACCGCGCGCTGGCTTTCTTCGACATGGAAATCCCGCTCGAAGACGTCGGCACGCCCAAGGAACCCGGCCAATGCATGCTCTCGCCCAAGGTCGAAGCGCGCATGCTGCAGGACCTGCACATCCAGAAGCACGAGACCGTGCTCGAAATTGGCACCGGCTCCGGCTTCATGGCCGCGCTGCTGGCTCACCGTGCCGCCCAGGTGCTGACGCTCGAAATCGACCCCAAGCTGGCCGCTACCGCCGCCGAGACGCTGCGCCGCAACGGCGTGATGAACGTCGAAGTGCGTAACGCCGACGGCTCCAAGCCGCTACCGAGCGGCCCGACCTTCGACGTGATCTTGCTGAGCGGCTCGGTCGCGCGCATTCCGCAAGGCCTGCTGGGCTCCCTGAAGATGGGCGGCCGGCTCGCTGCAATCGTCGGCGACGAGCCCATGATGCGCGCCCACTTCGTCACCCGCGTCAGCGAAGGCAAGTGGGACACCATCCAGCCGTGGGACATGGTTGCGCCTCGCCTTCTCAATTTCCCGGCGCCCTCGCGCTTCAATTTCTGATCCCGGCCTTTTCATGATCGATCAAATCCGAGCGGCCGACCTTGCCGACTGGTTCGCCCAGAACCCGAATGCGATGCCGGTGGTTCTCGACGTGCGCGAGCCGTGGGAACTCCAGACCGCCAGCGTCGTGCCCAAGGGCTTCACGCTGGCGACGATTCCGATGAACGAGATCCCCGCGCGCGTCGGCGAGTTGAACGCCGGCCAGCGCATCGCCTGCCTGTGCCACCACGGCGCGCGCAGCCAGCGGGTGGCGGCCTTTCTGGTTCAGAACGGTTTTGCCGAAGTGGCGAACATCGCCGGCGGCATCGACGCCTGGTCGCAGCACGATCCCTCCGTTCCAAAGTACTGATGGCTCCCCCCCAGGTTGGCTCACTTCGTGTAGCCGCCCACCCCCTACCGGGGGCAACACCGGCGGCCCGGCTAAGCCGGTTCCGCGGTGTTTCTGGTATTGGCTGCTGGGCTCGCGACGTCAGTGCCTCGCAACCTTGCTTTTGATTTTTCAAGGACGTTTCATGCCCGTTCCCAGGCTTCTTCCTCTTTCGGCAGCGCTCGCGATGTTGTTCGCAGCGGCGATTGCACTGCCGGCTCATGGCCAGAGCCTGATCGAACTTTATGATTCCGCACGCGGCTACGACGCGACCTACCAGGGCGCGCGGGCGCAGTATGACGCGAGCCTGGCACGGGCCGCGCAGGCCAAGGCAGGCATCCTGCCGGCAGTCGGGCTTTCAGCCAGTGCCTCGGCCACCCACCAGGAACTGTCGACCGACAACCTGTCCACCACCCGCGGCTTTCCGAACCAGTCCGCCGGCATCAACGCGACGCAGCCGCTGTACCGTCCCGCCAACTGGGCCGCTTACGAGCAGAGCAAGCGGCAGGTCGACATCGCGCAGGCGACGCTCACCATCGCGGAGCAGGATCTGGTCGTGCGCGTGAGCCAGGCCTACTTCGACGTACTCTCGGCGCAGGACAGCCTGGCGCTGGTCCGCGCGCAGAAGATCGCGGTGGCCGAACAGTTCGCTTCGGCCAAGCGCAACTTCGAGGTCGGCACGTCCACCATCACTGACTCGCGCGAGGCACAGGCCCGCTACGACCTTGTGGTCGCACAGGAGATCACGGCCGAGAACGACCTGCAGGTCAGGAGGATCGCGCTCGACCAATTAGTCGGCCGCCCGGGCACCAACCCGACGCCACTGGCCGCGCCGGTGGTGCTGCCACCGCTGCTTCCCGCCGACATGAACGTCTGGGTGACGCAGGCCGAGGCCGTACATCCCGCCATCCAGCAGGCGCAGCTCGGCCTCGACGTGGCCAAGCTCGAAGTGGACAAGGCCCAGGCCGGCCACAAGCCGACGCTCGATGCGCAGCTCGGCTACAACGCCACGAACAACCCGCAAGGCACTAGCACCAGCACCAGCACCGGCCGTGTGAACGTGCGGGCAGCGAGCATCGGCGTGGTGTTCAACCTGCCGCTCTTCGCGGGCTTCGCGACCGAGAACCGCATCAAGGAAACGCTGGCGCTCGAGGAGCAGCAGCGCCAGTTCCTCGAATCGACGCGCCGCAGCGTCTCGCAGGCCACGCGTTCGGCCTTCCTGGGGCTCGTCTCGGGCGCCGGGCAGGTCAAGGCGCTCGAAGCGGCCGAGTCGTCCAGCCAGAGCGCGCTCGACGCCAACCGCCTGGGCTACCAGGTGGGCGTTCGCATCAACATCGATGTGCTGAACTCGCAGAGCCAGCTCTTCCAGACCAAGCGCGACCTCGCCGTCGCGCGCTACAACGTGCTGGTGGGTAACCTCAGGCTGCGGCAGGCCAACGGCACACTGACGTCGGACGACCTGGTGGCCGTCAACAACACGCTCGCGACCAACGGCCGCGCGACGGTCGACAGCGCCGCCTCGCCCGACCAGCCTTCCGCGGCAACAGTGAGCCCGGTGCCCGTCGAACCCACGCCGAGCTTGACCGCACCGCCCACGTTGTCGCCGCCGGTCAATTCGCAGCCGCCGACGATGCCTGTGCCGCCACCGCCGCCGGTGATCGCACCGCCGACGCGCTAGCCTTCGGATCCGATGCTCGACGAATTCGAGCCGATGTTCGACGTCGTGACACCGTGACGAAAATCGCTAATCGTCGTTTGCAGGCAACGCCTCAAACCCTCACAATCGACGCACAATAGGTTACGGGCCTTCCGTTCTCCACGGCTTTCCTGAGTCATCGGATCGGTCCAGAAGGAGGTTCGGCCGTGCGTAGTGCATCTCCTGTGTTGGCGGGCGCATCGACCGCGCGGCGCATCCCTCGGCTGGCCGTCGCGGCGGCAGTGTGCGCCGGCAGCATCGGCGCCTATGCGCAATGCTCCTCGTCGGGATTCGGCGCGGCCGCCCAGTGCGCCTCGCGGAACCCCAGCAATTTCGACACCGATCCCAGAGCTGGCACCGCCCCAGCCGCGGCCGACGCCGCGCAATGGTCGCTCTTCAGTGGCACCGACCGCCTCCACCTCGGCGCCACGGCCAGCAGCGACAGCTCGCGCCCCGATTCGAGCGGGATCGGCAACCTGTTCCAGCCGCGCGGTGACACGCCGAGCGGCAGCATGGGCATCTACAGCACCTGGTACCAGGACGATCGAACCCGGCAAGGCTGGTACGCCGACGTACGGGGACAGTACGCATGGTCGGACAACCGGGCGGCCCCTCTGTCTCTGGCCGGCACGGACGGCCAGTCCCGCGTCGGCATAGCGTCCGCCGAGCTCGGCTACGCGATACCGCTGGGCGACACAAGCGGCTGGACACTCCGGCCGCAAGGCCAGTTGATCTACCTGCGCAACAACAACTACAACCTCCTGGACACTGACTTTTCCAACATAGAGACGAGCAAGCGCGCCGGTTGGATGTCGAGGATAGGGATTCGGGTGCAACCGAACTGGGTCCAGACCTCTGGCTGGCGCTTCCGCCCCTATGCCGCCATGAACTGGTGGCACGATGACTTGGGCGACGAGGTGTTGGTCAACCAGATGACGACCTATCCAAACAATCGCTACGAGCTCAAGGCCGGCGTCAACGTCGACTTCAAGCAGGGACTCGGTGCGTGGGGCGACCTGGGGTGGCAGTGGAACACTCAGTCGTCGTCCCAGCCGTATCAAGCCTGGACCGTGCGCGCCGGCATGAAGTACGCCTGGTAGGTCGTCAAGGCCGCAATCATTCGAGGTGAGGCTCGGCGCGCTCTTCCGGAACTGTCGGCGACGCCCGTTCGGCGATGTCGAGCAATGCCGCTGCCGTGCGCTCAGCCGCGCCGCGATTCGATGAAGCGAATGCGAGCGCAGCCTGTGCCATCGCCTCACGACGCTCGGGTTTCTCGACCAACTTGAGCGCAGCCGTCACGGCGTGCTCCATGTCGGCCACTCGCGCGGAAGCGCCGGCGGCCAGCGAGAGTTCCGCCGCTTCTGCGAAGTTGAAGGTCGACGGCCCCATGATGACCGGGCAACCGCAGGCCGCCGCCTCGATCAGGTTCTGCCCCCCCAACGGCTCGAAGCTGCCGCCCAGCAACGCCACGTCGGCCAGGCCGTAGTAGAGCGCCATTTCCCCGAGCGAATCGCCGAGCCAGATCTCGGCCTCGGTCGGCGCGCCGGCAGCGCTGCGCCGCGCGACAGCGAATCCGTTCGACTCGATCAGCGCGGCCACTTCGTCGAAACGCTGCGGATGGCGCGGCACGATCATCCATTGCACGTCGTGCACGCGCTTGGCGATCGACTTGACGGCGTCCTGCGCAGGAGGCACCGGTGCCAGTGCGCCGAAACGCTTGAGCACGTCGAGCAGTTGCTGCTCCTCGCCATCGCGCGAACTCGCGAAGATGACCACGGGCCGAGGGAGTTGCGTACGCAGCTTGGCCGCTGCGGCGAGTTGCCGCGCGTCCGGCGTGGCGTCGAACTTCAAGTTTCCGAAAACGCCCGCGACCTTGGCGCCCAGCGACACCAGCCGGTGCGAATCGGCTTCCGTTTGCGCCCACACGGCCGCCAGCGAGGAGTACGCAGGCCGCGCAAGCCAGCCGAAGCGTTCGGCCCCGGCCAGCGACTTCTCGTTGAGCCGTGCGTTGGCCAGCACCAGCGGAATCCCGCGCTCGGCGCAGGCGGCGGTCATCTCGGGCCAGACTTCGGTTTCCATCAGCACGCCGATGCGGGGACGGAAGCGATCGAGAAAGCGTGCGACCGGCTCCGGCGCGTCCCAGGGCTGCCACACCTGGAGGTCCCCAGGCTCCAGCAGCTTGGCGCCCTCCTCGCGGCCGGTGGCGGTGCCGTTGGTCAGCAGGATCGGAATGCCGGGCAATTGCCGGCGAAGTTCTTCGATGAGGATGCCGGCCGCGCGCGCCTCGCCCAGCGACACGGCATGGATCCAGCACCAGCCCATTCCGTTGGCGGCATCGTCGTAGTGACCGAAGCGCTCTTCGACGGCCAGCGCGTAGCCAGGCTCGGCCGCGGCACGCCGGCGGAGCTTGCGGCGCACCAACGGCTTGGCCAGCGTAGTGACGGCGCCGTAGAGGCGCAACAGCAAGGAACGCACGCTTCGCGGATTCAGTGCGCGGCTTCGGCCAGCGTCGCGTCCGGCTTCACGCTCTTGAGCAGCGTGAGCATTTCGCTTTCGATGCGCTTGAGCGCCGCATCGGTCTGGCCTTCGAAGCGCAACACGAGCACGGGCGTGGTGTTGGAGGCACGGATGAGTCCGAAACCATCAGGCCAGTCGACGCGCAAGCCGTCGATGGTCGACACCTTGGCCGGCGCGTCGAAGGTCGCCGTCTTGACGAGTTGATCGACCACCACATGCGGCTCGCCTTCGGCGCATTTCACATTGAGTTCGGGCGTCGAGAAGCTGGTCGGCAATGCGTTGAGCACATCGCTCGCGTTCGGGCTCTTGCTCAGGATCTCGAGCAGGCGGCAGCCGGCATACGTGCCGTCGTCGAAGCCGAACCAGCGCTCCTTGAAGAAGATGTGGCCGCTCATCTCGCCGCCGAGGGGCGAATCGATCTCCTTCATCTTGGCCTTGATGAGCGAATGGCCCGTCTTGAAGATCATCGGCTTGCCGCCCGCTGCCTCGATGGCCGGCGCAAGACGCTGCGAGCACTTGACGTCGAACACGATGGTCCCGCCCGGCACGCGCGACAGCACGTCCTGCGCGAAAAGTGCCATCTGCCGATCGGGAAAGATGTTGTTGCCGTCCTTGGTGACAATGCCCAGGCGATCGCCATCGCCGTCGAAGGCCAGTCCCAGTTCGGCGTCACCGGCCTTCAGCGCGGCGATGAGATCCCGGAGGTTCTCGGGCTTGCTGGGATCGGGATGGTGATTGGGGAAGTTGCCGTCGACCTCGCTGAAGAGTTCGGTCACTTCGCAGCCGATCGCGCGCAGGATCGCCGGGGCCGACGCGCCCGCGATGCCGTTGCCCGAATCGACCACGATCTTGAGCGGACGCTCGAGCTTGATGTCGCCGGTGATGCGCTTCGTGTAGGCCTCGGTCACGTCGACCTTGCGCACGCTGCCGCCGTGCGCGAGCTTCGCGCTGTCGGCTTCCATCACCTTGCGCAGGCCCTGGATCTCGTCGCCGTAGATCGCGCGTCCGGCGAGCACCATCTTGAAGCCGTTGTAGTCCTTCGGGTTGTGGCTGCCGGTCACCTGGATGCCGCTGGTGCACAACGTATGGGCCGCGAAGTAGAGCATCGGCGTCGTGACGGCGCCGACATCGATCACCTCGACACCGGTGGCGACCAATCCCTTGATGAGGGCCTCCGACAGCGAAGGGCCGGAGAGGCGCCCGTCACGTCCGACCGCCACCGCCTTCTCCCCGGCTGCGCGCGCTGCGCTGCCGAAGGCCTTGCCGAGCGCCTCGGCGACTTCCGGGTCGAGCGTGGAGGGAACCACGCCGCGGATGTCGTAGGCCTTGAAGATCGATGCGCTGATCTGCATGAAAGCAACCCCTGGAAGTTCGAAAATTGAACACGATTGTAGGCATGGCCTTTCGAAGCCAGATGTCCGGAAATGGCTACTCTTGGCCTGGCGCGAACGTATGATCCTTTCATGCCAGCCACCCCCGCCTCCACTGCCGGACTTGAGAGCGATGCATGCTATTTGGCCATGAAGGCCCATGATGCACGCTTCGACGGGTCCTTCTTCACCGGCGTGACATCCACGGGCATCTATTGCCGGCCGGTGTGCCGCGTGAAGCTGCCCCGGCGCGAGAACTGCTGCTTCTTCCGCCACGCGGCGCAGGCAGAGGCCGCAGGATTCCGCCCGTGCCTGCGTTGCCGACCCGAACTGGCGCCCCGCGCCGCGAGTTGGTCGACCGAGGACGCGTCGCGCATCCTTGCGCTGCAGGCGGCACGGCTGATCGACGAGCCCGACGCCTGGTCCGACGACGGCCCAGGCGCGGCGCAAATTGCCGCGCGGCTCGGCGTCAGCGACCGCCACTTGCGCCGCATCTTCGAGGCGCAGTTCGGCGTGTCCCCGTTGCAGTATCTGCAGACGCGTCGCCTGCTCGCCGCCAAGCAGCTGATCGCCGACACGCGACTGCCGATGACGCAGGTCGCGCTCGCCAGCGGATTTGCGAGCGTGCGCCGCTTCAACGCGGCCTTCTTGGCCCACTACGGTCTGAACCCGAGCGCCCTGCGCCGCGCCGGCGGCTCGGCCGATCGCCGTGAAGGCGATGGCGTCGAAGTGAAGCTCGGTTTTCGTCCGCCTTATGACAGCGCCGCGATGCTCGATTTCTTCGCGCGCCGCGCGCTGCGCGGCGTCGAGCTCCTCTCGGAAAGCAACGGCACGAAGCAGTTCGCACGCACGCTGCGCGTGTCGCAAGGCGGCCGGACGCTGCAGGGATGGCTGCAGCTTCGCTTCGATCCGCAGCGCGAGCAGGTCCTGCTGCGCGTGGGCGATTCGCTGGCTTCAGTCTTGCCCATCGTGATCAGCCGCGTGCGTGCCATGCTCGATCTCGATGCCGAGCCGATGGCAATCAACGGTGCGCTGCACGCCAGCTTTCCGCACGGCGACGGCCTGCGCGTGCCCGGTACGGTCGACGGATTTGAACTGGCCGTGCGCGCGGTCCTCGGCCAGCAGATCACGGTCGCGGCCGCGCGCACCCTGGGCTCGCGGCTGGTGCAAGCCTTCGGCGAGCCGATCGCGACGCCCATCGACGGGCTCGACCGGCTCTTCCCCACACCTGCGGCCATTGCCGGTGCAAGCGGCGACGCGCTGGGCCAGCTCGGCATCGTGCGACAGCGCCAGGCAGCATTGCTCGCGGTGGCGCGCGAAGTGATGGGAGGCCGGCTTGCCCTGCATGCCGGCGCCGACGTCCCCGCCACCCTCGCTGCGTTGCAGGCATTGCCAGGCATCGGCGACTGGACGGCGCAGTACATCGCGATGCGCGCCCTGCGCTGGCCCGACGCATTCCCCGCAGGCGACGTCGCGCTGCAGAAGGCGCTCGGCGTCACCACGGCACGTGCGGCTGCGGAAGCTTCACTCGCCTGGCGTCCCTGGCGTGGCTATGCCGTGCTGCGCGCCTGGTACGCCCCTTCCTCATCTCCCACGATCGATGCTGCATCGATCGTCCCCACCATCGATTCCGGCGTCACCGTCTGATAGCCATGAAATTCAAGACTTCAACGATCTACACCACCCACTTCGACAGCAAGCTCGGCGGCATCACGCTCGCCGCGACCGACAAGGGCCTGGCAGGTGTCTGGTTCGACCGCCAGCGACACTCGCCGGACATGACCGGCTGGGAAGTCGCGACCGACCATCCGGTGCTGCGCAAGGCGACCGAACAGCTCGACGAGTATTTCTCCGGACGCCGCCAGCATTTCGACCTGCCGCTGGATCTCTCGCACGGCACGCCCTTCCAGCAATCGGTATGGCAGGCGCTGCTCGCGATTCCCGCGGGCGAGACCACCAGTTATGGCTCGATCAGTGCGGGTGTCGGCAAGCCCGCCGCCGTGCGCGCCGTGGGCGCTGCGGTCGGCCGCAATCCGATCAGCGTGATCGTGCCCTGCCATCGGGTTCTGGGCTCCGACGGATCGCTCACCGGCTATGCGGGCGGGCTCGACCGCAAGACTGCGCTGCTCGAACTGGAAGGTGCGCTGGGCGCACCGCTCGCGGAGACGGGTTCATGAGCGAAGCCGAGTGCACCGCGGGCGGCCCGGCTACGGCGAATCCCGCGCCACCTCCTTCGAAGCCGAAGGCGGCGAGCCGCCGATGGGTCGTGGACTTGTTGCTGCTGGGCATGCTTTGGGGCGCGTCCTTTCTTTTCATGCGTATCGGGGCCGCCGAATTCGGCGCGCTGCCGACGGCGGCGGTTCGCGTCGCGATCGGGATGATCTTCCTGCTGCCCCTGTTGGGGATACGGGGACAGTGGTCAGCGTTGAAGCAGTACTGGAAGCCGGCGCTCGGCATCGGCGTGCTCAACTCCGGCATGCCATTCGCGTTCTTCTCGTTCGCGCTGCTGACCATCAACAGCGGCCTCGCGGCGGTGATCAACGCGACCGTGCCGATGTTCGGCGCGCTGGTCGCATGGGCGTGGTTCGGAGATCGACCTGACCGTTCGCGCATCCTGGGCCTGGTGATCGGCTTCGTCGGCGTCGCGATGCTCGCGGGCCGCGGCGCGGGCTTTCATTCCGGCGCGGACGAGGGTGCCGCGCGATGGGCCATCGCTGCATGCCTTGCCGCATGCATCTGCTACGCGTTTTCCGCCAGCCTGACGCGCAAGTACCTGGTCGGCGTCCCTGCATTGGCGACGGCGACAGGCAGCCAGATCGGTGCGACGCTCGCGCTCGCCGTACCGGCGTTGTGGCTCTGGCCCACCCAGATGCCGAGCGTGCAGGCGTGGCTGGCGCTGGTCGCCGTGGGCACGGCGTGCACCGGACTGGCCTACATCCTGTTCTTCAGGCTGATCGAGAACGCGGGCCCGGCGCGCGCGCTCACGGTGACCTTCCTGGTGCCGGTGTTCGCGTTGTTCTATGGCGCCGTGTTTCTCGGCGAAGAGATCACGCAGTGGATGCTGATCTGCGCAGTGGTGATCGTGTGCGGCGTGGCGCTATCGACGGGTCTGGTCAGGCTGGGCCGCACCAGCCGCCGGGCTGCCTGAAGACGCCGGCGACGGGCCCTGCATCGACGCGGCCACCACGTTGATGGACAGCGCCAGCACCAGCATGTTGAAGGTGAACGCGAGCACGCCGTGGATCAGCGTGATGCGCCGCATCTCGCGCGACGTGACCTGCACATCGGACACCTGCGAGGTCATGCCGACCACGAAGGAGTAATAGAGAAAGTCGAAGTAGTCCGGCTCCGACTTGCCGGGGAACTTCAGCCCCGGGGGCTCGGCCTTCGGGCCTTTCCCGCTCTCCTTTTTCTCGCGCTGGTAGTAGCGGTGCGCGTAGTGGAAGGCGTAGATGGTGTGAATCATCAGCCACGAACTCGCGAGGCCCGCCAGCCCCAGCGCGATGTGGCCGACACGCTGCGCACCAGACAGTCGCGGCACCTGCTGCAGCAGCATCGCGATCACTCCGACACCGACGCCGACCGCGATCACCATGATGATCAGGATCCATGCCTTGGGCTGGTCGAGTTGCTGCGCGCGCAACCGTGTGCCCTCCGCATCCGACGTCTCTGCCAGCCACCAGGCGGGCAGCAGGTACGCGGCGGCCGCGACGCACCAGCCCAGCAGACCGCGCGAGGCGTCGTCGAGCGGCCAATGAAACAGCGGCAGGCCGAAGCTCACCACCAAACCCAGGACAGCGCCGCACAGCAGACGCTGCCAGCCCGTCATCAACGCGAATTGCTTGCGCATGCGGCGACTTTAGCGCCAGCCGCCCAATGCGCCGGCGCCGGGCCGTACAGCGCCATGCGGGGAAGCTGCAGCTGGATGTCCGCCCGATCGAACGCGACCTTGAGGCGCCGAAGGTATTCCCGGCGAATCGTCCACTGTTGCAGGGGCAACACCTTGAAGCGACAGCGCAGCACGACGGCACCGTTCTCGAAGCGCTCGACGCCCGCCATCTCCAGGTCCGCGAGGATCTTTCCTGCATGGGAAGGGTCGGCTTGCAGCGTTGCGCCGACTTGCACCATGACGGACAGGACTTCATCGATGTTCTCCTGACAGGAAACGCCGACCTCGACCACGGCCTGCGCGAAAGACCGCGACATGTTGGTGACGGTGGTCACGAGATTGTTCGGCACGAAATGAACGTTGCCTTCATAGTCCCGCAGCCGGACGTGGCGAAGCGTGATGTCCTCCACCACGCCGCTGAGATCGGCGATCTTCACGACGTCGCCGGTACGGATCTGGTCCTCGAACAGGATGAAGAAGCCGGTGAAGTAGTCTTTCACCAGGCTTTGCGCCCCGAAGCCGACGGCCAATCCCACGACGCCGGCGGCGCCGAGAATCGGCGCCAGCGATATGCCGATTTCGGCAAGCACCAGCATGACCGCGATGGCGCTGACAGCCAAGGCGATCAGGTAGCGGACCACGCGTCCGAGCGTCTCGGCCCGCTGGGGGCCGTCGGCTCCGCCGAGCCGGGCCTCGACACGAAGACGAACCGCCCCCACGACCCTTTGAAGCACGATGATCGCGGCCCACGCAACCGCGATGATCAGCATGATGCGCAGGCCTGAGAGCACGGGTGCGCTCCATTGTTGCCAGTTGATGCTTTCGAATGCTTTCATGTATTGATTCATGGCGTCCATTCTCTGGAGGTGCGGCCTTTCCGCGACAGCGGAACGATCTGAAAAGCACGGCGAACCGTCCGACGCGCAGAACCGATCCGATCGCGCTACGCTCCGGCGTGCCCGTCGTCCAACCAACGAACCACGAATGAACATTCCACGCCTCCTGGCGCCCCTGCTCACAGCCTGTGTCCTGGCGGCGCCGGTGTTTGCCGCACCGCCTGCGCCCGGGCACGTTCCCGACACCATCGAACAACGCGTCGCAGCCTGCATTGCCTGTCACGGCCGCGAGGGATCGAGCACCGAGGCAGGCTATTACCCGCGTTTGTCCGGCAAGCCTGCAGGCTATCTTTTCAACCAGCTGCAAAGCTTCCGGGACGGCCGTCGCTTCAACACGGACATGGTGCATATGGTCCGGCACCTGTCGGACGCCTATTTGCGCGAAATCGCCGAGTACTTCTCCTCCATCGACCTGCCCTACCCGCCCGTTCCCAGCACCACCGATGCCACGCCCGAGATGCTGGCGCGCGGCAAGGCGCTGGTGTTCCAGGGCGACGCGGCGCGCGACATTCCGGCCTGCGTGCGCTGCCACGGCGAGGCACTGACCGGTGTGTTGCCCGGAATTCCGGCGCTGGTCGGCCTGCCGCGCCTGTATCTTTCATCACAGCTCGGCGCATGGATCACCAACGAGCGCCACGCGCTCGCGCCCGACTGCATGGCGGAGGTGGGTCGCAAGCTCACGTCAGCCGACATCAACGCCGCGGCGAGCTGGCTCGCGATGCAGCCGGTGCCCTCCAACCCCAAGCCCCAGGCCACGGCGCCGAGCCCCGTGCCGATGGCATGCAGCGCGCTGAACGCCAACTGAGCCCGCCATGCGACGCCTTTTCTATCTGCTGGTCTTCCTGGTCACGCTCGCGGTGCTGGCCGGCCTGGCCATCGTCGGGCTCAACCTGCGCGGGGAGGACAAGCTGCCGGAAACACCGGCCGCCTTCAATGGCACGCCGGCCCAGGTCGAACGTGGCCGCTATCTCGCGCTGGCCGGCAATTGCGCGGGATGCCACACGGCCCTCGGCGGCGCGCCGTACGCGGGCGGCGTCGGCATCGAGACGCCCTTCGGCACTGTCTTCGCGAGCAACCTGACACCCGACCCGAAAGCCGGCATCGGCGACTGGAGCGCCGACCATTTCTGGCGGGCCCTGCACAACGGCCGCTCGAAGAACGGGCGCCTGCTCTACCCCGCCTTCCCCTACCCGAACTTCACGCGCGTGACGCGCGACGATTCGGATGCGATCTTTGCGTATCTGCGGAGCATCCCGCCTTCGCCGACGCCGAACGTTCGGCACCAGTTGCGCTTTCCCTATGACACGCAGGCTGCGCTCGCGGTGTGGCGTGCGCTCTCCTTCACGCCCGGCACCTTCGAACCGAATCCCGCGAAATCTGCCGAGTGGAACCGCGGCGCCTACTTCGTCGAAGGCCTCGGCCACTGCATCGCCTGCCACGGCACCCGCAACGTGCTCGGCGCCACGCAGGAGAAGCTGGGCCTCTCGGGCGGCCTCATCGCGGTCGAGAACTGGTATGCGCCTTCGCTCACCTCCAAGCGTGAAGCCGGCGTCGCCGACTGGGACCCGCAGGACGTGGTCGAACTGCTCAAGAACGGCCGGTCGGCGCGCGGCTCGGTCATGGGCCCGATGGCCGACGTGGTATTCGGCAGCACCCAGCATCTGGACGAGGCGGACCTGCACGCGATGGGTGTGTACCTCAAGGAACTGCCGAGCACCGCGACCGCCGCGGCGCCGACTTCGACCACCCGACGCGACCCCCGCGTCATGGAACGCGGCGCCAGGATCTTCGACCAGCGCTGCGCCTACTGCCACGGCGACTCGGGCCAGGGAGCAGTGGGCGCCTATCCGCCGCTCGCGGGCAATCGCGCCGTGCTGATGGACTCGGCGGTCAACCTGATCCAGATCGTGCGCCACGGCGGTTTCCTGCCTTCGACCGGAGGCAATCCGCGCCCTTACGGCATGCCGCCTTTCAGCCCGGTGCTCGACGACATCGATGTCGCCGCCGTGCTGACCTACGTTCGCGGATCGTGGGGCAACGACGCACCCCCCGTGACACCGCGCGACATGATGCGCCGGTGACGAGCAGCGCCCTAGTAGGAGCCGGGCGGCGGCTTGAAGGTGAGTTCGTTCTTCGTCTTCATCGCGTAGGCCGCGCGGGCCAGCGACGAGTGGGCAAAACCGATAACTTTTCCGATGGGCGCCTTGATGGCGTCCACCATCGGCGATTCGCCCGGCTGCGCAGGCGACAGCCCGCACTTGCGCAGCATCCGATTGAACTGGTGCACGCGCGCCGTCTTGCGCGTATGGGCGGTGTAGAAGTTCACGCCGACCGAGATCGCCACGCGGTCGCCGGGCGTTGTCCATTCCGGGTCCGAGCGCGTCATGTGGGGCGAGGTGCTCGGGAAGTAGATTCCGTCTCCCGGTCCTGTCACGAATTCATGGCTGCGTGCGACGAATTCGTCCTTCAGCCGGACCTTGCGCGCCGAGTGGGCGACGATGTAGTCCTCCACCCCGTCGATCGGCACGACCACGCGGTCGGTATGGTCCCAGACGTTCATCACCTTCTGTCCATGCAACATCAGCCAGAAGTTGTTCTCGCGGTCGATGTGGAACGGCGTCACTGACGGCGGCGCCGAGATGAAGATGAAGCCGGTGACCATGAAGATCCCGCGCTGCTCGCGCATGATGGTGTCGCGCACGTTGTCCAGAACGCTCTCGAGAAGCGCCTTGTAGCGCGGAATGGCTTCGACGTCGTAGAGCGCAATCCAGGAACCAGGCTCCTCGATGCGTCTGAACACTTCCTCGATGCTGCGTCCGTCCGAAGGCTTGCTGTCGTGCGCAAAGCCTGACGCCTGCGTGATGCCCGGCCTGACGAAACGGCACTGCTTGAGCGGCACCAGTTCCTGCGCAAGCGCTTCCAGTTCAGGCAGTTGAAAGAGTGGATGCAGGTGGTAGGTGTGATGGAGCCTGCCCACCTTGTACGTGGTGAAGCCTTGGGGGTCGTCCACCCACATGCGGCAGTCCTTCGTGACGGCCGCCATCCGATCGATTTCGCTCGCGCCCATCGAAACCTCCTCGATGTGAATGCGGAAGAATAGGCGATGTAACAAAAAAATACTAAATGGCGTTCGATGTAGTACGAAAGAACGACCCCAACATCAAGCCCATCAAGTCCGCTTGACCCTCCCATCATGGAAAGGTTGAAACTCCTTCCATCCCGCCCACATGGCGGCTTGAAGGACAGGAAATCTCCATGAACCAGAGCTTGGCGCTCTCGCCCGGCACGACGACCGGCCTCCTGGAATGGTCGCTCCCGATCGAGGGCATGACCTGCGCGTCCTGCGTGGCGCGGGTCGAACGGTCGCTTGCCGGCGTTCCGGGCGTGACCGAAGCCAGCGTCAACCTGGCGACCGAAGCGGCCAGCGTGCGGACCGATGGGTCGGTGGAGCTCGCCGCCCTGCGCGCCGCCGTCGAAAAGGCGGGCTACGCCGTCGGCGAGGAAGAGGCTCCGGCGGCACTGGCCGGCGTGGCGCGCACCCCTGGTTTGGCATCCGTGCAGCGGCGCGGACGCAACGATGCATGGCCGGTCATCGCCGCCGCCATTCTGTCGGCGCCACTCGTGTTGCCGATGTTCGGCGTGCTCTTCGGCGAGGAATGGATGCTCGACGGCTGGCTGCAGCTCGCGCTGGCAACGCCCGTTCAATTCTGGCTCGGCGCGCGCTTCTATCGCTCGGGCTGGAAGGCGCTGAAGGCTCGCGCCGGCAACATGGACCTGCTGGTCGCCCTTGGCACGTCGGCCGCGTACGGGCTCAGCGTCTACCTTCTCCTGTTCGCGCACGCCGACCATGGCGTGCCGCACCTGTATTTCGAGGCTTCGGCGGTGGTCATCACGCTGGTGCTGCTCGGCAAGTGGCTGGAAACGCGAGCCAAGCGCCAGACCACCGAGGCCATCCGGGCGCTGAACGCGCTGCGTCCCGAGCGCGCGCGCGTACGGCGAGACGGCGCGGAGCACGACGTGCCCGTGGCGCAGGTCCGGATCGACGACCTGGTGGTCGTCCGCCCCGGCGAGCGGGTGCCGGTCGATGCGCTGGTCATCGAAGGCAACAGCGAAGTCGACGAGTCGCTGATCACCGGCGAAAGTCTGCCGGTCGCCAAGCAAAAGGGCGATGCCGTGACCGGCGGCTCCGTCAACGGCCAGGGCCTTCTGCTGATACGGACCACCGCGGTGGGCGCGGAATCCACGCTCGCACGCATCGTTCGGCTGGTCGAGTCCGCCCAGGCGAAGAAGGCGCCGATTCAGCGGCTGGTCGACCAGGTCAGCAGCGTGTTCGTGCCGGTGGTCGTCGGTATCGCCCTGCTTACTTTCCTTGGCTGGGGCCTCGCCGCGGGGAACTGGGAGACGGCGATATTGAATGCCGTCGCCGTGCTCGTCATCGCGTGTCCTTGCGCCCTGGGCCTCGCCACGCCGACGGCCATCATGGCCGGGACCGGCGTCGCCGCCCGCCATGGCGTGCTGATCAAGGATGCCGAGGCGCTCGAAGTGGCGCACAGCGTCAAGGTCGTCGCCTTCGACAAGACCGGCACGCTGACCGAAGGTCGCCCGGAACTCGTCGCCTGCGAGGCTGTCGACGGCCACGCGGAAGCCCTGCTCCGCGCCAGCGCCGCCATCCAGGCCGGCAGCGAACATCCTCTGGCTCGTGCGGTGCTCGCCGCCGCGAAAAACGCCGGCATCGACATCCCGCGTGCCAGCGCCGTGCGCGCTGTTGCGGGACGCGGCATGTCGGCTGTCGTCGATGGTCGCGAGATGCGCCTGGGCAGCAGCCGTTTCATGCGCGAACTCTCGGTGCCACTCGGCAAACTCGACGCCCGCGCCTCGCAATTGCAGTCGGAAGGGCGCACCGTCTCATGGCTGGCGGACGTGACCGAAGGCCGGACGCTGATCGGCATGCTGGCGTTCGGCGACACACCGAAAGCCACGGCGGCCGAAGCCATCCGGCAATTGCACGCACAAGGCATTCGCACCGCGCTGGTCTCCGGTGACAACCGCGGCAGCGCCGAGGCGGTGGCGCGTGTGCTGAAGATCGACACCGTGCGCGCCGAAGTACTCCCCGAGGACAAGGCGACCATCGTCGCGCAACTGAAGGCCGACGGCGAGCGCGTCGCGATGGTCGGCGACGGCATCAACGACGCGCCTGCGCTGGCCGCCGCCGATGTCGGGATCGCGATGTCCACCGGCACCGACGTGGCGATGCACGCAGCCGGCATCACGCTCATGCGGGGCGATCCGGCGCTGGTGAGCGACGCCATCGACATCTCGCGCCGCACTTACGCCAAGATCCGGCAGAACCTGTTCTGGGCCTTTGCGTACAACGTGGTCGGCATTCCCCTGGCGGCCTTCGGCCTGCTGAGCCCTGTGATCGCCGGCGCCGCGATGGCCTTCAGCAGCGTGAGCGTGGTGAGCAATGCGTTGCTGCTGCGCCGCTGGAAAGGAAAGGCGCGATGAGCGCAGCAAGAGCAGACATGGAACCTTTCAACATCGGCGAGGCCGCGGCCCGCTCCGGCGTTTCCGCCAAGATGGTGCGGCACTACGAGTCGCTCGGCCTGTTGCCCGACGTGGCCCGCACTGACGCGGGCTATCGGCAGTACACAGAGAGCAACGTGCACACGCTGCGCTTCATCCGCCGTGCGCGCGATCTGGGTTTCAGCATGGCCGAGATCGCCGAACTGCTGAAGCTCTGGCAGAACAAGCGCCGTGCAAGCGCCGACGTCAAGCGCATCGCCCTCGCGCACGCTGAAGACCTGCATCGTCGAATCGAGGAGATGGCGGCGATGAAGCGCACGCTGGAGCGGCTCGCCGAGTGCTGTCATGGCGATCACCGCCCCGATTGCCCGATCCTCGACGAACTGGCGGAGTAGGCGCGCCCGCACCTATCGATTTTCGAACCGGTTGTAGTCGAGGATGCCGGCTTCCAATGGCTGATCCTTCTGATAGCGATCGATGACGGCATCGCTGAAGGCCCAGAAGTCGGGATTGGTGCGGCGCACGGCCCAGCGTTTCGAGAAGGCCGCGTAGTCGGCCTCGGACCGAAGCTCGCGCATTGCCGCAGTCATGGCCGGCAATTCGGCCACGGTGGCGCGATAGAAGGCATTCGGGTAGCTGCCGATCACGCCGGGGACCATCGTCAGCGTGTCCTCATCGGGCCGCAGCTCGCGGCGCTCGCCGACCAGATGGGACACGCTCGAATGCGCCGTGTTGCGCAGCAGGCTGAAAGTGGTCCTGGTGCCGTCGGCCGCCTCGACGACCAGGAGCGCGCTTTCAGGCATCCATTGCAGTGAGGTGCCGTGCACGGCCTCCAGCTCGCGCTGCGGCGCTTTCAGCGTCGGCGCCGCATGGTGGTCGAGATCGAAGCGCGTGTCGAGCACGGGAGCCAGCTTCGTCTTCATCATTTCGAGCAACTCGCGCTTGGGGTCGGCCGTCCGAAAGCGGATGCCGCTCTCGATCGCCAGGGTCGTCGCGGGGCCGCCATACACCTGCTCGCGCGTGCTCAGGCCGTCGTCGCGGTACCACGCGTCCCGCGTGACCGTGCGCTGCGCCTTGGGCAGCAGCATGATGAAATTGAACTCGCCCTCCATGCGCAGGAAGTCCATGTAGAGCCGCGAGTTGAGCTGGTGTCCGATGTTGCCGTAGACGTCGTAGTTGGCGACCAGCAGATAGTGGATGCGTTCGAGCAGCGGATAGCCGATGACCCACGCCGTCTTCGGCGATTCACCCACCATGCCCTTGACCACGCTCGCGCTGTCGTAATGGCGGAACACCGTCAGGGCGGCGTTGTCGTTGCGGCCATCACCGTCCCAGATCAGCCGCAGATCGAGCTTCTGCGGTCCGCCGAGGCTCTGGGCCAGGAATTGAGTGCGGGCCTTCAGGTAGTCGTTCTCCAGCCTCGCGTAGTAGAGCCAGGGAACCACGACATCGGTGTTGCTGCTGCCGGTGGGGAGCCGCAGCAGATTGGCATCGCGGGCCAACTGGCCGGAAAGCGCGCTGTCGTAGCCCTCGGAGGGCGCGAGGAACACGACCCAGAAGTGGTCTTCGATCACGTCGAGCGCCATCTGCCCGCGGCACACCGGCCCCTTGATGAAGCCCATGATCGTGAATTCCGCCTCGTCGAGCATGAAGCGATAGCGCGCGCCGACCGGCAAGGCCGCAAAGGTGGAGAACGGATTCGCCGCCATCTCGGCGCTGTAGCCCGGCAGGCGGTCCACCGAATAGGGCGCATCAAGAAACAGCGAGCGCCAGCGTGCCATGCGCTGTGCGTTCAGGGCATAGGGCATGTGTGTCTTGGCGACGATGGTCTCGCGCTCGGGCACGAGCCGGTAGTAGACGCGGTCCACGCCGGGGTCGTCGACGGGTCGACGGCTGGCGACAAGTTGCACCGGCTGGCCGGGTGGCGTGGCCGAACGCACCATCTTGAAATATTGGCGTTGCGGATCGTCGTCGAAATAGAGATGCGCGAGAAACAGGTGCTCGTAGGCGTAGCGGCTGAAGAGCCTTTCCTTCAGCGAATCGCCGTTGAAAAAAAGCTCCCACTGCGCGACACGCTGCATCGCCAGGCCCGACGGCGCGGGCGGGCCCTCGTACGGCGCTCCCTTCTCGATCCACTGGGTGAGGGTACCGTGCTCCGCAGGGCTGAGACCCGGCAATCCGAACGGCATCCCGCCCAATGGCGACTCGCGCTCGTAGCGCGTGATCTCCTCGCCCGCGGGACACGTCGCCTTGCGATTGATCGAGAAGTCCAATCCGCCGCTGACGACACCTTCGGTCGGCAGCGGATGCTGCTGCTTGAGAGACAGCAGGCGATGCATCAGCCCGGCGGTGCGGTTCGCTTCCGGTGTCGGCGCATGCTCGTTCAGGACGGGGAAGAAGTCACGCGTCCGCCATTCCGAGGGCTTGTCGGCGTCGACAAAAAGACGCGACGGCGGGGCCGCGAGCAATCGGGTCGCGTCATACACCGGCGTCTTGTTCGCACCCCGCGCGAGGCCTTCCCAACTCGTGGCCTTCAGCTGGCAAGGTGCGTCATAGCACGCGTGGCAAACCACGCACCGGCGATCGAGGATGGGCTGGATGGTCTGCGCGTACGACTGACCTGCGGGCGGCGCGATGGGCTTGTCGAAGCGCGTCGGGTCCGCCGGACCGAAGAGATCGTCGAAGCGCTGCGTGGCAACCGTTGCACAAGCGGCAATCAAGACGAGGACAAGGACGATCAATGACGCGACACGAACACGACGCATGCCGGTACCTTTCGACTGCAGCTATGGGTCATGCACTGTAACGTGGCGACATGACGCGCCAGTGGCCCGCTTGCATGGGCCTGAGATGGGTCGGCGGGCTTCTACGGACAGTGCGCGGCAATCCACTGCCGCCACTGCATGCTGGCAGCCTGGCGCGCCGCGTCGTCCGCTCCCTTCGGGTCGTAGGCGCCGAGCGATTGCCACAAGACGCCCCAATCACCGGCCTCGGGCATGTCCGACACCAGCGTCTCCAGCACGACGAAGGCACGCTGACGCGTGACGGGATTCGGCGCATCGAGCAGCGGCACGATCGCCGGCAGTGCGTCGCGACCGCGTGCAATCAGCACATAGGTCGCGACGGTATGCGGCGGATGCAGATCGTCGGGATAGTCGTCGATGGTGCGCACGAGCGCTTCGAGAGCACGCTCGTCGCCGATGGCGGCCAACGCCTGCGCGGCGCGGGCGCGCACTCTCGGCTCTGAATCGCCGAGCGCGCCAGCCAAGGCCTCGGCGGCCGACGGATCGGCGATTTCAGCGAGGCCCCCCGCGGCTTTCTCGCGTACTTCGGCGTCAGGGCTCGCAAGCGCGCGCTGCAAGGTCGGTGTGGACGCGCGGCCAGCCACGACCAGCGCGGCGAGTGCGCTGGTGCGGTCCGTGGGATCTGCGGCATCGAGTCCGCCAAGGTCGGAACTCATGGCCTCATAGCGTGACAGCGCCGGGGCTGCGCCGATGTAGGCCGCCGCCGCATGCTGCGGCCACGTCGACCACCTTGCTGCAATTCGGAGTCCCTGGCCTCGACGATGTCCTGGGTGGCGGCCTGACGGCCAACCGCCTCTACCTGCTGGAAGGCGCGCCCGGCGCAGGCAAGACCACCGTGGCCATCCAGTTCCTTCTGGGGGCAACTCGGCCTCCGGGAGCGCATCGAGACGGCCGGCTTCGACCACCACTTGCTCAAGCCCGTCAATCTCGAACAGCTGCTGGTTTTGCTTTGAGGCGCTTCAGGCCAGCCGCATCTTCTGCGCCGCCTCCCGCAACTCGGCGCGAAAGTCCGGATGCGCGATGGCGATCAGCGCCTCCGCCCGCTGCTTCGCGCTCTTGCCGCGCAACTGCGCGACGCCGTATTCGCTCACCACATAGTTGACGTCGTTCTTGCTGGTCGTGACGTGGGTGCCCAGCGTCAAGGTCGGCACGATGCGCGAGATGGTGTTGCCCTTGGCCGTCGACGGCAGCACGATGAAGGACTTGCCGCCGTTCGAGCGATTCGCAGCACGCACGAAATCGCTCTGCCCGCCGGTCCCCGACACCGGCGAGAAGCCGAGGCTTTCGGAGCCGCACTGCCCGATCAGGTCCACCTGCATGGTGGCGTTGATGGAAATGAGGTGGTCGTTCTGCCCCGCGAGGTGCGGATCGTTGGTGACATCCACTGGATGCATCTCCAGCATCGGATTGCGATGCATGAACTGGTAGAGGCGCTTCGAGCCCAGCGCGAAGGTCGCGAACATCCGGCCCGGATGCATGTTCTTCAGCCGGTTGGTGACGGCGCCGGCTTCGACCAGCGTCAGGATGCCGTCGCCGACCATCTCCGTGTGGATGCCGAGGTCTCGCTTGTGCGTGAGCTGCATCACCACCGCGTCCGGAATGCCGCCGTAGCCGATCTGCAAGGTGGCGCCGTCCGGAACCATCTCGGCCACCTGCTTGCCGATGGCCTCCTGCACAGGGCCGATGGTCGGCAGGCCGACCGCCGGGAGATCGTCTTCGGATTCGACGAGCGCACTCACCTGCGACAGATGCACGCGGCAGGCGCCATACGAATACGGCACGTTGGGATTGACTTCGAGCACGATGGCGCGCGCCTTGGCGACCGCCGCCATCGTGTAGTCGGCGGCCAGGCCGAGCGAGAAGTAGCCCTCTTCGTCCATCGCCGAGGCCATGCTGAACACCACGTCGGCCGGCGTGAGTCCGCGCTTGATCAAGGCGGGAAGCTCCGAGAAGTTGGCCGGCACGTAGTCGCTCCAGCCCTCCTGCCCGCCCGCGCGCGACGCGGGCCCGAAGAAGTAGGCGACGTGCCGCACGTGCCGGACCGTCTCGGGATCGAAGTAGCCGTATTTCTTCAGCGGCAGGATCTGCGAAACCCGGACGTCGCGGAAATCGCGACGCTGGTTCGACAGCGCCGTCAGCAGGTGCGGCGGCTCTCCCGGCCCCGTCGGCACGACGATCGTGTCGCCGTCGTGGACCAGCCGCACCGCGTCGGCGGCGGACATCCGCTTGCTCTGGTATTTGGATTCGAAGGCGAGGGTCATGGCTTACTCCCGGTGTCGGCTTGCACGCGCGCGAAATGACGGCTCCGCGGCGCAAAATCGCGGCCGTTCGAGGACTCGAAAAGGAGCATGCAATGTTGCAGCAATCCCCCATGTTTGCCTACATCCCCGTCAAGGACGTCGCGCGAGCCAGGAAGTTCTACGAAGACAAGCTCGGCTTCAAGCCGAAGGCCGAGCTTGGCGGCGGCGTCCATTATGAGTTCGGCGGCGGCACGGGTGCCTTCCTGTATCCCACGCCGAACGCAGGTACCTCACTGGCGAGCCAGGCCTTCTGGGAAGTGCAGGACATCCGGAAGGAAGTCGCCGAACTGAAGGCGCGTGGCGTCGTGTTCGAGGACTACGACATGCCCGGCAAGGATGCAGACGGGATCGTGACGCAGGGCGGCGCCATGGCGGCGTGGTTCAAGGACACGGAAGGCAACATCATGGCGGTCATCCAGACCCTGTGAGCGGCATCGGCGGCGTCAGGCGAGCATCTTCTCGGTGATCAGCCGCCAGTGCGTCTCGTCGACCGGCGTGATCGACAGCCGGTTTCCCTTGCGCAGCACCAGCATGTCGGCGAGTTCAGGTGTCGCGCGCATCTCGGGCAATGCCAGCAGCCGCGTCTTGCGCAACGCCTGCACGTCGAGCAGCAGCCACCGCGCGGCATCGGTCTTGGAGTCGGCATCGTAATAGGGCGACGCGGGGTCGAACTGCGTCGGGTCGGGCCGGGCGTCCGACGCCACACGCGCGATGCCGACGATACCGGGCTCGGCGCAGCTCGAGTGGTAGAAGAGCACGCCGTCGCCGACATGCATCGCATCGCGCATGAATTTGCGCGCCTGGTAACCGCGCACGCCGGTCCACGGCACGGTCGCGTTCGGGGCGGCGAGTGCGTCGTCGATCGAGCAATCGTCGGGTTCGGATTTCATCAACCAGTATTGGGTCATGGGCATCCTCCTGCCTTCGGCGCGCGAAGGAAATCGAAGTCGGCTCCCTGGTCGGCCTGCGTGACCGATTGAAGGAAAAGTTTGCGATAGCCGCGATCGGCTGTCGGCGAGATGATCGGCGTTTCCTTGGCGCGGCGCGCGAGCTCTTCGTCTGTCACGAGCAGCGACAACTCCCGGTTCGCCACGCTGAGGTGGATGCGGTCGCCGCTGCGCACATGCGCGAGCGGACCGCCGATGGCGGACTCCGGCGTCACGTGCAGCACGATGGTGCCGAAGGCCGTGCCGCTCATGCGGCCGTCGGAGATGCGCACGATGTCCTTGACGCCCGCACGCGCCAACTTGCGCGGAATGGGCAGGTAGCCCGCTTCGGGCATGCCCGGTGCACCCTTGGGGCCGATGTTCTTGAGCACGAGGATGTCATCGCGCGTCACGTCGAGATCGTCGCTGTCGATGCGCCGCGCGAGGTCTTCGAGGTTCTCGAACACCACCGCCCTGCCCTCGTGCTCCATGAGCGCTGCATCGGCCGCCGACTGCTTGATGATCGCGCCGCCGGGCGCCAGGTTTCCGCGCAGCACCGCGATGCCGCCTTGCGGATAGATCGGCCGGCCGATGGGTCGCACCACATCCTGCACAAAGCCCGGCCCGGCGCGCTCGATCTCCTCGCCCAGCGTGCGGCCGGTGACGGTCAGGGCGTCGAGCCGGAGCAGCGGCTTGAGTTCGCGCAGCAGCGTTGCCATGCCTCCGGCCGCGTGAAAGTCTTCCATGTAGTGCTGGCCCGAAGGCTTCAGGTCCAGCAGCACGGGCGTCTCGCGGCCCATGCGGTCCAGCGTCTGCAGGTCGATGTCGAGCCCCACGCGGCCGGCGATGGCCGCGAGATGCACGATGCCATTGGTCGAGCCGCCGATCGCCAGCAGCACCCGCATCGCGTTTTCGAAGGCGGCTGGCGTGAGCACCTTGTCGATGGTCAGCCGGTCGCGGGCCATCTGCACCGCCTGGGCGCCCGTCTGCTCCGCAATGCGGATACGGTCGGCGGTGACGGCCGGCGGGGATGCACCACCCGGCACCGTCATGCCCAGCGCTTCGGCGATGCAGGCCATGGTGCTGGCGGTGCCCATCACCGAGCAGGTGCCCACGCTCGCCACAAGCTGGTTGTTCACCTCCACCGTTTCGGCGACGTCGATCTCGTCGGCGCGGAAGCGCGCCCAGTAGCGCCGGCAATCGGTGCAGGCGCCGACGCGCTCGCCGCGATGGCTACCGGTGAGCATCGAGCCGGTGATGAGCTGGATCGTCGGAATGCCCGCCGAGGCCGCACCCATGAGCTGCGCCGGCACTGTCTTGTCGCAGCCGCCGATGAGCACCACGGCGTCCATGGGCTGCGCGCGGAGCATCTCTTCCGTGTCCATCGACATCAGGTTGCGCAGGTACATGCTGGTCGGAGCCGCAAAGCTCTCATGGATCGAGATCGTCGGGAATGCCATCGGCAGGCCGCCGGCGAGCATCACGCCGCGCTTGACGGCCTCGATGAGTTGCGGTGCATTGCCGTGACAGGGGTTGTAGTCGCTGCCGGTGTCGGCGATGCCGATCACGGGCCTGTCGAGCGCCACGTCGGTGAAGCCCGCGCCCTTGATGAAAGCCTTGCGCAGGAACAGCGAGAAACCCTGGTCGCCATAGCTGGTCAGGCCCTTGCGCATGCCGCTGGTGTCGGCTGTGTCATCGGGTTCGAACGGAGAACTGGACATGAAAGTGCTTTCCGGGGGAATCGTGGCGTGTTGTCATCGCTTTGTACGCGATCTGCGCCATCCTGCACATCTTCGAACGCCTTGCGAGTCGTACGGGCGTCTCTTAAGCTGTGCACGATCTCGTCACGGCGGCGACACATGAAAGGCGACCGGATGCGCAGACCGAACTCGAAGATGAAGTGGATCACCGCTGCATTGCTCGGCGCACTCGCGGCCAGCCTGCACGCGCAGCCCGTGCGCTTTCGCGGCGACTTCGTCTACTTCGCGGACGCGGCGGTATTCACCGATTGCGCGAGCGGCAAGCGCTGGCCGGTCGTGATGGGCGGCGACTACCTGGCGCTGGAGCGCGCCTACATGCAATGGCGCAGCGCACCGCAAGCGCCCCTGCTCGCGAACGTCGACGGTCGGCTGGAAGTCAGGGAGCCGATGGAAGGTCCGGCACGCGAGCACATGGTGATCGACAGATTTGTCTCGGTGGAACCCGGCACCACATGCGAATCGATGGCGGTCTACATGAACATGAAGCAGCGTCAGTAACAGTTTGCACCCGTCGGCCCATCGCGAAACCGCGTCGCAGAATGGGACGGTCCTTCAATCACTCCCCATCCTTTTCGAGGAAGAACCAATGAGCATTTTCAGCAGCATCCTTGCCAAGATCATTCCGTCCGCAGTCGCCGCCCCGGCGCAGCAGCCGGCAGCACCGGCCTCTGCCGCTGCAGCGCCCACGACAGCCGCTGCAGCGCCGCCGGCCGCGATCACGCTGGTCGATGTGGAAGCATTGCTCGACGGCATGCCCGGCGCGAAGAATCTCAACTGGCGCACGTCGATCGTCGACTTGATGAAGCTGCTCGGCCTGGACAGCAGCCTCGAAACGCGCAAGCAACTCGCGCAGGAACTGAGCTATGGCGCGGACACGAGCGACAGCGCCAAGATGAACATCTGGCTGCACCGGCAGGTCATGACCAAGCTGGCCGCGAACGGCGGCAAGGTGCCGTCGGAACTCATCGCCTGACGCCATTCATTGCATTCATCGATCACGGGAGAACACCATGGGATTGCTCGATTTGCTACAGCAAGTGGTTGGCGCAAACCCGGAGGCTCACTTCGATCAGGTCGTGCAGAACGCTTCGACCGATCAACTCGGCGCAGGGCTCGCCGCCGCGATGAAGTCCGACCAGACACCGCCCTTCAGCGACACGGTCGGGAAGCTCTTCAACGTGTCGTCTTCACAGCAGCAGGCAGGCGTTCTGAACCAGATCCTTGCCACGCTGGGCCCGACCGCATTGTCGGCAGTGGCGGGCGGCGCCTTGGGGCGCGTGCTCACGCCGGGCCAGACCCAGTTGACGCCCGACCAGGCTTCGCAGCTGACGCCCGGGCAGGTCACAGAGATCGCCGCGCACGCCGAGCAGGCACATCCGGGCATCGTCGACCAGGTGAGCCAGTTCTATGCCCAGCACGCAGGGCTCATCAAGATGATCGGCGGCGCCGCCCTGGCCGTCACGCTCGCGAAGATGAAAGAGCACGCGACCCAACAACGCTAGTTCAGCGCCCGCGATCGCGAAAGTACGCGGGCGTCTGGCCGGTCCACTTCTTGAACGCCTTGCGGAAATTCGATGCGTCGGAAAAGCCGCTGCGGTCGGCGATTTCCTCGACCGACATGTCGGTGCGTTCAAGGAATTCGATCGCCACGCGCTGCCGGATGCCATCGATGATTTCCTGGTAGCTCGTGCCTGCATTGACCAATCGGCGATGCAGCGTGCGGGTCGACAGGTGCAGCCGCTCGGCCATCTGCTCGGCGCGCGGCAGGTCGCCGACGTTGTCGAGACAGGCCTGCTTGATGACCTTGACCAGCGCGTGCTCGCCCGCGAATTCCCCCAGCATCCGGCCGCAGAAGTCGGCGCACACCTCGGCCGTGATCGGGTTGGCGTTGGGCAAGGCCACACCCAGCAAGGCGGCGTCGAACTGCCATTGCATGACGCCCGTGTCGAAGGTCGCCTCGCATCGGAGGATTTCCTCGTAGCGCTGCGCGTACGGCGGCGCCGGATAGGGCAGCAGCAGGCGCCGGCCGCCGTAGTCGCGCTCGAGCACGCGGCTCGTCAACGCCCGGATCGAGCTGAACCAGAACTCGGTCGCCAGGGGCAGCAGCGGCCCCAGGTCCATCACATCCTGCGCCTCGAAGATCGCGACATCGCCTTCGACCCGGAAGCTTTTTTCCAGCACCGGACCGGCGAGCTTCACGTGCTGGATGCCGAAGGCCACTGCATCGGCCAGCGTGGCGCTGGTCAGCACCGCGTAGCCGAAGACGCCGAAATCCGAAAGGCGCTGGCGCTGCCCGGCGATGAGGCCGATGGCCGGTTCCGGGCTGAGCCGCTTGACGTTGCCGAAGAACGCGATCTTCTGGCGGTGAGAGATGCGCGCTTGCGGATCGGAGATGGCCTCCGGCGCGATGCCTGTTCCGGCAAACAAATCCTCGGTCGCGACCCCGAGTTCCGCGAGGGAGTCCGTGAGCGCCGTCAAGCCAAGCATGTTGTGCGCCGGTGCATCCAGGTCGCTCGCATAACGTGCCGCGATGCGTGGCGTTGCAGGCCGGGTGGCGAGAGCTTCTTTGGTCACGGTGATCGAGAAAGGAGGGATTGGCAGATTTTCACCCGAATGTGTCGAAGTTGAACCTGTGCGCAACCCTTGCAAAGACCTACATTCGTTGCCACACGACGCGGCAGGTTCAGGTGCAAGGCAGCGTCCAAGGAGACAACACATGAACGACACCACTGATCTGGCGCACGCGGCCGCGGCCATCGATGCAACCGAGCGCGTCCACCGCCTCTTCGCCGCGCAACGGGCCGCCTTCGCCCTGCAGCCCTGTCCCGAGGCCGGGCGGCGCCGAGACTGGCTGACCGCGCTGAAGCGACAGATCCAGCGCTACCAGGACGTCCTCGCGGAAGCCATGAGCAAGGACTTCGGCTACCGGTCGGAGGCGGAATCGAAGATGCTCGACCTGCTGGGCTCCGTGCTCGAAATCGACCATGCCGTCTCGCATGTCCGCCGGTGGATGAAGCCCAGTCGCCGTTCGACCGAACTGCTGTTCCTCGGCAACCGGGTCGAGGTGCGCTACCAGCCCAAGGGCGTCGTGGGCGTCATCGTGCCGTGGAATTTCCCGATCTATCTCGCGATAGGGCCGCTCGTCGCGGCGCTGGCCGCGGGCAATCGCGTGATGATCAAGATGCCGGAGGTCACGCCGGCCACCAATGCGGTCCTCAAGACACTGTTCGCCGAAGTCTTCTCTGAAGATCTGGTGGCTGTCGTCGGCGAAGAACTGGCCGACCCCAACGTCTTCACGTCGCAGCCCTTCGATCACATCGTGTTCACCGGCTCGCCGGCCGTCGGCCGCATCGTGATGCGCACCGCTGCGGAGAACCTCACGCCGGTCACGCTGGAGCTTGGCGGCAAGTCGCCGGCGGTGGTCACGCGCAACTACCCGATCGCCGATGCAGCCACCCGCATCACGCATGGCAAGTCGACCAACAGCGGGCAGATTTGCGTGTCGCCCGACTATGCACTGGTGCCGCGTGAACGCGTTGACGATTTCATCGCCGGCGTCAAGCGCACCTTCCGCCGCTTCTACAACGACCGCACCCACGGCAACGCGGACTACACCTCCGTGGTCAACCAGCGGCAGCTGGATCGCATGCACGGCATCCTCGACGATGCGCGAGCCAAGGGCGCGCGCATCGAGGCCTGTGCGCCCGATCCTCAAGGGGCAGGACGCCAGATGCCGCTGCATATCGTGACCGGCCTGACGCCCGACATGCGGATCCTGCAAGAGGAACTCTTCGGCCCGATCCTGCCGGTGGTGCCCTACGACACGACGGACGATGCGATCGCCTTCGTCAATGCCAGGCCGCGTCCGCTGGCGCTCTACTGCTTCACCCACGACGGTACCGAGCGCGACGAACTGCTGCGCCGCACGCATTCGGGCGGCGTCGCCGTGAACGACTGGGGATGGCAGGTGGTGAACCACGATGCGCCCTTTGGCGGCATCGGCAATTCGGGCATGGGTACGTACCACGGCGTGGAAGGCTTTCGCGAGCTGTCGCACGCGCGCACGGTCTTCCAGCGCAATCGCTTCTTCCCTATCGACCTGTTCTACCCACCCTACGGCGGCTTCGTGCAGCGGTTCGCGCTCAAGTTCTATCTGCGCAGCGCTGACCCCAAGCTCGCCACCCAACGCGCCGCCGATTCATCAACGAAGCAAATCCATTCATGAGCACTGAGGAATTCGATTACGTCGTCGTTGGGGGCGGCTCGGCCGGTTGCGTCGTCGCCTCGCGCCTGAGCGAGGATCCCGGCGTGTCGGTCTGCCTGCTGGAAGCCGGCGGCGCGGACAACAGCGTCTTCATTCATGCGCCGGCAGGCGTCGCGGCCACGCTGCCCGTGCCCTTCAAGAACTGGGCTTTCAAGACCGTCCCGCAAAAGGGCTTGAACGGCCGCCAGGGATACCAGCCGCGGGGCAAGGTGCTCGGCGGATCGAGCTCGACCAACGCGATGCTGTACGTCCGCGGGCACCGCTGGGACTACGACCATTGGGCCTCGCTCGGCAATCCGGGCTGGTCGTATGACGATGTGCTGCCCTACTTCAAGCGTGCGGAGCACAACGAGACGCACGGCGCATGCCCCTTCCACGGCACGGGTGGCCCGCTCAACGTGGCCGAGCTTCGCAGCCCCAGCGCGTTGAACCAGGCGTTCATCGCCGCGGCTGCGCTGAATGGCGTTCCGCCCGTCGCGGACTACAACGGCGCCGAGCAGTTCGGCGCCTTCATGTACCAGGTGACGCAGAAGAACGGCGAGCGATGCAGCGCCGCCAAGGGCTACATCACGCCTCATCTCTCGCGACTCAACCTCAAGGTGATGACCGGTGCGCTTTCGTCGCGCATCGTGTTCGACGGCAAGCGTGCGCGCGGCGTGGTCTGCACGGTGGACGGCGCCGAACACGCCGTGCGGGCTCGGCGCGAGGTCATCCTCAGCTCCGGGGCCTTCGGCTCACCGCAATTGCTGATGTTGTCCGGTGTCGGACCAGGTGCAGCATTGCAGCGACTGGGCATCGAGGTCCTGCACGACCTGCCCGGCGTGGGTGAGAACCTCCAGGACCATATCGACCACGTGCAGGCCTATCGCACGAACAGCAGTTCACCGACCTTCGGCGTGTCGGTGCGCGGCGGATTGAAGATCACGGGCGCCATGCTCGAATGGAAGAAGAAACGCACCGGCCTGATCACGTCCAACTTCGCGGAGTCCGGCGCGTTCATCCGCTCGTCGCCCGAGGTGAAGGTGCCCGATCTGCAGATGGTCTTCGTCGTGGCGATGGTGGACAACCACAATCGCACTCTGCATCTGGGTCACGGATACTCCTGCCACATCGAAGTCCTGCGCCCCAAGAGCCGTGGACACGTTCGCCTTGCCAGCCGCGACCCGCGCGCCGCGCCGCTGATCGACCCGAAGTTCCTGGACGACGAACGCGATCTCGAACTGCTGGTGAAAGGCGTCCAGTTGCAGATGGACATGCTCCAGAGCAGCCCCTTCGCGCCTTATCGCGGCAAGATGCTGCATCCGGTGGACCGCAATGACAAGGCGGCCATTGCAGAAGACATCCGCAACCGCGCTGACACGCAGTACCACCCCGTCGGCACCTGCAAGATGGGTGCCGACGGCGATCTGATGGCCGTGGTCGATGAGCGCCTGCGCGTGCGCGGCCTCGATGGCCTGCGAGTGGTCGACGCATCGATCATGCCGACCCTGTGCGGCGGCAACACCAACGCGCCGACGATCATGATCGGCGAGAAGGCGGCGGACATGATCCGCGCCGACGCGCGCGCCTGACGCGGCACGGCCGGCACCGCCCGGTGCCGGCCCTTTTCCATTCGAACAACAACTTGGCAGCGCCATGCTGGCGCATCACATCACCCATGAAGACAAGCACACGCGGCGCGCTCGCCGCACTCATCGCATCGACCCTCGCGACGACGCCCGGCGCCTTCGCGCAAACGACCACGGCACCGAAGCCCGCGACACCCGCGACCGAACGCGCCAACCAGGCCGTCGCGCGCACGATGTCTTTCAACGACAAGCGGGACTTCGAGGACGCGACGCGCGGCCTGATTGCGACCATGCCCGATCCGCTGGTGAAGACGCCCGAAGGCAAGCTCGTTTGGGACGCCAACCGCTTCGACTTCATCGAGGGCGATTCGCCCGCCACGGTCAACCCCAGCCTCTGGCGGCAAGAAAAGCTCAACAACGCCCGCGGCCTCTTCAAGGTGACGGACGGCATCTACCAGATCCGCGGCTACGACATCGCGAACATGACGCTCGTGGAGGGCAAGACCGGCTGGATCGTGATCGACACGCTGCTCACCGCGGAGATCTCGCGCGCGACGCTTGCCTTCGCGATGGAAAAGCTCGGCAGCAAGAAGCCGGTGGTCGCGGTGATCTACACCCACAGCCATGCCGACCACTTCGGCGGCGTGCGCGGCGTGATCAACGAGGCCGACGTACAGGCCGGCAAGGTGAAGGTAATCGCACCCGAAGGCTTCATGGACAACGCCGTGGCGGAGAACGTGCTCGCCGGTACGGCGATGACGCGCCGTGCGGTTTACCAGTTCGGCGCGGGTCTCGATTCGAACGAGAAGCAAGGCGTCGGCACCGGACTGGGCAAGGCGCTGAGCAGCGGCACCACGGGCCTGATTCCGCCGACCGATCTCATCAGCAAGACCGGCCAGGAGATGACGGTGGACGGCGTGCGCATCGTGTTCCAGATGGCGCAGGGCTCCGAGGCGCCTTCGGAGATGATGTTCTACTTCCCTGACAAGAAGGCGCTCTGCCTCTCGGAAGTGTTGACGAAGCACATGCACAACGTCTACACGATCCGCGGCGCCAAGATGCGCGATGCGCTGGCCTGGAGCAAGTACGCCAACGAAACGATCGACATGTACCCTGACGTGCAAGTCGCATTCGCGAGCCATCACTGGCCGACCTGGGGCGGCGACAACATCCGCCAGTACATGGCGAACCAGCGCGACACCTATCGCTTCATCCACGACCAGGCCTTGAACCTCGCCAACAAGGGCCAGGTGATGGACGAGATCGGCGATGCCGAATTCTTCCCCAAGGCGCTCGCTGCAGACGCAAGTTCGCGCGGCTACTACGGCACGATCAGCCACAACCTGCGGGCGGTCTACAACTTCTATCTCGGCTACTACGACGGCAATCCGGCGAACCTGCACAAGCTGCCGCCGACCGAGACAGCCAAGCGCTACGTCGCGGCCATGGGCGGCGAAGACGCGGTGCTCGCCACGGCGCGCAAGGCCTTCGATGCCGGCGACTACCGCTGGGTGGCGGAACTGGTGAACCATGTCGTGTTCTCGAATCCGTCCAACACCGCGGCGCGCGCGCTGCAGGCGGACGCGCTCGAACAGCTGGGCTACCAGTCGGAGGCCGGGACGTGGCGCAATTCCTATCTGGTCGGCGCGAAGGAACTGCGCGAAGGCGTTCTCAAGCCGCCGACGTCGGCCCAGGGTCCCGATGTCGTGCGCGGCATGAACAATGAACTGCTGTTCGACTACATCGCGCTGCGCCTGAACCACGAGAAGGTCGACGGCATGAAGGCGAACATCAACATGGTGTTCACCGATCTGAACGAGACGTGGGCGCTGGAGCTCTCGAACTCCGTGCTCAACAACACCAAGGGCCGCGTGCTGAAGAACCCCGACGCCACGCTCACGCTGACGCGCCCGGCTTTCCTCGCGATGCTGCTGCAAGGCAAGAAGCTGCCCGAGATGGTCCAGGCCGGTGCGGTGAAGGTGAGCGGTGACCCCAAGGCACTGGCCACCGTTTTCGCGAACGTCGAGACCTTCGATCCCTACTTCAATATCGTCACGCCCTAATTGACAACCACCGACAGCGTGCTGCCCGGCGGTACCCGAACGACTTCGCTGTAGGTGCCCGCGATGTTCGGTCGAATCACCGGGAAGCTGGCCAGCGCCTGGAGGAACTGCGGCGCCGCTTGCGGCAGCTTGCGGTTGGCGCGGCCGAGACTGGCCGGATCGATGGCGGGCAAGCTGAAGACATCCTCGTTGCGCGCCGGCATGCTGTATTCGGCAATGCCTGCGCCCAAGGGAATCAGCCCCGCCGACGCTGCGGTGAAGCGACGCAGTTCCTGTCCGATGCTCGAATCCGGCCGGCGCGCCTTGATCGCCTTGTCAAGGATGTCGGCCGATTTTGTCTTGGCTGGACCGTTCAGGAGCGCCTTGTAGAAATCGAGCCCGAACTGGCGATTCAGGAAGCCGCCGAACGAGCCGGTCACCGCGTAGCTCTCGCAAGTCGCACCCATCGGCGTCCATTCGGTCAGCCCGCAGTTGTAGCTGCCGGCGCCGTTGTAGCTGAGGTAGTACGGGTAGCGCGAATCGCGGATCGCGTTGTGCGTGGGGTCGATGTTGAAGCTCGCCCAGTCCTCCATCATCAATGCGGACATTTCCTCCAACCAGGTGTCGAAGGTGGAGTCCGAGCCCATCTTGACGCCGCGGCGATAGAAGTTCTGCATGTGCATGCCTTCGTGCGCCATCACGGTTGCGATCTGCTTGAAGCCGGTCTCGCCGTCGAGATAGAGCGACTCCGAATCCAGGTACAGGCTCAACGACTCATTGCTGTAGGCCAGATCACCGCTGCCCTTCTTGAAGTTGTTCAGGCCCCAGAAGTAGCCGACGAGGCCGTAGGGCTCATGGTCGTGATCGAAGTTGACGATGAAGATGTCGACCGGCTGGCCGCTGCCCGGTACCAGTTGCGTCATGCCATGGTCGCCCCAGAGCGGCCCGCCGACGCGAACCAGCATGTCGTAGATGCCGCCCTGGGCGGCGAATTTGTCCAGCATGCGGGTCACCAGTGCATCGGAGACGGCTGACGGTGAAAGCTCTCCGGCCTCGACCCACAGGTTCACCGCCGTGCCATCGCCGGTCACACGTTGAGCTGCGAGCTTGACGGTCCGCTGCGTGTGGTCGTAGAGATAGATGTCGCGCTTGTCGTTGAGCACGTACGCGGCGAGCGGCGCCATCGACTTCATGAGGCCCGGCTGATCCTTGGCCTGAGGGTCCAGCAGTTTCGCGAAACCGGAGCGGTTGAATTCGTCGATGGCACTGCGATAGTCGCCGATGTCATCGTGCGGCTGGAACGTCGCCTTGTTGGCCGTCGTCGCCAACTCGCTGGCGCGCACGCTCAATCCGGGAAGCGCCTCGGCCGAATCGCCTTCGTTGGTCAACACCAGCGTCACGGTCTGGCCGTTGAGGCCCGCGATCGAGAGCGGAACATCCATCGGGATCTGCGACGCATTGACGCCTTGCCAGATGCCCGTGCCCGTGCCTGCATAGGTGCTGTCGTCGAGCGCGCCGCACGAATTGCAGGACGCCTTGACTGCGTTGCTTCCCGTTGCCTCTCCGGGCGGCTTCGAGACAGTCGGGGGTGGAGCAGTCTGCGCACCCGCATAGCTGCCGCCTCCTCCGCCACCACCGCCTCCGCCGCAGGCTGACAAGGACATTGCCAACGCCAGCACCGCTGTCGTTCCACACACTTGTTCGAATCGCGAGTTGCTGCGCATCACTTTCTTTCCTCCGGGTTGCAACCGGATATCGGCAGCGGCAGGAAGAAGTTGAGGGCTCGCGGCCCAGTTCTTTACTCGCGTCAAGCACATCGAACGAGCCCCTCCGAAGTGGCAGCCGCCCATCAAAGTGCCTAGCATCTGCCGCAGGCTTGCGGCCATGCGTCTGCGCTCGAGCCCAGTTCTTGAAAGGATCTCCAATGAAACTGATCACCAGTTGCTGTGCATCGGACAGCCAAGGCCCCGCGAACGGCGATCGACGGGCGTGGTTGAAGAAGACGGCCGCGGGCGGCGGCGCCGCCGTCCTGATGGCCAGCATCGGACTGCGAACGGACGACGCCGAAGCCGCCTCGCTGACCCAGGCCCAACGCGACGCCATGAGCCCGGACAAGGTCTTCGAGATGATGAAGAAAGGGAACCAGCGCTTCCGATCCGGAAAGATGCAGACGCACGACTACCTCGCGCAGAAGCGCTCGAGCGCGTCGGGGCAATACCCGGCGGCTGTCATCCTGAGTTGCATCGACTCGCGCGCACCCGCCGAGATCATTCTCGACATGGGCATCGGCGACAGCTTCAATGCACGCGTCGCCGGAAACATCGCCAACAAGGACCTGATCGGCAGCCTTGAGTTCGCTTGCGCAGCCGCGGGTGCCAAGGTCGTGCTTGTCATGGGACATACCGCTTGCGGAGCCATCAAAGGCGCTATCGACGGCGTTCAGCTCGGAAGCCTGACCGGGCTGCTCGACGTCATCAAGCCTGCAGTCGCGGCGACGTCCTACACGGGCGACCGATCCAGCAAGAACCCCGAGTTCGTGGATGCAGTGGCGCGCACGAACGTGCAGCAGACGATCGACGCAGTGCGCAGCGGCAGCCCTATCCTGACCGACCTCGAGAAGAAGGGGCAGATCAAGATCGTCGGGTCGATGTACAACCTTTCGAACGGTGTCGTGACGTTTATGGTGTGACCGAATCAGTGTCGGAGGAATCAAGCCGTTGCAGGTTAATAACTTGCAACGGCTTTTCTACGCGCGGCACGTTGGAACGGCAGTGCTGCGTGCCTGCATTGAGCGCGACGGGTCAGTCGTTGAAGACCAGAACGCCAAGCATAGGCAGCAGATATCGTGCCGACCGGGCCTTTGGAGTAACAGCGTGCAGGGTAGTAGTCAGAATGAAAAAAGCCGTTGCAAGTCAGTGACTTGCAACGGCTTTTCTGCTTTCTGGCGGAGTGGACGGGACTCGAACCCGCGACCCCCGGCGTGACAGGCCGGTATTCTAACCAACTGAACTACCACTCCTGGTAGGCAACGTTCACTCCGACTGGAGCCAAGTGTTGCCACTTGTGCCTTCTTCACCTGATGGTGAAAACTGGCGACCCTACGGGGATTCGAACCCCGGTACTCACCGTGAAAGGGTGATGTCCTAGGCCTCTAGACGATAGGGTCAAAACCTGGACTATTTTCTCGACGCCCTGTTGGTGGAGGTAAGCGGGATCGAACCGCTGACCTCTTGCATGCCATGCAAGCGCTCTCCCAGCTGAGCTATACCCCCTTGTGGGTGTCGAGCCTCAAATTATATACAGGTTTTTAGGCCTTCTTTAATCTCTCAATCACTTTCTCGCGAGAAAAAAGAGAGAGCACTGCGTCGAGTGATGGCGTCTGCGGCGTTCCCATCACAAGAACGCGCACCGGCATTGCGAGCGCAGGCATCTTGAGGCCATGTGCGGCCAGCACTTCCTTGATGGCGGACGCAATCGCAGCCTTGTCCCACGCGACGTTCGCGAGCTTGTCTGCCAACGCCGCAATTGCGGGTCGCACGGCATCGGTGACGTGCTGCGCGCGATCGGCTTCGCTTACAACGATGTCCGCATAGAAGGCCGCAGCCCAGTCTGCTAGCGCCACCGTGGTTTCGCAACGATCTTTGAAGAGTCCGCAGATCGCGGGAAGTCGCTCGTCGATAGCGATGCCCCGCTTTTGCAATTGCGCAGCGACCAGCGGAGCCAGTGCCTCATCGGCCATTGCCTTGAGGTGCTGCGCATTGACCCAGCGCAGCTTGGTCTCGTCGAACTGCGCAGCGCTGCGGCCCAGGTGGTCGAGGTTGAACCACTCGATGAATTGCCCACGCGAGAAGATCTCGTCGTCGCCATGACTCCAGCCGAGGCGCGCAAGGTAATTCACCATCGCGTCGGGCAAGAAGCCCTCATCGCGGAATTGCGTGACTGGTTTTGCGCCGTTGCGCTTGCTCATCTTCTCGCCCTGCTCGTTCAGAACGGTAGGCAGATGCGCGTACACCGGCGGCTCCTTGCCGAGCGCGCGGAAGATATTGATCTGGCGCGGCGTGTTGTTCACGTGGTCGTCGCCGCGGATCACGTGCGTGATGGTCATGTCGATGTCATCGACCACGACGCAGAAGTTGTAGGTCGGCGTTCCGTCAGGGCGCGCGATCACGAGGTCGTCGAGTTCGTCATTGCCGATTTCGATGCGGCCTTTGACTTTGTCGTCCCACGCAACTACACCGCCCTGCGGATTGCGAAACCGCAGCACAGGCTGTACGCCTTCAGGCACAGATGGCAGGGTCTTGCCGGGCTCGGGACGCCAAGTGCCGTCATAGCGCGGCTTTTCCTTGGCGGCCATCTGCTTCTCGCGCAGGGCGTCGAGTTCTGCCACGCTCATGTAGCAGGGGTACACCAGGCCAGCGGCCTGCATCTCGGCTAGCACGGACTTGTAGCGGTCCATGCGCTGCATCTGGTAGTACGGGCCTTCATCGTGGTCGAGGCCCAGCCACTGCATGCTTTCAAGGATGACGTCGACGGCTGCCTGTGTCGAACGCTCGACGTCGGTGTCTTCGATCCGAAGAATGAAGTCGCCGCCGGTCGAGCGTGCAAAGGCCCACGGATAGAGCGCCGAACGGATGTTGCCGAGGTGAATGAATCCGGTCGGGGAAGGTGCGAAGCGGGTGCGTGTCTTTTGCGTCATGCGAGAGTGCCCAGGCCGCCGAGACCTCGTAGGAGGTCGGCCTTGATGTCTTCAATGTGATCGAGCCCGACCGCGACGCGGATCAGGCCCTGGCTGATGCCTGCCGCCTGCCGCTGCGCTTCACTGAGGCGCCCGTGCGAGGTGGTGGCCGGATGAGTGATGGTGGTCTTGGTGTCGCCGAGGTTGGCCGTGATGCTCAGCACGCGCGTGCTGTCGATGACCTGGAACGCATTGGCTCGTGCCGTCTCGGGGCTGTCGCCGCTCACGTCGAACGACACGACCGCACCGCCCTGCCCCGACTGCTGTCGCATCGCCAGTTCATGCTGCGGATGCGACGGCAAGCCTGGGTAGTAGACGCGCGCGACACCGGGTTGCGTTTCGAGCCACTGCGCGAGCGCCAACGCGCCTGCGCAATGTGCCTGCATGCGGATGCCGAGCGTTTCGAGCCCCTTGAGGACAACCCAGGCGTTGAATGGCGACAACGCCATACCGGCGGTCCGCACGACCGGCCCGAACACTTCGTTGATCAGCTTCGCGGAACCGCAGATCGCGCCGGCGAGCACGCGGCCCTGCCCTTCGAGGTATTTGGTACCCGAATGAATGACGAGGTCCGCGCCGAGTTCGGTCGGCCGCTGCAATGCGGGCGAACAGAAGCAGTTGTCCACCACGAGCAACGCGCCTGCATCGTGCGCAATGTCCGCCAGCGCGCGGATATCGCACACGTCGGTCAGTGGATTCGTCGGCGTTTCGGCGAACAGCAGCTTGGTCGTCGAGCGAATGGCTGATTTCCACTCGGCGACATCCGTCTGCGAAACAAAAGTGGTTTCAACGCCGAACTTGCCGAACTCGCGGCCAATGAGGTTGAGTGTCGAGCCGAACACCGAGCGTGAGCACACGACGTGGTCGCCCGCCTTGAGCAACCCCATGCACATCATGAGGATGGCGGCCATCCCGCTGGACGCGCCGATGGCAGCCTCGGTGCCTTCGAGCGCCGCCAGCCGTCGCTCGAAGCTGGCCACCGTCGGATTGGACGTGCGCGTGTACGTAAAGCCTTCTTCGGTGCCGGCGAACCGACGCGCCGAAGTCTCGGCGTCGGGCTGCACGAAGCTGCTCGTCAGAAAGAGTGCTTCGGAATTCTCGCCATACTGGCTTCGCTCCAGCGCGGTGCGCACCGCGAGCGTGTCGCGGTGAAGTCCGGGTGGCAGGGGTTGGTCGGCCACGTTGTTTCAGCTCAGATTGGGCAGCGCGAGACGCGAGGAATCCTCTTCGGTCTCTTCGACGCGGGGACGATTTCCGTTCATTCGCGAGATGGCTTCCGTGTCGATGTCGCCCGTCACATAGACGCCGTCGAAGCAAGATGCATCGAACCCGTCGAGCTTGGGATTCAGCGAACCGATGGCGCGCTTCATTGCATCGACATCCTGGTAGATCAGCGCATCGCAGCCGATCAGTTCGCGGATCTGTTCGACGGTGCGGTCGTGCGCCACCAACTCATCCTTGGTGGGCATGTCGATGCCGTAGACGTTGGGGTAGCGTACCGGCGGCGCAGCGCTCGCGAGATACACCTTGCGTGCACCGGCATCGCGCGCCATCTGCACGATCTCACGGCTGGTGGTGCCGCGAACGATGGAGTCGTCGACCAGCAGCACGTTACGGCCCTTGAACTCGCTGCCGATCACATTCAGCTTCTGGCGCACTGACTTCTTGCGCACGCCCTGGCCCGGCATGATGAAGGTGCGACCCACATAGCGGTTCTTCACGAAGCCTTCGCGGTACGGAACGCCGAGCAGGTGAGCAAGCTGTGTGGCGCTCGGTCGACTCGATTCGGGGATTGGAATGATGACGTCGATCTCGCTGGGCGGCACGGTCGAGACCACGCGCTTGGCCAGCGTCTCGCCGAGGTTCAAACGGGCCTGATAGACGGAGATGCCGTCGAGCACGGAATCCGGCCGCGCGAGATAGACAAACTCGAAGATGCACGGCTTGAGCGTCGGGGAATCGGCGCATTGCTCTGCATGCACCTGCCCCTGGAGATCGACGAACACCGCCTCGCCCGGCCCGATGTTGCGTTCGAACACATGGCCCGAGCCTTCGAGCGCGACCGATTCGCTGGCGACCATCACGGTGCCGTCGGCGCCGCGGCCGATGGCAAGCGGGCGGATGCCGTAGGGATCGCGGAACGCGAGCAGGCCATGGCCCGCGATCAGCGCCACCACAGCGTACGAGCCGCGCAGTCGCCTGTGCACGTTGCGCACCGCATCGAACAGCGTTGCCGACTTGAGCGCGCCGCCACGCGTCGCGCGATCGATCTCGTGCGCCAGCACGTTGAGCAACACTTCGGAATCGCTCTCGGTGTTGGTGTGGCGGTGGTCGGTGGAGAACAGTTCGGCCCGCAGCGCATGCGCATTGGTCAGGTTGCCGTTGTGTACCAGCACGATGCCGAAAGGCGCGTTCACGTAGAAGGGCTGGGCCTCTTCCTCGCTGTAGGCATTGCCTGCGGTGGGATAACGTACCTGGCCCAGTCCGACATCACCGGGCAGCGCGCGCATGTTGCGCGTACGGAACACGTCGCGCACCATGCCCTTGGCCTTGTGCATGAAGAACTTGCGCTCCAGCAACGTCACGATACCGGCCGCATCCTGGCCGCGGTGCTGCAAGAGCAGCAGCGCGTCGTAGAGCAGTTGATTGACGGGGGCGCTACTGACAACGCCGACGATTCCACACATGAAGCAATCCTCTCAGGGCAGGTAGCTTGCCAACTTTTCAGGCAAGGCGGGCTTCAGGCCCTGCAATGCCGCATCGAGAACAATGGCGCTTCGCGATTCGTGCCACCAGGCACTGTCGCTCAACGCCAGCAAATGAACAACCACCGCGGCGGCCAGCAGCGCCGTCGCGCCGCGCGCCACGCCGAAGACGCCGCCCAAAATACGATCCACTGGCCGCAGTCCGATCACCGCCACGAGTTTGCGCGTGAGCGAAGCCACCAGCCCCACGCTGAAGGCCACGGCCACGAACACCAGCACGAAACCCGCCGCGTAGCGCCAAGTTGCGGCCGGGTCGCCGAAAGGCAACCAACGGCCGATGTCTTCCGCCAGCCACTGGGCGCACAGGAAGGCAGCCACCCAGCCTGCGAGCAATATCACCTCGAAGACCAGGCCACGCATCAATCCCAGCAACATCGAAATCACCACCAGGGCGACGGCGATCCAGTCGAGGAGGGCCACGTCGATCGGTGCTGGCTACAAGCTGAGGATGGCTGCCGGCAATGACAAGCCCTTGACCTTGCCCGCAGCACGGTCAGCCTCCGCACGTGTGGCAAACGGACCGACGCGCACACGCGTGCGCTCACCATCGGCCGTCTTCGCGACGTGCGTATATGTCTTGAGCCCCGCCTTTTCGAGTTTCTGGCGCACTTCCTTGGCCTTGTCCGCATCGGCAAAGGCGCCGACCTGGACCACGAAGCGGCCGTTTTCGTCAGCGTTGGTGGTCGCGGTAGGCTTTGCAGCGGTTGCGGACGCCACGGGTGTCTTGCCTTCGAGCAAGGCGCGTGCGCGGCCGCCATCGTCGGCGGGAGCTGCCGGCTTGGGGGGTGCGGGTTTCGGCTCCGCCTTGGCTTCCGGCTTGGGCTCGGCCTTGGCTTCTACCTTGGGTTTCGGTTCGGGTTTGGGTTCCGGCTTCGTCTCGGGCGCCGGGTCGGGCTTGGCTTCCGCAGGCGGTGTTGCGGCGGCGACCTTGCCGGGCGGAATCTCGGTGCCGTCCGCAGCCTCGGTGATGATGCTGCCGTTGGCCGATGCGGCGCCGCCGCCCTTGCCGGAGGCCGCGGGTGCAGGCGCCGGTGTCGACGGCAGGGTCAGGGGTTTTGCCTTGGCGCGGTCCGGGACTTCGATCGGAATGTCGACCGCGACCGGACGCGGTTGCGTGTCGAACAACAAGGGGAAGCCGATCACGCCGATCAACACCAACACGGCGGCGCCGACGAGCCGGTGGCGTGCGCGACGACGCATCGCTTCGATGCTCTCCGCCGGCGGTGCGGCGACGGCGGAGTTTCGCCCTTCGTTGCCCTGAGGACCGCGTGCGCGGAACTTGAAGAACGCCATGAAATTCGTTTTCCTGATGGAGTGCAGCGTGAGGTGGAAAAAGCGCCGGAAATCAGGCTGTTTCAGGAGTCCGACGACAAGTGCCTGGCCCGCAGACGAGGGGTTCCGTGCTCGAGCACGCCACCCACGGTGAAGAACGATCCGAAGACGACGATTCTATCAGTGGGGTCCGCATGATCGATGGCGGCTTGCAGCGCTTCCATGGGAGCGTGGTGCACGCTGCCGCTGGTGTCGGAGCGCGTGTTCTGCGCCTGCCAGCGGGCCAGCAGATCGTCCGCCTTGGCGGCGCGCGCTGTCGGCAGATCAGTGAAATACCAGCGGTCGATCATCGGGCCGATCCGCGCCAGGATGGGGATCAGATCCTTGTCGGCCATCACACCGAATACACCGTGGGTGGTCGGGTAGAAGCCCATTGCATCGAGGTTTTCGGCCAGCGCGGCGACCGCGTGCGCGTTATGCGCAACGTCTAGCACCAAGGCCGGCTCGCCTGGAATGATCTGGAAGCGCCCCGGCAGTTCGACCATGGCCAGACCGTTGCGCACCGCCTGCGCAGTCACCGGAAGCCGCTGCCGCAGGGCTTCGAGCGCAGCCAGCACTCCGGCGGCGTTGATCAATTGGTTGGCACCGCGCAGTGCCGGATAGGCCAAGCCGCTGTAGCGCCTGCCGCGGCCACTCCAACCCCACTGCTGCTTGTCGCCCGACACGTTGAAGTCACGTCCGACGAGCCAGAGATCGGCACCGATCGCGTTGGCATGGTCGATCACGCTTTGCGGCGGAACCGGATCGCTGACGATTGCCGGGCGACCGGCTCGCAGGATGCCGGCCTTCTCGAAACCGATGCTCTCGCGATCGGGGCCGAGAAAGTCCATATGGTCGAGGTCGATGCTGGTGATCACGCCGCAGTCGGCATCGACGATGTTGACCGCATCGAGCCGTCCCCCGAGGCCAACTTCGAGGATGGCGACGTCCGGCTTGTTCGCCGCGATGCACAGCAGGATGGCAAGCGTCGTGAACTCGAAATAGGTCAGCGCGACATCGCCCCGGCCGCGCTCCACCGTTTCAAAGTGCTCCGCGAGTTCGACCCCGTCGACTGCATGGCCGCGCAATCGCAGCCGCTCCTCGAAGTGCACCAGATGGGGAGAAGTGAAGACAGCCGTGCGGTAGCCCGCATGCGTGAGGATCGACTCGAGCATCGCGCAAGTCGAGCCCTTGCCGTTGGTGCCGGCCACCGTGATGACAGGGCAGTCGAAGGAAAGGCCCAGCCGCTCGGCGACGGTGCGGACGCGGTCGAGCCCGAGTTCGATGTTCTTGGGGTGCAGGCGCTCAGCGAGCGCGAGCCATTCGGCGAGGGTTTTCATGGAGCCCGGAATTGTCGCCGACGCGGGCCCCAGGCATCATCGAGGGATGATAACGCTCTACGGCATAACGAACTGCGACACCGTCAAGCGCGCCCGCGCTTGGCTCGATGAACATGGTGTCGCCTACCGATTCCACGATTTCAAGAAAGAAGGCGTCCCCGAAGCCCAACTGGACCAGTGGCTCCGCGCGCCCGGTTGGGAAGCGCTGGTCAATCGCCGCGGAACCACATGGCGCCGGCTCGACGAAGCCACCCGCGCGGGCGTGGTCGACGCCCTCTCGGCGCGCACTGCATTGCTCGCCAATCCCAGCCTGATCAAGCGGCCGGTGGTCGATTGGGGATCCCCCGCAGGCGTCACGACGGGGTTCGACGCCGACCAATGGAAAAGCCACGTTGTGTAAACGGTTGAACCCGAACCACCCCAACGCGTCAAATCCAACCATGCGGGGCTGGCAGTCCCATTTCCAGGAGTTATTGACATGAATACGAACACCATTCGCAAGATATCGGCCCTCTCTGTGTTGACCGCCGCTCTGGCAGGCGGCGCCACGATGGCCCACGCAGAACAGGTGTTGGCACGGGTGATTTCCACATCGCCCGTGACCGAATCGAACGGGCATATCAGCTACAACGTCACCTACGAATACGCGGGTCGCCAATACTCGACGCGCACGGCAACGCCCCCTGGAGCAAGCATTTCGGTCGATATGGGCGACTACGGCGTCACGACGTCGCCAGTCGTACCGCAATCACAGATTGCACAGAACCCGGCGCCTCAGAACTGGGACAACGTCGTTCCGGAGCAAGGCCTTGTGGTGTCGGGCGGTGGTGCACCGGCGCTGGCACCGGGCTACGCGCAGTCCGCTCCCATGTATGCACAGCCCGCCCCCGTGTACGTACAGCCGGCGCCTGTCTACTACCCCGCCCCCGCCTACTACGGCCCAGCCTACGCACCGGCCTACGCCTACCCGCCGATCGGCATCTCGCTGGGCTTCGGCTACTCGCGCGGCTGGGGTGGTCGCTGGCGCTGAGTCCGGGATCAGGCCGGAGGGCCGGCCGGGAAGCCTAAAATCACGGGCTTTTCCAACCATTGCAAGGGCGCGTCTGGCAAAGGCGCGCCGCCGGATGCCGACCGCAACCGGTGCCACGCCCTCCTATCTCATGAGCACAACCGAATTCCTCCAGAGCGCCTCGGTATCGACCAAGGCCAACGTGTACTTCGACGGCAAATGCGTGAGCCACAGCCTCACGCTCGCCGACGGCACCAAGAAATCGGTCGGCGTGATCCTGCCGTCCACCCTCACCTTCAACACTGGCGCGCCAGAGATCATGGAAGGCACCGGCGGCAGTTGCGAATTCATGCTTTCGGGCAGCAGCGAGTGGGTGGCATCCGGCATTGGCGAGAAGTTCAGCGTGCCGGGCAACGCCAGCTTCCAGATCCGCGTGAGCGGCGAGCCCTACAGCTACATCTGCCACTTCGGCTGAACCGGGAATCGAGCATGTCCACCATCCTCCAGAACGTTCCCGCCGGCCAGAAGGTCGGCATCGCCTTCTCAGGCGGCCTCGACACCAGCGCCGCGCTGCACTGGATGCGCAACAAGGGCGCCATTCCCTACGCTTACACCGCCAACCTCGGCCAGCCCGACGAGCCCGACTACGACGAAATCCCGCGCAAGGCGATGCTTTACGGCGCCGAAAAGGCGCGCCTGATCGACTGCCGGACCCAGCTTGCCGCCGAAGGCATCGCCGCACTGCAGGCCGGCGCTTTCCACGTCACGACGGCGGGCCTGACCTACTTCAACACGACGCCGCTCGGGCGCGCGGTCACAGGCACCATGCTGGTGTCGGCCATGAAGGAAGACGACGTCCACATCTGGGGCGACGGCAGCACCTACAAGGGCAACGACATCGAGCGCTTCTACCGCTACGGCTTGCTGACCAATCCGGCGCTGAAGATCTACAAGCCCTGGCTCGACCAGACCTTCATCGACGAACTGGGCGGCCGCGCCGAGATGTCGGAATTCATGCAGAAGGCCGGCTTCGCCTACAAGATGTCTGCGGAAAAGGCCTACTCGACCGACTCCAACATGCTCGGTGCAACGCACGAAGCCAAGGATCTCGAGCACCTGAACAGCGGCATGAAGATCGTGCAGCCCATCATGGGCGTCGCCTTCTGGAATGACGAGGTCGAAGTCAAGCGCGAAGAAGTGACGGTGAGCTTCGTCGAAGGCCGTCCGGTGGCAATCAACGGCGTCGAATACTCGAGCCTTGTCGACATCATCCTGGAAGCCAACCGCATCGGCGGCCGCCACGGGCTGGGTATGAGCGACCAGATCGAAAACCGCATCATCGAGGCCAAGAGCCGCGGCATCTACGAGGCACCCGGCCTCGCGCTGCTGTTCATTGCCTACGAACGCCTGGTGACCGGCATCCATAACGAGGACACCATCGAGCAATATCGTGACCATGGCCGTCGGCTGGGTCGCCTGCTCTACCAGGGGCGCTGGTTCGATCCGCAGGCCATCATGCTGCGCGAAACGGCCCAGCGCTGGGTGGCACGCGCCATCACTGGCGAGGTCACGGTCGAACTGCGCCGCGGCAACGACTATTCGATCCTTAACACTGTGTCGCCGAACCTGACCTACCAGCCCGAGCGGCTGACCATGGAAAAGGGCGAATCGAGCTTCTCGCCGGCCGACCGCATCGGCCAGCTCACCATGCGCAACCTCGACATCGTCGATACGCGGGACAAGCTGGCGATCTACGCGCGGGCGGGCCTGCTGTCGTCGTCGCAGGGCGCGTCGCTTCCCCAACTAAAGAACGACGAAGAATAAGCTCGCCCCGAAGCTCGCGCACTTCGTGTCGCTGCCACCCCCTGCCAGGGGCAACACCAGCGGCCCGGCAGAGCCGGTTCCGCGGTGTTTCACGAAGGGGCCTGCGCTCCGCGCGGCCGGGGGTCAGACCACGACGGGTTCGGGCTCCAGGCGGATGCCGAAGCGCTCGTAGACACTGGTCTGAATGGCCTTGGCCAGTGTCATCACCTCGCCGCCCGTGACCGGGTTGGCTTTGCCGCCGCGGTTGACGAGCACGAGCGCCTGGCGCTCGTAGACGCCAGCGTTTCCGACCGACTTGCCCTTCCAGCCGCAGGCATCGATCAGCCAGCCGGCTGCGAGCTTGATGCTGCCGTCCGCCATTGGGTAGTGAACGATCTTCGGGTCGCGGGCAATGATGTCGGCGCACTGCTCCGGCGTGACGGTCGGGTTCTTGAAGAAGCTGCCGGCGTTGCCGAGTACGCGCCAGTCGGGCAGCTTCGCGCGGCGGATGGCGCAGACCCAGTCGAAGATTTCCATCGCGCTTGGCGTGAAGTTGCCGGTTTCGGCCATCTTGCGTTCAAGGTCGAGGTAACTCACCACCGGCTTCCAGGGCTTGGGCAGATGAAAGCGCACCCGCGTGATCAGCGCCCGCCCCGCCAGACCGAAATCGTTCTCGCCGGTGGCGACATGCTTGAAGACCGAGTCGCGATAGCCGAAGGCACACTGCGCGGCGTCGAGCGAAAAGGTTCGGCCGGATTCGAGGTCGATCGCGTCGAGGGAGTCGAAGCGATCCTGCAGTTCGACGCCATAGGCGCCGATGTTCTGCACCGGTGAGCCACCCACCGTTCCGGGAATCAGTGCCAGATTTTCGAGCCCCGGAAAGCCCTGCTCGAGTGCCCAGCGCACGGTGTCGTGCCAGATTTCACCGGCGCCCGCCTCGACGATCCAGGCGCGCGACGTCTCTTCGACCAGCCTGCGCCCCTTGATCTCGACCTTCAGCACGAGCGGTTTGACGTCGCCGGTCAGCACGATGTTGCTGCCGCCGCCAAGCACGAACTTGGGCACCGAGCCCCATTGCGCATCGGACAGCAGCGCGGCAACGTCGGCTTCGCCGGCAATGCGCACCATGTGCTGGGCGCGCGCGACAATACCGAAGCTGTTGTGCTGTTGCAGCGGTACGTTGTGCTCCACGATCATGGGAGAATTGTCGCATTCGCACGCCGCGCGGCACTGCGCGTGGCCCTTTCAATTTGTTGCCGCCGGAGCCTTCATGCCGTCTTTCGACACTGTTTGTGAACCCAACTTGCCCGAGGTCAAGAACGCAGTGGAGAACACCGCCAAGGAAATCTCCACGCGCTTCGACTTCAAGGGCACTTCGGCTGCCGTCGAGCTCAAGGACAAGGAAATCACCATGATCGGCGATGCCGAGTTCCAGCTCGTGCAGGTCGAAGACATCTTGCGCGCCAAGCTGACGAAGCGCAGCGTCGATGTCCGCTTTCTCGACAAGGGCGACGTCCACAAGATCGGCGGCGACAAGGTCAAGCAGGTCATCAAGGTCAAGAACGGCATCGAATCGGAGACCGCCAAGAAGATCCAGCGCCTGATCAAGGACAGCAAGCTCAAGGTGCAGGCCGCCATCCAGGGTGACGCGGTGCGCGTCACCGGTGGCAAGCGGGATGATCTTCAAGCCGCGATGGCGCTGATCAAGAAGGACGTACCGGACATGCCGCTGTCCTTCAACAATTTCAGGGACTGAGCGTCAATCGCAATGAAGGCGCTTACGCCCTTGCTGCTGGCGGCGGCCTGCACTTTCGCCAACGCGCAGTCGGTCATGCTGACCGGCACCATCGGGAGCCGCGCGATCCTGATCGTGGACGGCAGCGCGCCCAAGACGGTGGCAGTCGGCGAGACCTTCCAGGGCGTCAAGCTCTTGGCTCTTCAGGGCGAGCAGGCGACCGTCGAAGCTGGCGGCAAGCGAATTGCGCTGCGCATGGATACGCCGACGAGCATAGGTGCCGGCGGGGGCGGCGGGGGCGGCGGCAACCGCATCGTGCTGCCTGTATCGAGCGGCGGGCATTTCATGACCCAGGGGGCCATCAATGGCCGGGCTGTCACCTTCATGGTGGACACCGGCGCGACCAATGTCTCCATGTCGGCCGCCGACGCGCAACGCATCGGGCTCGACTTCACGAAGGGCGAGCCGGTGCGGATGAACACCGCCAACGGTCTCGCGCAGGGCTATCGCGTGCGGCTGAACTCGGTGCGCGTCGGCGATGTCGAGATCTACGACGTCGAAGCCATCGTTTCGCAGGAACCCATGCCTTTCATCCTGCTCGGCAACAGCTTCATCAGCCGCTTTTCCATGCGGCGCGACGCCGACCAGATGGTCCTCGAGAAACGGTTCTGAACGCTCAGGCCGCCGCGGCCGTCACGACAATTTCGATCTTGTAGGCTGGGTTGGCCATGGCGGCCTGCACCGTCGCGCGCGGGGGCGTGTTGCCCGCGGGAATCCAGGCGTCCCACACCTCGTTCATCGCGCCGATCTCGGCGATGTCGGCAAGGAAAATCTGCGCAATCAGGATGCGCGACTTGTCGCTGCCGGCTTCGGCGAGCAGGCGGTCGACCATGGCGAGGACCTGGGCGGTCTGGCCACAAATGTCTTGCGTCGTATCGTCGGGCACCTGGCCGGCCAGGTAGATCGTGCCGTTGTGTACGGCCGTCTCGCTGAGGCGAGGACCGACATGAAAGCGTTGAATGGTGGCCATGCTTGTTCCTTTGTCTATTTCTTGGCGCCGAGCCTCGACTCGGTGCCGGTCGCGATGCGGCGAATATTCTCGCGATGCCGCCATATCAAGAGCAGGCTGATCGAGACCAGCGACAACAGCACCGTGAGGTCGAGCGGCCAGGCGATTTCGCCGCCGATCAGGTAGTACGCCGGCGCAAAAAAGGCGGCGACGATGGACGCCAGCGACGAGTAACGAAAGAAGACGGCGATGATCAGCCAGGTGACGCCGGTGGCCAGCCCCAGCAACCAGGCGATGCCGACGAGCACGCCGGCCGCCGTGGCCACGCCTTTGCCGCCCTGGAAACCGAAGAACACCGGATAGAGGTGTCCGAGAAATGCCGCCAGGCCCGCGATCGCGGCAACGCCCTGCCCCATCCCCAGCCCTGAGCCGAAGTGCTGGATCAGGAACACCGGAATCCACCCTTTCAGCGCGTCGAGCAGCAGCGTCGCCAGGGCAGCACCCTTGTTGCCCGAGCGCAGCACATTGGTGGCGCCGGGATTCTTGCTGCCGTAGCTACGCGGGTCGGCCATGCCGAGCGACTTGCTGACGATCACTGCAAAGGACAGGGATCCGAGCAGGTAGGAAAGAACGATCGCGACGAGCGAGGGAAAGTAGGAACTCACAGTGTCTCCGGGCCGGCAATCCCGGCGGCGCGCCTCCGAACGAGGCAGCCGGCTATTCTGCCAGCGCGCACTGCACCGGCTTCGCGCCCAGGAGCTTCACGCACACCTGCGGATCGATCCCGACCAGATAGCCCCGCCGCCCGCCGTTGATGGCGATCCAGGGCAGTTCGAGAATGGTCGACTCCACATAGGCCGGCATCTCTCGGCGCGTGCCGAACGGCGACGTGCCGCCGACGAGATAGCCGCTGTGCCGATTCGCCACTTCGGGCTTGCAGGGCTCGACCGACTTCGCCCCGATCTGCCGTGCCAGGTTCTTGGTCGAGACGGTGCGGTTGCCGTGCATCAGCACGATCAGCGGCTTGGCGTCCTGATCCTGCATGACGAGCGTCTTGACCACCGTGAAGGGGTCGAAGCCGAGCACTTCGGCGCTGTGTTGCGCGCCGCCGTGCTCGAGGTACTCGTACGGGTGCTCCGTGAACGCGATACCGTTCGCCCGCAGCATCTGCGTCGCGGGCGTTTCGGAGACGTGCGTTTTCTTGCTCACTTCGTCGTCAGGCTACGGGATCCCGCATTTCCCAACGGATCTTGTCGATCTCCGCCAACAACTCGGGCGAAAGCTTCGTGCCCCAGGCGTCCAAGTCTTCGTCGAGTTGCGCGACCGAAGTCACGCCGATGATGGTGCTCGCGACCTGCCACTTGGTGTAGCAGAAAGCCAGCGCGAGCTTTGCCGGCGTGAGGCCGTGCGACTTTGCCAGCGCGTTGTAGCGGCGCGCAGCGGCGAGCGCATCCGCCCGGCCCCAGCGCTGCTTGCGCACCGATTCGTAGCTGGAGATGCGCGCACCCTTGGGCGCCAACGGCCCTTCGGTGCCGCTTTCGTCGTACTTGCCGGTCAGCAGCCCGAAGGCCAGCGGCGAATAGGCCAGGAGCGAAACGCCGAGGCGGTGCATCGTCTCGTCGAGCCCGTTTTCCAGCGCACGGCCGATCAGGCAATAGAGGTTCTGCACGGTCGCCACGCGGGGCAGGCCGTGTTGTTCGGCGAGCCGGACGAATTCGTGGACACCGTACGGCGTTTCGTTGGACAGCCCGATCGCGCGCACCTTGCCGGCCTTGACGAGCTTGCCCAATGCATCGAGTTGCTCATGGATCGACGTGGCGGAACTTTCCTTCGTCGGGTCGTAGTAGATCGAGCCGAATGCGGGCACATGGCGTTCGGGCCAATGGATCTGGTAGAGATCGATCACGTCCGTCTTCAGACGCTTGAGGCTGGCTTCGCACGAGGCGGCGATATCGGCCGCCGTCATGCCGCCGCCTTCTCGCACCCATGGCATCCCGCGTGACGGACCGGCAACCTTGGTCGCCAGCACGATCTTCTGGCGAATGCCGGGATTCTTGTCGAACCAATTGCCGATGATGGTCTCGGTGGCGCCGAAGGTTTCCTTGCGGGTCGGGACGGCGTACATCTCGGCCGTATCGATAAAGTCGATGCCGCGTTCGAAGGCGCGATCCAGGATCGCATGCGCGGTGGGCTCGTTGACCTGCTCACCGAAGGTCATGGTGCCGAGGCAAATCGGCGTGACGTGGAGGTCGCTCTGACCGAGTTGGATTTTTTGCATGGGCGAAATGCTACCTGCTGCCGCGTTCCGTCCCACGTTCTGATCAATCCGTCGTTCCGGCGAGCTTGATCTGTGCATCGCCCTGACGACGAGACTTTGAACAGGCTCCTATCACTGGTAGTTCATCGTGAAAGTCGCCAAGCCATTCGCTGAACCAGCAGTGATTGTCGGGGCCGTCTGGACGTAACGTGCCGTCAACGGAATGTTGAAAGCCCCGTTTCCGGTGCTCCCTGCTTGCCACTGGTTGGTGTTCCCGGCTGCGGACGAATCCGGTCCGAACTTGATGGGGGTAGTACCGCTCAGCACCTGGATTCCGACACCGCTTGCAGTGGAACCCGAGGCCAATGACAAGGTGTCCAACTCATTCGCAGGATTGGTCTGGTCAGTCAATGTGGTGAAGACCTTGGTCGTTGCCCCAGTGTCGCCGCCCGAGCAGGCAAGTTGGATATTGAACAATTGTGATTGTGGCGATGTACTCCCGACCCCGGAGAAATTGCGAATCGGGACGCTGCCTAATGACACTTGCATCGAAGGAGAGGACACACTACAGGTCGGATTCTGTCTGACTTCAATAATGGGAGAAGTAGGGCCTGAGAGACCGTAAATGTAACCCCAAGGGGTAAGGTCCAGGCTGTCACCCACCACTGCAAGGTAAAACGCAATTCGGGCCAAAGTATAGCGTCCGGCCGACAGCGGACCCGTCTTGACCAACTCTAAGGTCAGGCTCCCCGCCCAACTGAGCTGACTGCTGGCAGACAAAGGGCTCGTCGAAGTCTGGGGAAGATATCCTGACGGAAAAGCGAGCTGGTAAAAGATATTGCCCTGGCCAGTCCACACCAAACGCGCTCCGATCCCTGGGATTCCCGAAGGTGTGGTGTTATGCGGCCCACTAATGCCATAAAGGTCGATCCTCACTTGCTTGCCAGCACATCCTGCAATCGTTAAAGAACCGGTGGTTCTGGTGCTTACAGTGGTAGAAAATAGAATTGCACCATCCGGCAGGTCGGCGGAAGCAGCGGCGTCAATAACAGGGATGGTGGCCATATTATAATCCGCACTACCAAAGTTAATAGCGCGGCACGCCGCCTGGACGCTAGATGAACCGGCTACAGCCATCACAATGCCTAGAAATATCTGAATTACCTTTTTCATAGATCAATCCTGCGCAATAAGTTGTGCCCCAACGAAATCGTCGGGCGCTGCCCTGCCGTATTGGCGATGGCGTGCCACCGCGTCGAATATCTGTTAAATCTCATCGCAATTCTTTTCGGAAGTAAGTATTCCCCAGAAAAATCTCCTGGGAATGATCTATCGACAGTCGGCATCCAAAGCCACATAGGATGCAGACTGACTGTCGCCAGGAGGCAAGGTGTAGCCCAGCGAGCAAGTCGATTGATCGTCCTGGCCCCAACGGGCTGTCAGGGTTCCGCTGTCGCTCTTCAGGCCGCGCGCGATGATCCGTCCCCCCTGCGCCACGGTGCCCACGTTGTTCCCCTCGGCATCGAACACCTCCGTACCGAACGACAGCGGCGTGCCATCGCTGGCCTTGGCGCTGATGATCGCTGCCCGGCCGGTGTTGTCCGTATCGAACTTGACGACCACCACCGCGCCCGATGTCGGGGCGACGCGCTGTTCCGTGGACTTGAGTTCCACGTTCACCGGCAGGCCCTTGGGGTCGATTTCGATCTGATTGCTCGCGAACGGCACCAGATTCGACACAATCGCGTGGCCCCACGGGTCCACCCGCAGACCACTGCCGTTGGTAACGCGTGCGCCGGCTGCATCCTTGGCTTCGACAATGGCCACGGTGTCACCCGCGTTCGGCGTGAAGGCCACGCCACCGGCGTAGGCAACGACCGCCCCCGAAACACCAGCGCCAACTTGCGAATACGAGTTGCTCTTGCTGGCATTGCCGGTGACCGTGGCCATCGGAGAAGCGTAGGCGACGTTGGCGCCCAGGCTGGTCGTGTTGCCGGCGCCGCCGCTGTGAGCCGCACTCAGGCCATAGCTGAGGGCGTTGTCCTCGCCATACGCACCGGTCACCGATTGCCGGACGCTGGTGTCCCCGTTCTTGTCGCGCTGCAAGTTGGTCGTCGAATACACCGGATGCCGGCCACCGCCGAACGGAATGCTGAGGTTCAGCATCACGCGGTTGTCCCACTTGCGGGCCGCCGGGTTGTACTCTCTCACTGCAGAGACGCCGTAGTTGATCTGCTTGTAGCTGTTGTTGTAGCCCACTTGAAACTGCGTGTCGGTGCCGCCGCGATTCCAGTAGGTCTGGCTGGAGCCGGATGCGTAGAGCGAGCCATAACCCTTGGGCAAGGCCTGGTTCAAGACCAACTGCAGCCTGCCGCGCTGAGTGTCGTTCGCGGCATATCCCATGTCGCGACTGTCCAGGTCGCGCAGCGCCATCGCGTCGGACAGGCTCAAATACCCACGGCTGGAATAGCGGTAGGCCGCCACCGTCAGATTGGTGTTGGTGGGTTCGAGCAGCTTGCTATAGCTCAGCCGAACGCTTTGCCCGTTGCGGTCGGGCTGGTTTTCCAGGCGCGTGCTGGCATGGGTGATGTCGGCGCCGAAGGCGCCAAAGTCGGTATTCAGCGCGGCGCCAAACACGCCGGCCGCATAGCCTTGCGTGAGCGTCAGGCCGCCGTAGCCTGTCACCAGGTTGTTGAAACCGTGCTGCACGGTGGCCTGGGACATCATCGACGTGCTCTGCACGCTGGTATTGCGATACTGGCCCACGGTGACGTTGTAGCGCGTCAAGCCCGCACGCAGCGAGTTCACGGCGGCTGCATAGGGCACTGTGGAAATGCGCACGCGGCCGTCGGCCTCAGTCACGATGACCTCCAGGTCGCCACCATAGCCCGTCGGATAGAGATCGTTGATTTCGAACGCGCCGGCCGCCACGGTGGTCTCATAGATGATGTTGCCCCTCTGGCGGATCTGCACGCGTGCATTGGTGCTCGCGATGCCGCGCACGACTGGGGCGTAGCCGCGCTGCGACTCAGGGTACATGCGGTCGTCGCTGGCCAGCTGCACGCCGCGAAAGCCCACGCTGTCGAAGATCGAGCCGTCGGTATAGGCATCGCCCACAACCAACTGGCTCTTTATCGAAGTGATGCCGCGTTGCGCGTTGGTCAGCACGCTCTGGTAGCGGGTTCCGCCATGATCGCCGCTGGTCAGGCTGCCGCTGTGACGAAAGCGCCACGCACCAACGTTGACGCCGCCATTCAGCCCGATATAGCTTTGCGCGGACGATTGCCCTGCGCTCTCCGCCCAGTAGGTGTTGGCGTTGTATTGCAGCCGGGCGGCCGTCACGCCGTCATCCCAATACTTCGGGTCGACATAGCCACGTGCCGTGCGGACCATCGCGATCTGAGGCACGCTGATGTCGAGCCGCTGCTCGCCGTTGTCGAATGCCGCGGTGGCGTCCGTGACCAGTTCCGAGAGGGGCGTGCAGGCGTCGCCGCCGGCTTCCAGGCGCGTGCTGACCTCGGGGGTGAGTTTGGTCAGGTCGACGCCAATGCGCTCAAGGAAGGCCCGGTCGAAGCAGGGTTGCACGTTGGCGCTGTCATCACCGATCTGGCGCAGCGTCACCTCCGAGCGCCCGAGCCATGCCTGGTTGACGTAGAGGTCGACGCGGTAACTACCCGGGAGTGCGACGTTGCCCTTGTTGAAGCGGCTGAAGTCGATCCGGGCACCGCCAGGCTGTTGCAGAAACAAGTCGTTGAATTCCACCTGGGCCACCGCGGTGGAGGCAGGCGCATTTCCACTGTCAGCCCAGGCACCGACGCTTGCAAACAAGGACAACACCAGCGCGCTCGTGGGGCGCAGCCGAAACCGGAGAGTCTGATCGTTGAATGCTTGCATCGGAGTGTTGTCGTGAAAATTGAGGCGAGACGATCCCCTGCCGGCGCATGCGGCATGTTGAAATTGGGAACGGAGAGAAAAGAGGGCCGGGGCTTGCCCGGAATTGGCCTACGCGGCCTACTTCGAAGAGGAGGAAGCCGGTGCGCCAAGCACCGCATCACCCGCGGTCGTGCCGCCATAGTCGTTGACGGCCTGGTAGTGCACCTTGGACTCAGGCCCTTGCGGAACATCGCCGGAAAGCGGGAAGACCTTCGTCTCGCCCGGGCCGATCATTCCGCCGTCATCGAACTGAGCTTCCTTGCCGCCGCCGATGAGCTTCAAAGAAGAAAAGGACACGTGATAGGACGTGGGATTGCGCCCTTCGAGCGCAGGCCGATTGCCGTCCTGAACCAGGCGCCAGGCGATCTGCGCAGGCGCCTCGCTCGCTTTGCCTTCGAGGCTCGCGGGCCGGAAGAATAACTTCACGCGAGTGCGGAATGCCATCTGGAGCTTGTTGGTATCCGCCTGATCAGCAGATGCCTTGGGAGGAATTTCGAGCACGTTGAGCCAGAACACGGACTCCTTGTCCTGGGGCAACGGCTCGCCGGTGTAAATAATGCGCAAGGTCTGCGCCTTGGCGGGGTCAATACGCGCCACGGGAGGCGTCACGGTGAACGGCACCTGGATGCTTGAGGGGGCCGCCTTGGGATCGCCCTTGTCGATCCAGATCTGCGTCAGCGCGGGCGACTTGCCTTCATTGCTGAGCTTGACCGTGGTCTCGCGATCCTTGGCGTTATAGATGACCCGCGTACCACCCACAACGACGGACGCCTGCGCTTGCAGCGCGCCAGCCACCCCCAGCGCGAGCACGCCAGCGGCCAAGAAAGTCTTAAAGATTTGCTTCATGGTGGTAGTGGATCGGAATTGCAGGTCCGAATTGGTAATAAGGAATAAAGAGGGGGAGGAAGCGCGCCGGGCGGCGCGCTTCCGGGCTACCAGAAATTACTGGTAGATGAGCGTGTACATCACGCTCGAATTGGCTGCGCCGGCGCCAGCAGCTCCATTGACAGCCACGTATTCAGCGGCGTAGGGCAGCAGTGCAGATCCGGCGGTGATAGCAACCG